>CBFHGZ010000011.1:11841-16686 GCA_965655535.1 Candidatus Actinomarina sp.
AGAAACAATTAACTACCGAACTTTAAAACCAGAAAAAGACGGACTATTTGATGAAAGAATTTTTGGTCCTACTAAAGACTGGGAATGCTCATGTGGTAGATATAAAAGAATTAGGTATCGAGGAATAGTTTGTGAAAGATGTGGAGTAGAAGTTACAAGACGTGAAGTTCGAAGAGAAAGAATGGGTCACATTGAATTAGCAGCTCCTGTAACTCATATTTGGTATTTCAAAGGTGTGCCAAGCAGGTTAGGTTATTTTCTTGATATGTCACCTAAAGAGCTTGAAAAAGTAATTTATTTTGCTGCTTACTTAGTAGTTTCAATTGATGATAAAAAAAGAACAAAAGATCTTGCTGAGCTTGAAGAAGCAGTTGTTGCTGAGGTAGAGATTGTAAATGAAGATTTTGAAGATTGGGAAAAGAAACGTATTAAGCAAATGGATACAGAGATTAAGGCCATGGAAAATGCCAAAATCCCGGAACCAGAAATTCAAATTAGAAAAAAAGAAGTTGAAAAAGAAATTAAACAAAAAAAAGCTAAGTCTGATGCTGAAATTAAAGTAATTGAAGAAGCTTTCTCTACACTTAAAACATTAAAACCAAAAACTTTAATTGAGAATGATGTTCTATGGCGTGAAATGATTGATAAATATGATGAATATTTTACTGGCGGCATGGGAGCAGAAGCTGTAAGAGAATTAGTCCAGTTAGTTGATCTCAAAGCTGAAATGGAAAAACTTGAAACGGACTTAGATTCAAAGTCCGCTCAAAGAAGACAAAGAGCCATACAAAGAATGAAAGTCATTAAGCCGTTTGCTGATGGAAAAAATCCACCTGAAGCAATGATTCTTGAAGTCATTCCAGTTATTCCACCTGAGCTAAGACCAATGGTTCAACTAGATGGTGGTAGGTTTGCAACTTCCGATCTAAACGATCTTTATAGAAGGTTAATCAACAGAAATAATAGGTTGAAAAAGCTAATTGAATTAGGTGCTCCTGAAATAATTATTAGTAATGAAAAAAGAATGCTTCAAGAATCAGTTGATGCATTATTCGATAATGGTAGAAGAGGAAGAGCAGTTGCAGGTGCAGGTGGTCGTGGCCTCAAATCTTTATCTGATATGCTCAAAGGAAAACAAGGAAGATTTAGACAAAACCTTCTTGGTAAGAGAGTAGATTATTCTGCTAGGTCCGTTATTGTTGTTGGTCCTCATCTCGAATTACAACAATGTGGTCTTCCTAAAATGATGGCATTAGAGCTGTTTAAACCTTTTGTAATGAAAAGGTTAGTAGAACTTGGTTTAGCTCAAAATATAAAATCAGCAAAGAGAATGGTTGAAAGATCTCGAGCTCAAGTTTGGGATGTATTAGCTGAAGTAATTGAAGAGCATCCAGTTTTATTAAACAGAGCTCCTACATTACACAGATTAGGCATCCAAGCTTTTGAACCTATATTAGTAGAAGGTAAAGCAATTCAAGTTCATCCATTAGTTTGTGAAGCTTTTAATGCTGACTTTGATGGTGATCAAATGGCTGTTCACGTGCCACTTTCCGCAGAAGCACAAGCAGAAGCAAGGGTCTTAATGCTTTCAACAAACAATGTTTTATCACCTGCATCTGGTAATCCAATTGTTTCACCTAGCCAGGATATGGTTATTGGATTGTACTATTTAACAGAATGTTATGAATCATTAGAGAGTTCAAATCACAATTTTGTAGATTTTAATGAAGCACAAATTGCTTATGAAAACGGACATATTGGTCTACAAACTCCAATAAATGTTCGTGTCGGAGATCTTGCTGGTGATCCGGAGATGCATTCTGAATTAATTGGAAGATTTTCAGAGCTATTGACTAATGAGCCTGTTAATGGTGAGAAGTTGTTAACAACAACATTAGGAAGGCTACATTTTAATTCGATTTTGCCTTCAAACTTTCCATACATTCAAGCTTCAATCAGAAAGAATGAAATGAGAAAAATTATTTCTGAAGTAATCGAAAGATATAACAAAGCTGAATTAAGAATCTTTTTAGATGCAATGAAGAGCAAAGGTTTTACATTTGGTGCTAAAGCTGGATTAACAGTTTCAATGAATGATGTAAAAACTCCTCCATCTAAAGCACAAATTCTTCAAAAACATGAAGCTGAAGCTGAAAAAGTCATGAAGCAATTTAAAGATGATGTAATTACTGAGACGGAAAGAAAACAGAGAATTATTGAAATTTGGAACGAAGCTACTGAGGAAGTTCAAGACGCAATGAAGCTTGAGCTAGAAGCAGAAAAGTTTAATCCTGTTGATATGATGGTCAAATCTGGTGCTAGAGGCAACATGATGCAGGTTAGACAATTAGCTGGCATGAGAGGTCTTGTAGCAAATCCTAAAGGTGACATCATTGAAAGTCCTATAAAAAGTAACTTCAGAGAGGGAATGTCAGTTCTAGAGTATTTCATATCTACCCACGGTGCTAGAAAGGGTCTTGCTGATACAGCGTTGAGAACTGCTGACTCAGGATATCTAACAAGAAGACTTGTTGATGTTGCTGCAGGAATTGTTGTAAAAGACATTGGCGATGACAATATTGACTGGAGAGGTACCAACAAAAAAGTCATGGTTAATGGCAAGGTAAGTAGGTATTTATTCTCAACTTTATATGGACGTGTTCTCGCTGAAGACGTTAAAGTAGATAAAAAAGTTGTTGAACTTGAAAATGGCAAAAAGTTGTCTAAAGGTACATATATTGATGCTGAAGTCTTGGATGCTATTGGAAAATCTGGTGTTGAAGATGTTAATGTGCTTACACCATTCAACTCTCTTGATCCAGAATCAATGGATCCTTTATGTTATGGATTTAGTTTGGCAACCGGTAAACCAGTTGAAGTTGGTGAAGCTGTAGGTATCATATCCGCTCAATCAATTGGTGAGCCTGGAACTCAGCTTACTATGAGAACATTCCATACTGGAGGAGTTGTCGGTTTAGATATTACATCTGGTCTACCAAGAATTGTTGAGCTATTTGAAGCTAGAACACCTAAAGGTAAATCTGTACTGTCTCCAATTAACGGAAAAATTAAGTCTATAGAAGTAACACCAGAAGGAAATAGACAGGTATTGATTGCAAATGAAAAAGAGGAAGTTGAATTATTGGTTCTTAGAAGACAGATTTTAATTTCAAATCAAGGTGACACCGTAGAAGCTGGACAAGCTTTAACAACTGGTCCAAAAGATCCTAAAGAAGTTTTACAAATTAATGGAGTAAGAACTTGTCAAGAATATTTGGTTGACGAGGTCCAAAAGACCTATAGAGACCAAGGAGTTGAAGTTCATGATAAGCATGTTGAAATGATTGTTCGACAGATGATAAGAAGAGTTAGAATTGTAAAATCTAATGACTCTGATTATCTACCTAACGAGTTAGTTGATTCAACACAATTTAGAAAAGCCAATCAAGAATTGGTGAAAGATGGAAAGACACCAGCTGAAGGTAGACCTGAGCTTATGGGTATCACAAAAGCTAGCCTTGCAACAGACTCATGGTTATCAGCTGCTTCATTCCAGGAAACTACAAGAGTGCTCACAGAAGCAGCCATGAAGAGAAGCAATGATTCTCTAAGTGGATTAAAAGAGAACGTAATTATTGGAACATTAATTCCTGCAGGTACAGGGTCTAATGCTTACCAAGAATTAGCACCATCTTTACCTGACGCTCCTGAGGTTTCTGATTTAGGATTCATGACGGAATCTTCTGATGCTACTGAAGATGATTCTCTCCCAAATCCTGCTCAATGGCTAGCTATGTTAGGTGAAGAAAATAAAGAGGAGGATGAATAAAAAACTTATAAATAATAGGTTGTTGTAAGTTTAAATTCGTCATATACTTCATTTTCGGTAAGCCAAATTAGTAATTTTAGATTGGATTAAGTATGCCTACTACACAACAGTTGGTAAGAAAAGGAAGAAAGTCTAAAGTGTCTAAAGAAAAGACACCTGGACTTAAGGGTTCACCTCAAAGAAGAGGTGTTTGTACACGTGTATATACTGTTACACCTAAAAAACCAAACTCTGCATTAAGAAAAGTTTGCAGAGTGAGATTATCAACTGGCACTGAAGTTACAGCTTATATTCCTGGTGAAGGTCATAATTTACAAGAGCACTCAATAGTACTTGTAAGAGGTGGAAGAGTTAAGGATTTACCTGGTGTTAGATATAAGGTTATTAGAGGTGCGTTAGATACAGCTGGTGTGGCGGATAGAAAACAAGCTAGGTCAAGGTACGGAAGCAAAAAGGGTTAACAATGAGAAGAGGACCATCAGTAAAAAGAAAACCAGAACCTGATCCAATTTACAATAGTGTTCTCGTTTCTCAAATCATCAATCAAGTTTTATTAGACGGAAAAAAAGATATAGCAAGCAATATTGTTTATTCAGCTTTAAATTTAGTGGAAAAGCAAACAGGTTCCGATCCTCTCTCAACACTAAAAGATGCATTTGAAAATGTAAGACCACAAATTGAAACAAAATCTAGAAGAGTTGGTGGAACAAATTATCAAGTACCAATGGAAGTACCTCAAAGAAGAAGTACAACACTAGCAATTAGATGGATGGTTGATGCGTCAAGAAAAAGAGGCGAGAAGACAATGTCTGAAAGGCTAGGTAGAGAGATTTTAGATGCAAGTAACAAAACAGGTGCATCAGTTAAGAAAAGAGAAGACGTCCATAAGATGGCAGAGTCAAATAGAGCATTTGCTCATTACAGGTGGTAGGTATATGTCTAGAGAAGTTGATTTAAAGAATTTAAGAAATATTGGAATTATGGCTCACATTGATGCTGGTAAAACAACATTGACA
>CBFHGZ010000011.1:16784-19302 GCA_965655535.1 Candidatus Actinomarina sp.
AGAGAGAGTTCTCTATTACACAGGAAAAACTTACAAGATTGGCGAGGTTCATGACGGTGCTGCTGTTATGGATTGGATGGAACAAGAGCAGGAAAGAGGAATTACAATCACTTCAGCTGCTACAACCTGTGAATGGAACAAGCATACAATTAATATTATTGATACACCTGGCCACGTTGACTTCACTGTTGAGGTAGAGAGGTCATTAAGAGTTTTAGATGGTGCCGTTGCTGTTTTTGACGGTGTTGCAGGAGTAGAGCCACAATCAGAAACAGTCTGGAGACAAGCTGACAAATATAATGTTCCAAGAATTTGTTTTGTAAACAAACTTGATAGGACAGGAGCAGATTTTGACTTCGACGTTCAATCAATTATTGACAGACTAGAAGCAAAGCCTGCAGTGCTCCATATACCAATTGGTGCAGAGGCTGATTTCGTTGGTGTTGTAGATTTAGTTACTATGAAAGCCCATGTTTGGTCAAAAGATGACGGATCAGAATGGGAAGTGGGAGACATTCCTGAAGATTTGAAAGAAGAAGCTGAGCTAAAACGTTCTGAGCTTCTAGACGTTGTAGCGGAAGCTGACGATGATGTACTTGAAAAATATTTTTCTGACGAAGAACTAACTGAAGAAGACATAAAGAAAGCAATAAGAAAAGGCACAGTAGAAGGTCTTTTTGTTCCAGTTTTAGCTGGAAGTGCTTTTAAAAACAAAGGTGTACAACTGTTACTTGATGCAGTTGTAGATTACCTTCCTTCACCTTTGGATATTGAGTCTGTTAAAGGTTTTAAACCTGGTGATGAAGAGAATGAAATAACTAGAGATCATAGCGATGACGATCCATTTTCTGCGTTGGCTTTTAAAGTGGTAAGCGACCCTCACGTTGGAAAGCTCACATATTTTAGAGTATATTCCGGAACTTTAAACAAGGGTGACAAAGTTACCAATACAACAACTGGTAAGGAAGAACGATTAGGTCGAATTCTCAGAATGCACTCAAACTCTCGTGAAGATATAGATTTTATTTGTGCCGGTGATATTGTTGCTGGTGTAGGTCTTAAAAACGCAAAGACTGGAGACACACTTTCAGCTTCATCAGATTTAATACAATTAGAGTCAATGACATTTCCAGAACCTGTTATTTCTGTAGCTATTGAACCTAAGTCAAAAGCAGATGAAGAAAAACTTTCTGAAGGTCTTCAAAAGCTGGCTGAAGAAGATCCTACATTCAGAGTGCAATCCGATGAAGAAACAGGCCAAACAATCATCTCCGGTATGGGTGAATTACATCTTGATATTTTGGTAGATAGGTTAAAAAGAGAATTTAAAGTAGAAGCAAATATTGGTAAACCTCAAGTTGCTTACAGAGAAGCACTCAAAACTAAAACTGATGTCGAAGCAAAATACATTAGACAGAGTGGTGGTAGAGGTCAGTATGGCCATGTAATTATGGAATTTGAGCCAATTGAAGATGGTTATGAGTTTGTTGATTTGATTAAAAGCGGAAGAATTCCAAAAGAGTATATTCCTTCTGTAAACGCGGGTGTAGAAGCTGCAATGGAAACAGGTGTTCTTGCTGGTTATCCTTTAGTAAATGTTAAAGCGACACTAAAAGATGGTACTTATCACGATGTTGATTCATCTGAAATGGCTTTCAAAATAGCTGGATCAATGGCCTTAAAAGATGGTGCTAAAAAAGCTGGAGTTAAACTTCTTGAACCAGTAATGAGTGTGGAGGTTGTCACACCTGAAGATTTCATGGGAGATGTTGTCGGAGATCTTTCCTCAAGAAGAGGGAAGATAGCTGAAATGGAGCAAAGAGGATCTGCAAAGGTCGTTAATGCAAAAGTACCGTTATCAGAGATGTTTGGATACGCAACTGACTTGCGTTCACGAACACAGGGCCGTGCAACATTTACGATGCAGTTTGATAGTTATGAAGACGTACCAGACTCCATAACTAAAGAGATAACAGCAAGTATTCGTGGAGTAGAGGTTGAAGTTTAAATCTTAGGATTTAGATTTTACAAAAAAGGAGAACATAATGTCAAAAGAGAAATTTGACCGTAGTAAGCCTCATGTGAACATTGGTACAATGGGACACATTGACCATGGTAAAACCACATTGACGGCCGCTATTACAAAAGTCTTAGCAGAAGCTGGTGGTGGTGACGCTACTGCTTTTGAAGATATTGATAAAGCACCAGAAGAACGTGAAAGAGGAATCACAATTCAGATCGCTCACGTTGAGTATGAAACAGAGAACAGACACTATGCACACGTAGATATGCCTGGTCACGCTGACTATGTAAAAAATATGATTACAGGTGCAGCACAAGTTGACGGAGCAATCTTAGTAGTTTCTGCAGCTGATGGACCAATGCCTCAAACTAGAGAGCACGTTCTGTTAGCAAGGCAGGTTGGTGTACCTGCGATTGCAGTATTTCTAAACAAAGTAGATCAAGTTGATGACGAAGAGCTACTTGAATTAGTAGAAATGGAAGTAAGAGAGCTTCT
>CBFHGZ010000012.1:0-2984 GCA_965655535.1 Candidatus Actinomarina sp.
CAGATCTCGGTGGTCTTTGGATATTAGTTGGTATTGCACCACTTCTCTGGCTAAGAACAAAGGATAATTTTTGGATAAGAATTCTATTTGTGACTCTAGGATTTGTAATAATTGCTAGAGTTATTAGCTTTGTGCAAGAAGGACTTCATCCAATTTCTATTGTGTTGTTGATTAGTGAGATTTGGCTGTTGTTATTTACTAGATATATCTTAAAAAATTATCCAGAGGGAACATTTTTTAATTAACTTTTAATTATTTTGTGTACTTTTTAAAGCTTTTTTAATCTTTTTAATTAGTGCTTAAAGATTGAAAAATCTTAAGGTAGAGAGAATCTACTCAAACTTGAATGCATTGACTTTCAATTTTGAAATTTATAAAATTGAAGTAGACATTATTTATGGAAAACATAAAACCTTTACTTCGAGGTACTTTTCATCAAGCAATGTTTTTTATCGCCCTTGGAGCATGTCCACTACTAATAATAAAAAGCAGAACTGCAACTGAGTATGTTAGTACAGGAATCTATTCAGCTGCTGTGCTGATGATGTTTGGATTCAGTGCTCTCTATCACAAATTTAATTGGAGTACGTTTACAAAGAAAGTAATGAGAAAGTTAGATCATGTTGGAATCTTTGTAATGATTGCTGGAACTACAACACCTTTTGCTCTTGTTCTGCTTCCATGGCCAGAAGGATTAATATTACTGGTTTTAATTTGGTGTGTTGCTTTAGTGGGTACTGTGCAGATTGTTTACTTTCCAAATATCAATAGCTATATCAATATTGCTATTTATGTAAGCATGAGCCTTGTCATACTACCGTATCTCTTAAGAATGTTTGATTTGTTTACTGTGACGAATAGTGTTCTTATGATTGTAGGTATTGCTCTCTATGTTATTGGTGCAGTTAGCTTTGGTCTACAATTTCCAAAATTAGCACCAAAAATCTTTGGATACCATGAGGTTTGGCATTCTTTTGTTTCAGTAGCTGCTGTTTTGCATTTTATAGTTGTTTATTCAATTATCTAACTATTGAAAATGTGCAATATCAAATAGCATTAATGTAACAACATTGTTTAACAATAATTTACTGTTTATTTAATAAATAATTTTAAGATAAAAATTAATTGTTGATTTATTCCTTGTCACTGTTAGAAAAGGCCTAAAAGACAAGCCCCTTGTCTTTTAGGCCTTGCCAATGTGAATGTTAAAATAATAGCGATGGACACTATATACCTTGTATTTATCTTTTTCGCAGTAGCTCAAGTGGTATTACTAATTCTTTATTCAAAAAGTAAAATAACCGTTTCTTTCTTTATGGTAGGTCTTTTGTTTAATATGCTTATCTTGTCGATATTTACTGGTAGATAAGGGGCTTCTATATGAATTACTTATTTTTAAACTACTCGTTACAAAACCGCGCATGATACTGCACGGTTTTGCACGATTTACTATTCTTCCTCTGGAAACATAACTTCATTGAACATCTTTTCAATACTGTCTTGTATCCAGTCTTCAACTTGTGATCCCATAATGGACTGAGATTGTTGTTGCAGCATTAACTCTTGTTCATTTCTTGCGAATGGTCCAGCTTTAGCTTGCTGATGTTTCGTCATTGTCTGATATAACCACACAAGATCTTTTAAAGAAATGTTCTCCATCTCTTGGACTACTTTCGTTCTCACCTTATCCATGATGATGGAGTCTTTATGAAATGAGTCCTGGTACCGCTCTTGTGATAAGTTACTCATCACCAGTTGAATATTTGGTTTCTGTCTCCAACGAAAGAGTGTAGAGACATCAACCTCAAGCTCAGAAGCAATATCTTTGAGTGACCTTCCCTCGTTCCATAACAGGACAAACTGTTGTTCTTTTGGTGCTAAAACTTCAAAAGTCATCGTCTCTGTCCTTTTACAACAAGCTTGATTGAAGCTGAGAGCACGTTTTTCAGATATTTTTTAAGATGTGTTTTATCTCTAAAATATCCTGGGATGCTGACTTCTTTGAGCAGTGCAACCATAAAGGGCTCTACTCTGATGTCATCAATGTGCAGTGTGTAGAGTTCCTGGATATGCGCTAAAACAAGTGCAACCGCATTCAGATACTCTGTTGCTATCTCAATAGATTGCAACGGTATTCCTGTGAACTCAACATATTGATGACCATCAACTTTTCTCACAACTAGTGTTGGTAGTATTGCAACTTCCTGTTCTGAGAGATAGCGTTCCTCAAAGATGTTCTCTAGATTAAGCTTTTCTAGAGCCTTGATAGATAATGTGTTTCTGATTCGTAGTATTTCGATAATATATGTAAACATATACTCCTTTCTAGAAACCCATACAACGAAATTTTCTAATAACATTCCCAATTACTAGACAACCTCGTCATATGGATTATTTGTGAATTATGGGCATTTAACTGTGTGTTAAATAGAAAACCCTTTGCTTATTTGATCAAATAAACAAAAAAACCGCTTGTGTTCCAAACGGCTTATATTATTAATATACCACAGAATAAGTGCTTTGTCAAATCGGGCTATTTTGTTGGGTTTTGAAAGGTTTCATCTCGCAATATTTGTAAGTAATAAAATTGTTAACTAACTTTCTCTTTAACTTAGTATTTAAAAGGCTATCTATTTTGAGGAATTTAAATAGCCATTTGGATAAGGGGTTTCTCCAGGATGGGAACCCTCTTATCTCTTCAATTTGATTTCTTTTGAAATTAAAACCTAGACCATCAGTAAAAACTATTGTGTTTTGAACCTGTGACTTCTTCCTTGTAAGGGAAGCGCTCAGTTACAAATCATTTATGAAAGTATCTTGAAAACTTTGTCTATTCACTAACTCAACTACACCACTGCTAGTAACTGCAACGACTCCAGATTTAGGTACTCGGTTATAGTTACTGGCCATAGCAAAGGTATAGGCACCAGTAGAAGTAGACATTAATATATCTCCGGACACAGTATCACTTGGTAACATGGCGT
>CBFHGZ010000012.1:3082-4874 GCA_965655535.1 Candidatus Actinomarina sp.
TCTTTGACTAATAAATCTCCACTTTCACAGTGTCTTCCAGAGACTGCATGGACAATATCATCGCCTGATTTTCCACCAGAAATATTAAATAATTTATGTTCACTACCATATAATGCTGGCCTTGGATTATCTGACATACCACCATCCACTAAGATATAGGGTTTCTCACCTCTGTCGTCTTTAATAGCACCAGCAGAGTACAAAATAACTCCAGGATTATTTACTAATGCCCTTCCAGGCTCAATCATTACTTTATAGGATTCTTTCCAATGTTCTTGGATCCCTTCATGGATTGCATCAGCATAGACTTTTAATTCATGATCAACTTCATCCCCAGCATACGGAGAGAAAAATCCACCACCTGCATCAAAGACCACTTCTCTCTGAATACCTGCAGGGTGTTGCATCAAAAACTCTGCACACTCGCTCATTGCTTTTCGATATCGCTCTGGATCTTTAATCTGGCTTCCAATATGCACATGGACTCCAGAAAATAACAGCGACGGTGCTTCATAGATTTGTTGTAATGCCTCTTCAGCATAGGCAATAGAGATTCCAAACTGTTGATCATATCCTGTTGTTAATACCATAGGATGAGTCTCTGCTCCAACATCTAAGTTAATTCTCATAATCACTGCTTGTTTTCTTCCTAATGTGGAAGCAACCTTTTCTAACATTGGGATCTCATAACGATTATCAACAGAGATATGGCCACCATCATGTTGCATGAAAAACTCTATCTCTTCCTCTTGTTTATAGGTTCCATTAAACAGAGCGTTTTCTAATGTGCCTGTTACTGCTTGCACTGTTGCCATCTCACCACCAGAGACAACATCAACACCCCAGCCTTTAGAATCTAACTCTTGTACTAAGGCTTTACAGATGAATGCTTTTGCAGCATAGCGAAACAAAGTCTCTGAACCAAAGGCATTGGTAAAGTAATCAATATTATCTATAAGATGTTCCCAGTCGTAGACATAAAGAGGTGTTCCGTACTGGTTTGCTACATCAAGAAGTGAAGTCTCGCCGATAAAAGCAACTCCATCCTCAAATCTGAGATTGGATGGCAGATAATTCATTTTTTAAGACGTCTTCGAATCCACGCAATATCTTTTTTCTGTTCCTCAAGACCACCAGGTGTTTCCACAATGATGTCTGATTTACAGTTGTTGATGACGTACTCTAATTCTTTTTTCGGAATATTACCTTTGCCTAAGTTTTCATGACGATCTCGTGAGCTCTCAAACCCATCTTTGGAATCATTAAAGTGAACAAGATCTATTTTCTTTACGAGCTTTTTAAATCCTTTTACTGCCTCTTCTGTTGGAATACCACCAGCCCAGGTGTGACAGGTATCAAGACAGAGTCCAACATTAAGATCTCCAATCTCTTCCCAGAGACGATTAATTGAATCCATATATCTCGCAACAGAGTTTTTTCCACCAGCAGTGTTCTCAACAAGAATTCGCATACCCGTACTCTCGACTTCCTGAATTGCTTTTCTCCAATTTTCATACCCTTTTGCAATATCGCCACCTTCTCCAACTGATCCACCGTGGACAATAACTGCTTTTGCTCCAAACGAAGCTGCTACTTTACAGGTATCTTTAAGGAGTTTTCTACTTGGGTGTCGAACTTTATTGTTCGGTGTTGCAACATTAATAAGATACGGAGCGTGGACATAAATTGGTCCTTTATAGTCTTGTAAAACATCCACATCTTCACGAGGCTTTGGACTCTTCCACATTTGTGGACTTGAGATAAAGATTTGAAAGGTATCTCCTTTTCTTTT
>CBFHGZ010000012.1:4973-17134 GCA_965655535.1 Candidatus Actinomarina sp.
AAAGTCATCGAGGAGTGGATAATCAGTTGGTTTATCTGCCATTAAGGCCCAGTCTGGCTTCTCTGTTGGCGAAGTTGGTATTGAATTAAAGACTGAGATTCTATTTCCGTTATATTCAGCAACAAAAAGTTTTCCATCAGCTACAGCCGCACCGCCATCATCACCACCAGCCCATCTGTGTCCCTCATTAGGTTGAGCAGTTTGAAGATTTGCTTTGAGTTCATCAGTTGATGTATATAAATCATCGTAAAAATACATCGTCTCACCACCAGCAGCAATACCATAAATTTTTGAATCGTGTATTGTTCCAGCTAGCCAGTTGTCCACACAAGCATCAGGATTTCTTGAAGAGGTAGGCCAACTAGTCCAGATATGTGTCGTTCTAGAACCCGGACATGGTCCATTGCCATTTTCATCACCCAACATAACGTAATTACCATCAGAGATAATTGAACGTGGTGTTCCAACTTGGCTTGAAGTTAACACAACATCAGGTGCAGTGTTTGGTCCTGGGAATGTATCCCAGAAAAGAACTGCTTGAGCTACTGTTGCGCTTACTACTACCTTTGTTCCATCGGACCATACACCCCATGGCCATGAGTCACCAAAGTTTACATACTCTGTAACTGGAATGGCATAATTTGCAGCTTGTCCTGAAGATGTTGGAAATGATGTCCAGACTAAGACTCTATTATTATCAGAATCAGCAACGAGTACTTTTCCATCTGGTGTGATAGAGACCTGTCCAGGAAAATCCATATTGTTAAGTCCCGTACCAGAGTTATGAGTATCAAAATTTGGTTGCCCGAGAACTATATCTGGTGGTGTGTCTGATGATGGAATTGAATTCCATATCAAAACTCTATTGTTGAATCTATCAGAGACCGCTAATTTTCCCGCATTTGCTGATACAGAAACTGGATGATTAAGTTTTGTTGCACCACCTGAATTATTGAATCCGTAACCAGACAATAAAATATCTGCTGACTCATTGAGACCAAAGCCAGAATTACCATTTGATGAAGCTGCAGTGTAACTTGGTGTATATTCATACACATTAAGGTCATACCATGAGTTTCCTGAATTTCCTTCTGGACCGCTTGGTTGGTTTGATTCACTCGGCTGATTATTATTTCCTCCAGAATCTGATGGAACAGTAGTTGGTGAAGTATTGTTGTTATCTCCACTGTCTCCTGATGGAGGTTGTGCTGTATTTCCTGAAGCACTTAATGGATCATCATTACATGCAATAACAACTCCTGCTTCAAAGTTATCAGGATCTAAATCGCTTACAATTTTTTGATAAATATCTGTTGGAAAAGAGTTTGCTATACACTCTAATACATCATCATCAGCAGTCTGTAAAATCTCAATTGCTCTATCAATATCTTCTTTCTTTTCTCCTGGAGGATTGTTATCTGCTGGAGGTGGATTATTTCCTTCACCTGGAGGTGGAGGAGGTGGGTTATCAGGTTCTGCTGGTGGGTTTATAGGAGTGTCTTCACTAGCAGGTATTCTTTCCGGTGTAGTATCTGTTGATCCTGAGCCACCGCATGCTTGTAAAATTAAGAGAAAAACTAAAGAAAAAGTCAATAAATACTTACGTTTTCTTTTTGAAATCTCTTCTATTGCATTTTTTGACGGTATATGTGCACCAATATTCATGGTTTTATTATAAAAGCAAGATTATTTTCTACAGAGAAATTTTAGTAATTGAACTCGTAGGGAACTTCAATCTCATCAACAGAGGGAATGTAGTTTTTCATTGCTTTTAGGTACAAATCTCTAATTGACGTATTGGTTATTTTGGAAGCAGTAAGTGGCATACCCAAATTACTAGAAGTGCCAAAAACTAGTCTCCAGCCATCAGCTAACAAGACTCCGTTCCCCATATCACCAACGGAACCGTACAGTTTTGCGTTAAATCCATACCCCCAGTTTTTTGCATCTGTGGAGAGATAGGTGCAGCCAGTAGTGGAGGTTAACACGTACTCTCCTGATGTTGTTTTGGTTATAACAGCTTCAGAGCCTCCATGAAATACGTCATGATAGGACCATGAGTTTCCATCAGTAGATTTATAGATAACAACATACTCACCTGCTACAACACCATCACCATTGACATCAGTGCCATTTGGCTTTTCAAAATCCTCTCTGTAGCCAGTAAAAACTGCATAATATTCTGAATCACTTATTTTTGTAACATACGCTGAGGCTCCATCTTCAGCAACATACCCTTGCGCTTCTCTGTAAGTATTGATGTCACCAGCAGTAAGTAGTTCTGTCTGGCCACTCCACTCTAATCCATCTGCAGAGGTCCATTTGTACCATGTGCTGACACCGAGTGTTCCAAGAGCACCATAAGAAGTCCAAGATCCATTTTCATAAAACATATTTCTCCAGTTCAAACGAGTGAGTAGGTTGTAATCACTTTCGATTGAAAATGAGATTGTATCGTTGACGGAAGTAATAGGTGCAGAAGAGACCCAACGAGAACTCTGGTTTGACGCTCTATGGTCACCAGTAAAATATAATGCAATTGTAGAATCGTCTAACAAGACAACACTTGGATCAGCCATTGTCTCAAGCCCTTTATCTCGACTTAAAAAGCCTGGGTCATTCATTGGGATTGCAGTAATTCCTGGTGTGTTGTAATCGATTACAAGACCGAGGTCTTTTACGTCACCAAGATTTGTTGCATCAAATGGACATGTGTTTTGCAGCCAACCAGATTTATATAATGCAGCATTAAAGGTATCTTCATTGTCTGGAAGCTCTTGTCCAAAAAAGATTGACTCTAACTCTGCAACAGAATCTTGGGTTGTAGAACCTAAGTATTGATAAGATAAATACTCTCTTTGTTCAGGAATTGATGGACCGCCAAAATAGGTATAAAAATTTTCATAATCCTCATAGGTGTCTTCGTCATTTGCTGGAGGTGGGTTATTTTCATCATCGTCTGGTTCCCCTGGAGCCTCACTGTCATCTCTACCATCATCTGGTGGAGTACTTCCATCGTCTGGTTCCCCAGGAGGAGGTCCAGCTTGTTCTCCATCAATAGGACCGTATGCTTCTGGGTTGTTAAAACACGTTACTACGACATTTGCTTCATATTCATCAGGGATATAGCCATTTAAGTACTGTTCGTATAAACCATAAACATCATTATCAATACATCGAATAACATCATCACTGATATCTTCTAAAATTTTTAACGCTTCATCAACTGTTGGACCACCCTCTTGACTATTGTCATCCTTAGGAGGCTCATTGTTGTCTCCAGGTGGTGGAGGTGGAGTAGTTGAATCATCGGGTTCATTAATAGGAGTATCTTCACCTGCAGGAACACGATCTGGTTGAGGTTCTGAGGATTCTGATCCCCCACATGCTTGTAAAATTAAGAGCAAAACTAAAGAAAAAGGCAGTAAATACTTACGTTTCATACTTATTTATATCATAACCTTTTTTAAGAGTCTAAACATTACTAAAATATATATAAGACTTCCTTTCGTGCTTTGAGCCACTTTCAACACGATAAAACAAATTACAGCCACAGGGGAGTCTTATGAAAAAAACACCCAGAAAAGTGAAAATCCCGACTGATCTTGCGACCTTTCGGGACTTTCTTTACTATCTTTTATTTGGTCTTGCGACTTCATTTCTGATAGTTATATAAATGTACTGCGAAATAGGTAGTAGTACAAGAAAAATTAGAGTGTTTTTTTCGCGAACTTTTATACACAAAATCTATAAATTTTGCATATCATTTACTTGTGGAAGTTAGAAATTTTAAAGATACAGATTGGGATCAAGTACAACATATTTACCAACTCGGTATTGATACCGGCATAGCAACATTCGAAATATCGCCACCAGAGACACTCAAAGATTGGAAAGAGAAAATAAATGAAGTACTTACTTTTGTCTGTGAGATGAATAATGTAATTGCTGGCTGGATAACTCTTAGTAAAATATCAAATCGTTCTGTATACAAAGGTGTCGGAGAAGTCTCTATCTATATTCATCCTGATTACAAAAGAAAAAATATTGGAACACAATTGTACAACCATTTTGAACGTAAAGCTAAAGAGACTGGGTACTGGACTATTCAAGCACAACTCTTTACAAACAATCTTGCATCAAAAAGTTTTTTTGAAGACCAGGGATTTAGACAAGTAGGAGTTAGAGAAAAGATTGGCAAATTAAACAATCAATGGATAGATAACTACTTGTATGAGAAAAACTTTAATTAAAAGCAAAAATCCCGACTGATCTTGCGACCTTTCGGGATTTTCTGTTCTATCTTCTTTTCTATCTTTCGATTTCTTTTCCGATAGTGTTTTATAAATTTACATCAGATTTTCTATTGATGCAAGATATTTACTAATCTATTTTTCGCGAACTTTCAATCAATTCTTTCACTTGACTGAGTTCATTTTCGGGTAATGATTCAGTGATAACAACATATGACTTATCATTCATTACAAATGTCCACTCATCGTTTTCTATCTTTAAATCAGAGACTTCATTTAAATTTTTAATAACTGCAAGATATTGATCTCTTGTACGAAGCACGATTTTATCTTCAACAATTTCAATCACTGGGAGAAGCAGACTTTGTAGTGCAATATAAAGTTGTGTTACTCCTAAAAATAAAATGAAGTAATACAACCATTCCTCTCTCATGTTGGTACCAAACGCATCTATTTTTAAAAACTCAATTAGATATCTTCTGAGTGGACCCGTAACAATGTTATCAATGCTGATGTAAGAGAATGAAAACCCTAAAAAAAATGGTCTAACTAGTTGTTGTCTATCTCTGTATAATTTCATCTTTGTTATCAGAATAACCTATTCTTGCTATTGTTTTTGTATGGAAATTGTACTTATACGTCATGGTCAACCTGAGTGGATGGTTGATGACATTTATCAACAAAATCCTCACCTCTCAAAATTAGGTAGTAAACAAGCTCGACTCTCTGCCTCTATATTTACAGAACACAGCATGGATGAAATGTGGGTCTCACCATTAAATAGAGCACAGGAAACTCATCAACCATTTGTAGAGAGAAATGTAGCAAAAAATGTATTTATCTATGACTGGCTGCAAGAGATGGAGGATGACGAAGAAGTAGCATTATATGGCAAAAAAACAGATGAGATTTTAGAATTTTTCGCAAAAAGAAATACCCAATCTTTTGAAGAATGGACTCAAGGCTCTCACGGAATTTATATGAAAGATTATCGTCAAAATATTATCTCTCATCTAGAAGTTGAACTAAAGAATAGAGGAATCGAATGTACCGACGACACCTATGATCGTCAGTTCTCTATCCAAGATGATTCTATTGAAAAGCTTATGATCGTCTCTCATGCTGGAACAATGTCTGTACTACTTTCTTACTTTCTAAATATGGAACATTATGCTTGGACTTGGAGAAAATTTCTCCCACGACACGCTGGTCATACTCGACTTCGCTCTACAAGTATTGGAAATGGTCATTTCTTTAGACTGAAAGAATTCAATAATGTAAGCTTTATAGAAAGAGACGAAGAACAAACCTATTAACAATGGCTTACACACGCGTAATACCAAACTTAACTGTTAGCCCTTCAACTCCTAGAAAGAAACGATATCTCTTAAGAACTCTTGCACGATTGTTATTATTGTTTGAATCTGTACGCCCTGAAGGAGCTTTTTTAGACAACAAGAGAAATATCATCGTTGCTGCTCCACATCAATCTGGAAAAGACGAGTATCTGATGATTATTATGATTTTGGCGCTAGACGTACAAGTTTGTTATCTCTCTGCAAAATGGACACTCACCCGGTTGCCAAATCCATTTCAAAAAGTAACGGACATAGACGAACAGGGAATTCGTTGGCCTCTAGGTTGGTTACAAAAAATTATCTTTAAACGTTTTGGCGCTATTCCAGTTGATCGAAAAGGCAATAGTGGACAGTTTGACTCTGTAATTGAAGAGTTAAAAAAACGAGATGAATTTGTTTTGATTATTACACCAGAAGGAAGGTTTGATGCAACACGATTTCGTTCAAGCTTTTTATATCTTGCTAAAGAACTTGATGCAGAAGTACAACCAGTACAGATAGATTATGAAAACAAAAAATTCAATTTTCTTAAATCCCTCAATCTTGAAGGTTCAGAGGAAGAAGTAATTGAACGACTCAGATTAAAATATGATGGCATTAAAGGTAAGAAGTCACGATTTAAGGCATAGCAATGGAAGAGAAGATTAATCAACTTGTTCAAGATCGAGCACCATGGTTACTGAAAGGGTCTCTTCTATCAAAAACTATTTACAGATTTCTCAAAAAGTTTTTAAAGTTTGATGAAACAATTTATGTTGGAGATCACATCCAGGAAATGACCGGAGCTGAAGCGTTTAATTGGTTGGGTTCTGAATATACAAGCAACTGTGAAATTGAGGGATTAGAAAATATCCCTAAAGATGGAAAATGTTTACTGGTTTCGAATCATCCTATGGGGGCTGCAGATGCGGTGTCTCTATATCATCAGATTTATAAAGTTCGAGAAGATGTTTTCTTTTTTGCAAATGAACTCTTTGTCTATTTACTAGGATCGTTCAAAGATGTTATGGCTCCAGTTGTTTGGAATAAAGAAAAAGAGATTCACTCAGCTACAAAAATAACCTTGGAACGATTAAAAACATTTTTTGGAGATGAAAGGATTGGAATTATTTTTCCATCAGGAAGATTATCTAAATTAACCCTTTTAGGTATTTGGGATAGGCCATGGGAGAAAACACCTATTACTTTAGCTAAAAAATATGATTTCCCAGTAATACCTGTTTATATACATGCCAAAAATTCTTGGTTTTTTTATTTTGCTTCATACACCAATAAACAATTAAGAGATGTATCACAGCTGAATGAGCTACTAAATAAAAAACAATATAAATTTACCATCAAGATTGGAAAACCGATTAAACACACCGAACTTAGTTCACATAATGATATTGCTATTCAACAGCTTCGATATAAAAGTGAGTCTTTAAAAAAAGGGTTCTTAAAGTTAAAAAGATTTCTGTATCTTCGTCAGTATAAAAACTAACACTACTCGACTACATTTCCAGTCGTAGGGCTTACTCCAAGATTCCCAACCATATAACCTAAAAGAAGAGGGGTTGTTACAAGTCCTCCAAGACCATAAAATCTCCATGGAAGTGTAAGTTCGTTAATTAAGGAGAAAATTATTAAATAGAGTACGAATACGAACCCATAAATACTTGCAGAGAGAGCTGCTGCGACTTGTATTTTTCTATCATGATTTGTGTTGTAATACCATTTCGTTAGTTGATACATCAGTAGTCCAGAAACAGTGCCAAAACCAATAATAAGAAACATCCAGAAGATGTCATCCATTACAACATTGATAGAGATGTAAAAGAAAGAGACAAAATAAGCTAAACCTACTTGAGTTGGTGACGGCTTAAATCTAATCAGATATACAAAAACAATACTTGCTAACATTGTCTGAAATATTACCGAACCTCCAGCTAAAGCTTCAAGATATCCCTCTTTTGAATAAAAAGGACTAATACGAATAAAAGGATTTAAGAAAGACGTAATAAACATAACTAGTCCGTAACTAGTTGCAGCTGAAAATATAGCTGCAAAATCTAAATTGCTTTTTTCAGGACGAGAAGCAAAAACGTAATCGAGCATCAGAAATGCTCCAAGGAACAACAGCAAATGCGACGGAGTAATTAGTGGCTCAACTCCAACCTCAATACCAAAAAGTGTATGCCATATTGCATCAGATCCTCCACCAATTCCAAAAATTACAGCACCGAGAACACCGACATCAAATTTGTAATCTTTAATAGCATTTTTTACATATATCGCTACAAGGACAGAGAATGCATATCCAGAATACAGAACCGCATGCCATGGTGTAAAAAAAGTCTCTATGTCGTCAAGAAGATACGTATGTGCACTCGAATCAATCCATGCTCCAACAAAAAACCAAATCATAGCTACAACAAGTAGCGTTCTATGTTTTGTATTTGTAATAGGTGTTGGAGCTAATTTATCGAACATATTTAAATTATACAACTTGCAACTTTACTTAGATTTATATAAATACAGTAAAAAAAATGTCTTGAAACTTGAAGTCTAATCTTGTTCCATTAGGGTGGATGTATAGGAAAAAATTACGTTTTTCCTTCAATTTCAGCAATGAAAGGACAATTATCAAATTACTAAAAAGAAGCAATTTATTTGCATTATTAATAGTACTCACTTTAGCCATCGCAGCATGTGGTGGTTCAGAAGATAGCGCTACTTCAGGAGATTCAGCTTTAGCAGAATATGACCTAAGCGGCGTTTCAATTACAGTTGGATCAAAAGACTTTGATGAACAACTTATTCTAGGAAAAATCATGGTAGAAGCATTTACTGCTGCTGGTGCAGAAGTAACTGATTCTGTAAATCTTGGTGGAACTAATGTAGCAAGAGCTGCTTTAGAGTCTGGAGAGATTGATGTTTACATGGAATATAACGGAACTGGTTGGACAGTTCACTTAGGTCTTGAAGATCCAAGTTTTAACTCAGAAGAATTAACAACTGGAGTTAAAGATAGAGATATCGAAAATGGAATAGTTTGGGTTGGAAGATCTCCATTTAATAATACTTACGGGTTTGCATCAAGCCCTGAAGTAACTGAAGCAAATGGTGGAGCGTTTAATCTACAAACAATGATGGAATATGTAAGAGATAATCCAGATGCTGTTGTTTGTATGGAATCAGAATTCCCATCAAGACCTGATGGATTAATTCTTACTGAAACATATTCAGGAATTGAACTTCCCGAATCTCAGCAAACAATCCTTGAAACTGGTGTAATTTATACCGAGACAGCAAACAATAACTGTGACTTTGGTGAAATATTTACAACAGATGGAAGAATTCCTGCACTAGGTTTGACCTTAGTTGAAGATCCAGGAGTAAACATTGTTTATAACGTATCTGCAACAGTTCGTGAAGATACTTATAACGAAGCACCTGAGGCATTCGATGGATTAATCGATGCAATACTTTCTCCACTATCTAACGAAAGAATGGCAGAGTTAAATGCTAGAGTTTCAGCAGAGGGTGAAGAACCAGGAGCAGTTGCAAGAGATTACCTTATTGAAGAAGGTTTAATTTCAGACAACTAAATTTAGTCTTTGTGTGAGCCGAGAGGCTCACACTACGACTTTTTAAAATATGAAAAATTTTTTAACTTCTTGGACAGAATATATTTTAAGTAGAACTGATTTAATTGGTTCTGCAATGATTGAACATTTAATTTATACAATCACTGTTGTTGTCTCTGCCACTATTTTTTCGATAACAATTGGAATACTGAGTAGAAACAATGAATTTATGAAAGAACTGAGTTTATCTATAGCTTCTGTATTTTTAACACTTCCATCATTGGCACTTTTTACAATTTTTATACCTCTTGTTGGACTAGGCTTTACTCCTTCCTTTATTGCACTTTTTATGTATGCAATTTTGCCAATTTTACGTAATACTATCACTGGCCTTCAATCTGTTGATAGCAGTATTGTTGAGTCTGCAAAAGGTATGGGTATGGATTCTTCACAGCAATTAAGATATATTCAGCTTCCAATAGCATGGCCAGTGATTTTGGCCGGAATTCGAGTATCTACTTTGTTAACAGTTTCTGTAGCTGCCATTGCAACACTTGTGGCAGGCGGTGGTTTGGGAGACTTTATCAAAAGTGGCTTAGCAAGAATACCTCTTCCAAACTCTTTTGAGGCCATTTGGACTGGAGTTGTTTTCTGTGTAATTTTAGCTTTTTTAGTAGATCTCGTTTTGTCATTTATCAATAAATACACTGTCTCAGGAGGGCTTAAATGAGCGAAGAAATTCTCATACGGTTAGAAAAGGTATCTAAAACATATAAAGGGAGTCAAGAACCTGCAGTAAAAGAATTAGATCTTTCTGTAATGAAAGGTGAGGTTTTGGTTTTAGTTGGTCCATCTGGGTGTGGAAAAAGCACAACTCTACGATTGATAAATCGACTAATAGAACCTACGTCAGGAAAAATATTTTTAAATGGTGAAGATGTAACAGAAGTAAATCCAAATGAACTTAGAAAAAAAATTGGGTATGTCATACAACAAATAGGTCTCTTCCCTCATAGGACTATTGCAGAAAATATAGCTACAGTACCAAGTCTTTTAAGTTGGGATTCTGAAAAAATTGTAAATAGAGTAAATGAGTTACTAACAGTTGTTGGTATTGATCCAGAAGAATATAAAAACAGATACCCTAAAGAACTCTCAGGTGGGCAAGCTCAAAGAGTTGGTGTAGCAAGAGCCTTAGCAGCTGATCCTGATGTGTTGTTGATGGATGAACCTTTTGGAGCAATCGATCCAATAACAAGAGACAGGCTTCAAAATGAGTTCATTCGATTACAACAAGAGTTGAAAAAAACTATTGTGTTCGTAACACATGACATAGATGAAGCAATAAAAATGGGAGACAGAATTGCGATTTTAAGTGAACAGTCTGAAATTGCACAAATCGACACTCCAGAAAATATTTTATCTAATCCTGCAAATGAATTTGTTGAAAGCTTCCTTGGATCTGGAGCATTGCTGAAAAGCTTAACACTAAAAAAAGTAAGAGATATTGAATATGCTTCTATTCCAACTATACAAAAACCTGTACAAAGAGATAAGGCTATCTCTGCACTACAGGATTCAAATAGCTCGTTTGCTTTACTGCTAGATGAAAATAACATACCACTTAGATGGATAAACGAAAAAGCACTCAACATATCAGATAAACCAATTGAAAAATTAGGTCTACCTGTAGTTGTTCAAGTGGAGCCAGAAGATACTTTACAAGATGCTTTAAATAATATGCTTCAATCATCGGTTGGAATGTCTGTGATTATTGATAGAAATGGGTCATACATTGGCTGCTGTACGATGGAAAGTATCGTTTCTTTAATTTCGGGTTAATATGCAAGAAAACAAAGAGCTCTATACCAATTCAGGAAAGCTAGACCTAATTGTTACACCTATTTTTGGAATAGGTTTATTCATCATGATGATAGCTGTTTGGGGTTATTCAGAATTTGACAACACAACTGCTGATATATTAAGTTCTGAAAAATTAATAAGCCAGATTGTTGAAACACTGTTTATTGGAGTTTGTTCGTCATTTTTAGTTGTTATCACAGCAATACCCATTGGTATCGGTGTTACAAGAAGTAGTAGTGAAAAACTCAAAAATTATCTAATTTCTACACTTGGTTTGGGTCAAGCTCTTCCAGCTTATGGATTGCTGGTAGTGTTCTTTATCTTTATGGGACAAGGCGCTGTAACGGTAATATTTGCATTGGCATTCTTTACACTCCTGCCAGTTTTAAGAAATACAATTGTTGGTTTAGAACAAGTAGATAAATCTGTAATTGAAGCGGGTAGAGGAATGGGCTATTCAAACCTTCAAACTTTATTAAAAATAGAACTTCCTTTAGCTGTACCAATAATTGTTGCTGGCATACGCACTTCTGTAGTAATCAATATTGGAATGGCAGCTTTGGCATTTATTATTGGTGGTGGAGGTTTGGGTGAAACCATAAACTCAGGTCTTAAATTAAATAGAAGTGTTGCGATTTTTATTGGAGCTTCTTTAGTAGCTCTTCTTGCTTTAGTGTTTGATTTTATTGGAGCAGTATCTCAAAGATACTTAAAACCTAAAGGTCTATAAGTTACCTCACCTAGTGGTCTCTTGATCTTGATGATTTGGACATTGTCTTCTCTAATTTTCCATTTTTAAAAATAAATGACTCAACATTATCTACAAGGTGTTTTCCATTTTGTGACTTCTGTGAAATAACATCAACTGTCATTCCCTCATAGGGTGATACAAGGGTTATAGACTGTTGTTTAAATTTCTTTGAAGATTGATCTCTTCTAATAACATCGCTAATCATATTTCCCGACTCCCAAGACCAATCTTCTCCAGCAACAACAAATTTACAAATATGTTTTGTTTGTGATTTATCAATTCGAGCTCCCGGACAAATTAACAGTGATCCATCAACCCATGGATTTAGACCAACACCATCAAATCTAGGAAATGCTACCTCAAATGC
>CBFHGZ010000013.1:0-6953 GCA_965655535.1 Candidatus Actinomarina sp.
GATAATATCAAAAATAATAAACCTAGTGAAGCGAATGCAAAACCGGTTGGATTAACACCTATAAACAAACCAATTCCTTGCATTATCTTGATAACTCCCATAAACAAGAAAAAGAGTGATAAAAATAATAAAACAATTAATAGAGCCCCTAAAGTTGCAAACCCAGTAATTCTTTTAATAGGTTTTACTATCAGTCTTTTTATAGTCTCAATTAAACTTTCGACTGATTCAACAAAATTATCTTCTTGTTCCATAACTTTATATTAAGCCCACTTTGTTTATTTCTTTGTTTCTATTTGGTATTACTAGTTCCAAATATACAATAATTTGTTTTAGTGAACTGGAATCCATTTTTTGTATATAGAGATTGTGCAAACATATTTTCTTTCTGAGTGTTCAGTCGTATGTTTAAAAGTTTTTTGTCTTTTGAAAATTTTAAAATCTTATCTAGCAATTCTTTGCCGAGACCTTTATTTTGATAATCTCTATGAATACCAAATCTTTGAAGATACCCTAGCTTTCTATTTACTCCAAGAATGGCATAACCAATATTTTGATCATTCTGGTTGGTAAAAAATAAATAATTTTCTGGACAACTTTGTATTGTTTCAATAAATGCTGCTGATGAATTCTGCCAATAACTTTCAAATATATTTTTATCTAAATCAATTAAATTATCGATCGAACTCTCTTTAAATGTTTCATGACTAGGAGTGATAGTGCTTGAAACCTCAATATCTCTTAAATTTAAAGATAAAACATTTAACTTCGCAATCTCTTTCCAACCAGAACTTATCCATTGCTCAGAAAGATTTTCATTAACCATTGAAGAATGAAAAATTAAATTTTTATCAACAGATTCAGCATTAAATCTCTTAAGTAACTGTCTTCCTCCAAAAATTTTTTCGAAATAAATAACAGATTCTACGTCATTCCATTTTCTTGTATAAAAGGAACCTAACCAGGTGTTGAATCTTTTCTTTTCATTTGTTGAATACATATTTTAAAACTTTTTTATCTTCTTCATAAGTAAGCAATTCCAATGCTTTTTCATAAGGAACTAGAGCAATTTCTTCAATTTCCTCATCTGGTTCATTAACAAAACTTTCAATTATTTCCATTTCATAAAACCAAACTGTTTTTTGAATCGGCTCACCGTCTTTTTTGATTTCATATCTAGATTCTGCGATAGGTTTTGTTCCTAAAGCAGATACTTTAAAGCCAGTTTCTTCAAAAACTTCTCTTTCAGCTGCTTTCAAAGGACTTTCTTTTTCCTCAAGATGGCCTTTTGGATAACCCCAAAACCCAGAATCATAATCATCTTTGTAGTTCTCACTTAGTTTATTTTTAACGAGAAGAATTTTTTCATCCTGTATAACAATTCCTCCAGCGGCGAAGTCTACTTTTGAATTCATGCTTCTCTTACTCCAAACTTCTTCTAAGCTAACCATATGGTACCAAGAACTCTTTTAGATTTAATTGAGAATAATGGATATTTAAAAACCATATCAAACCTTTATAAATCAAATGGATTTGATTTTTATCTTGTTGGTGGAGCAGTAAGAGATGGAATTTTAGATGTTCCTACTAAAGATTTTGATTTCACAACAAACGCTTCGCCAGAAGATTCTATAAATCTATTGAACAATGAAGGTTATAAAACAACAGAAATAGGTAGAGCATTTGGAACTATCGAGTTACAGCTTGAAGAGAACTCAATTCATATAACAACTTACAGAAAAGATACATATGAAAGTGGTTCAAGAAACCCAAAAATTGAAGTAGCTGATGATTTATACACAGATCTTTCAAGAAGAGACTTCACAATCAACGCTATTGCTTATGAAATAGATTCTGGGGAATTGATTGATCCATTTTCAGGTTTAAAAGACTTGGCAAACGGAGTAATCACTACTCCAGATGATCCAATTATTTCTTTTTCAGACGATCCTTTAAGAATGTTAAGAGTATGCAGATTTGTAAGTACACATGGGTTTACACCGGATAACAAAACCTATATAGCAATAAAAGACAATATTGAGCGAATCAAAATTGTATCTGTAGAGAGAGTTCGTGGAGAATTGGTAAAACTACTTGTTGGTAAAAACCCATCACTAGGCTTAAGAGTTTTTGTTGAGAGTGGTTTAAGTCTTTATGTAATGCCAGAGTTAAACGAATTAAAAATGGAGGTAGATCCAAATCATCATCACAAAGATGTTTACGAACACACACTTACTGTTGTAGATAGGGTTTCACCTAAGGCTATTTCAAGGTTAAGTGCATTGTTACATGATGTCGGCAAACCCAGAACAAAAGGAATTGAGAATGGCAAAGTTCATTTCCGTCATCATGAGGTTGTCGGCGCAAAGATGGCTAAAGAAATTCTTAAGAATTTAAAATTTGATAAAAAAACAATTCAAGCAGTTGCTCATTTAGTAGAACAGCATCTTCGTCCTCATACTTTCAAAATGGGATGGTCTGATTCTGCAGTAAGAAGATATATTGTTGATGCTGGAGAGTATATAGATGAATTAAACGAATTAGTAAGAGCAGATGTTACAACGAAGAATAAAGAGAAAGAAAAAGAAATTTTCGACAACCTTGATCTGATGGAAAAAAGGATTGAAGAAGTAAAAGAAAAAGAAGAAATTTCTAAACTCAGACCTCCTTTAACAGGAGATGAAGTTATGAAATTATTTAATCTTCAACCTGGTCCAAGGGTAGGTGAAATTATGAAAGCATTATACGAACAAAGAATCAATGAAGGTGAAGTTTCTAAAGAAGAAGCAATAACTTTAGCAAAGGAAATATACGAAAATAAGTGATTGTATAAATATACATAAGAATGTATATTTATAAATATGAATAAATCAACAATTCAAAGACAACGACTAATAGCTGAATTTATAGACTCTCAAACTATTTCTTCCCAAAATCAGCTCAAAGGTTTACTCAAAAAAAATAATGTTATTATCACACAAGCAACACTTTCAAGAGATTTAAATGAGCTTGGTGCTGTAAAGAAACGATTAAAAAACGGACGATTGGTTTATTTACTACCTCAGAATCAAGACAATAACGCTCAATTCAAAATTGCCATTAAAGCACTCAATGATTTTGTTATTGAGGTACAACCAGTTTCTAATCAAGTTGTTGTAAAGACCACTACTGCAGCCGCACAGGTCATCGCAGAATCAATAGATAATCTTTATCTGGATGGAATTGTTGCTTCTATAGCTGGAGATAACGTTGTACTTGTAATTACAGCTGATCAAAAGAACGCAAAACAAGTAGCAAAAGCAATAGAGGAATATATAGAATAAATATCTAATGCTTTTATTTTCAGAATATGACCAAAATCTGAAAAATATCTCTATAAGCCAACCAATAGTTGATGTAGATATTGAAGATACAAATAGTGTCATTATTAGATATCCGAAATTTAAACAAGTAACACATCTTATTCTTTCTTTTGATGCTCAGAATTTATTTTTAAAAGAAAAAAGTGGTTACGGATACTTTATGGACTTGGAAAACATTCTTCAAGAACAGGAAGATAAAACTAACAATGGTTACTTTGTACTCGGTGTTACTTCAAATTCAAGCAGGAAAATGCAATACAATCCCTATCCAAGAGTAAAGGGAACAAATTATGCGGTGAAACACATCGATAATATAATGAACGATTTCTTACCCCAAATTATTGGAGATTACGATATTGACTATAACTATGTCAATAAAATTGTTTTAGGCAGCTCTATGGGAGGTCTTATGTCGTTTAAAACCTCAATACTGTATCCACAATTTGATAATGTAATTTCATTTTCTCCTGCCTTTTGGTACGGCTTTCCAGGCATTGAAGAAGACTTACAATATCTAAGTCAAAACACATTATGCAACTTATCAGTTGGTACTGATGAAGGTGAGATATTTGGAGATGAGGCAAGAAATATTTTCCCAAACGAATGGGAGTTAGATTTTTCCAATAATGACAATTTTTATATTTCTGGTGTAAATAGAATCTTAGAAATTTTGAAACAAAGAAATATTAAAACAAATTTTGTTTTTCAAGATTCAGGAAAACATAATGAAGAAACATGGAGTTTTATTTTCAAGGAGTTTTTAAAGTCCTTATAAATTTAATTAGAAAAGTACTTTACCTAATCCGACAAAAACATTTCGTTGTATTTTGATTGAACATCTTCTGGCCAAACAGAATACATATATTCAATAACTGACCAGATTTCTTCGTCAGTTAATTTATCGTTTGCATTCATTTTACCTTCATAATTTGGGTCAAAATAAACCAAACCAAATCTAATTGTGTTGAAAATCTGCTCTGGTGAGTGATGCCAACTGTGACCATAGCCATTTAAAGGAGGTGCTAACCTATGACCATCATCATCTCTATCTGTCTTCCAATTTTCAGCACCTTTTAAGTCAGCTTTATGACATTTTATACAATTAGCTTCATATACTTTGAAACCTATTGAAATAACTTCTTCAGCTTCTTTGTTTTCATTTGCAGGAAAGATGGCATTTGAAGATTGACCACAAAAAGAAATAAAGGTTGTGATGAGGAGTAGATAAATAAAGTAGGAAGTTCTTTTTTGAATCATTTGATTTTATAATTTTAATATGGCTGGTCATATACATAATCATAATGGTGAAGAAGATAACACTACTACTACATCCACAATAACAACTACGACTGTTAGTCCTGATGTTAATGAAAATGATACTAGCACTACGACTATTCCAACTACAACAACTACTGTTGTAATGGTACAATCAGATGAATTAGGGTTTCTGCCTCAATTTATAAAGCATCCTTCAGTTGTTCATTTTCCCATTGCTTATTCTGTTGCTATACCATTTATTGCATTTATTCTATATAAGGCCATTGCCAACAAATCTATAAAATTTTATTGGTGGTTTAGTGTTGTTTTTACACAAGCAATTGTTTTTATACTTTTGCTACTTGCAAGATACACAGGAAACTTATTGTATATAGATCACGGTTATGATGTAAACCCTACAAATGAAATAGAACTTCATTCACTACTTGGAACCTCTTCAATTTATATAAATTTATTGTTGTTGTTTTTGAGTATTTTGCCATTTGTGTCCATTTACAAGCAAAATTCTTATAACCCTTTTTCTATTATCAAGATTTATCTCGTACTATCTCTTGGTAATGCTTTTTTTATACTTTATATTGGCTATTTAGGTGGAAAAATTGTTTGGGGTTAAATTTAAAACCACTACTACCTGACTATTGAATTTTGTTAAAAATACCGCTCACTAAGAAATAGAGACTGTTTGTAGCGATCATAAAATAAAAAAACATACTGAGTTTATTTTCAAGGAGTTTTTATAGTCCTTATAAAATTTATTGGCAAAAACAAGTTTGTTTAGATTAACCTTAAGTAGATATGAATAATGCAACAAATGCTAGAGATCGTTTAGCGCAAATCATAAAAAACGGAGCAGTTTTACTTCATGGAAATAGTGTTGTTTATAGAAACAATGACACGTGGTATCCCTTCAGACAAGATTCAAATTTTCATTATTTAACGGCATGGCCAGAACCAGATGCTCATGCAGTAATACTTGTTAAAGATGCAAAACCTGAACTTCATTTGTTCGTACAAGATCGTAACGAAGAAATGGAAACTTGGGATGGAAAAAGGTTTGGACAAGAAGGGGCATTAGATCAATTTGGTGCTGATAAAGCATACTCTTATAACAACTATCAAAAAGAACTTCCTAAATTACTTAATGGCATTACAGATATTTACTGTGATTACTCAAATTCTTTATTTGATAGGTTTGATAAAAAAATCTTAAATATTGCTGTTCCGTATGATCAGCGTGGTGTAGACTTTAGCAAGGCAACACTTCACTCTCTTCAACCTGTTATTTCTGAATTAAGGCTTATTAAAGATGCTGGAGAATTAGAGCTATTAACAAAAGCATGTGATATTACAGTTTTGGGTCACATTGAAGCGATGAAATATGCAAAACCTGAAATGTTTGAATATCAAGTAGGGGCGCAGATGGAAAAAGTTTTTTACGAACAAGGTGCTGAGAGATTGGGATACCCATCTATTGTTGCAAGTGGCGACAATGCTTGTATTTTGCATTACTCAACAAATAGAGATCAGATTAAAGAGGGAAATTTGTTACTTATTGATGCAGCTGCAGAGTTTGGAATGTATTCTTCGGATGTCACAAGAACATTTCCTGTTGGAACAAAATTTTCTTCACCTCAAAAGGATGTATATAACGCAGTTCTTAAATCACAAATCGAAGGCATAGAGGGAGTTGTTGAAGGAAATTCTATGAAAAATGTCCATCAACAAACTATTCGTTCACTATCTGAATCAATGGTTGATCTTGGATTAGTTCCTATGGGAGTTGAAGAGACTGTTTCAATGATGCACTTCTTTGAATTTTTTATGCATGGAACAGGTCACTGGTTAGGTTTAGATGTACATGATGCTGGTAGTGGTGAAACTCAAGGTAAACCAAGAGAGTTTTCTGATGGCATGGTAACTACTATTGAACCTGGAATTTATGTAAGACCAACAAAACCAGTAATTGAATTTCCTCTATTGGAGAGAGACCCTAATGCAATTAGAGAGAGAAGAAAACATTTAGGTATGGAGGAAGCTACAAAGCTTGAACAAAAGGAAATAGCAAACGCAAAAACTGTTACCCATGAGATTCCTAAAGATTTACTTGGTATTGGTGTAAGAATTGAAGACGATATTGTATGTACAAAAAATGGTCCTTTAAACCTTACAGAAGATGCACCAAAAACAATAGAAGAGATTGAAAATTTAATTAGTTAATTATGATTTCACCTAGATTAATTTATTCGATTTATGAAAATCGTTTGCAAAAATTAATTACAAAAGAAAACCTTCCACAACATATAGGTTTAATTC
>CBFHGZ010000013.1:7049-16912 GCA_965655535.1 Candidatus Actinomarina sp.
GGTTAATTTATTCGATTTATGAAAATCGTTTGCAAAAATTAATTACAAAAGAAAACCTTCCACAACATATAGGTTTAATTCATGACGGTCATAGACGCTATGCAAGAAAAGAAGGACTTCTTAGTTATGAAGTTTCTTATAAAATCGGAATGGAGAGATTAAAAGATTGTCTCTTATGGTGTGATGAAGCTGGTATTAAACACGTAACGAGCTGGTTGTTATCTAGAGAAAACCTAGCAAGGCCAAGTGAAGAGCTTGGACCATATTATGAAGTTTTAAATGAACTCTTTGAAGATCTAATAATTGATGATGTTGTAGACAACTTTAAGATCACTTTTATAGGTAGCACCGACCTTCTTCCACAAAAGCTTCAAGAAACTATTGAACGATTAAAAGAAGTTAGAGGTGGAGGTCAAAAGACATTAACTATAGCATTAGGTTACGGAGGCAGACAAGAAATACTCGATGCTATCAAGAGTCTTATTGATGAGAATAGAAATAATGACAATGACTTCGACACGTTATTAGAAAATGTAACTGACGACCAACTAAGACAGCATCTTTATTCACCTGACTCACCAGATATAGATTTAATTATTAGAACTAGTGGAGAGTCAAGACTTTCGGGTTTTTTGTTATGGCAAAGTGCTTACTCTGAAGTTATTTTTCAAGATGTATATTGGCCAGAATTTAGAAAAATTGACTTTCTTCGATGTCTTAGGGAGTACACACAAAGAGAGAGAAGATTCGGCCAATAAATTTTAATGTTACGTATAGTTGCATTAAAATTACTTTATGATAATATGTTACTAAGTATTACATAAAGGAAAAAACATTGAATTTAGTTGGATTAAAAGAATTAGCTGAACTGTTAGATGTTCCCTACGACACATTAAAAGTCTGGAAAAATAGAGATAGATTACCAGAGCCATTTCAAGTAATTAGTGGAACACCAGTTTGGGATTGGGATGAATCTGAAGAAGTTTTTAGATCTATACAAAAAAATGAAAACTCTGGTCGACCAAAAAAACCTAAAATCTCAATAGCTGGTGGTTTGATTGAAATTGATGTTAAGGGAAGTAAAAAAGACAAAGACGATAATGTCTCAATAAGAGTAATGGGAAAGTCATTTGTTGATATTCAAACTGAATCTGTTCAATCTAATTCAAAATCAAAAAATGTTTCCATAAAAGTTTTAGGAAAAAAAGTAGTAGATATTAATACAGATGATTTCATTGAGGTTGATAAGGAGGATACAGACAGTGAAAACAGTTGAAGTAAAAATTAGAAGAATTCCAGGAATGATTATCTCATTGCTACTTCTATATTTGACTGCAGTGGTGAGTATATTTTTTCTAAAAGTTGCTTTTTTCTTCGTTGCTATAGGAGTTGTGTTTAAGTCATTTTCAAATAAGTAGTGATTTATTCGTAATCTACATATAAAAAACCTTAAGCTACAATAAGTTCGAATATGCAAGATTTTTTAAATTCTACAAATTTCACTTTAATATTTATCGGTTTAATTGTTTTTAAATTTGCACTTGAGACTTATTTAAAAATTAGAAATCTCTCCTCAATTGAAAAAAATAAAGATAAAATTCCTGAACGGTTTACAAGTGTTGTAACAGAAGAAGAGTATAAAAAATCAATTGATTACAATTCTGACAGACTTAAGTTCCAAATATTTACATCATTGTTTGGGGCGGTTGTATTGATTCTTTTTACAGTTGGTGGATTGCTTAACTTTTTAACAGATATAGTTGTTGGCATCACAGACTCTGAAGTCTTAGGTGCAGTTTTACTTGGACTCCTTTTATTAGTTGTTGAAGAAATATTATCAATACCAATTTCTATTTATTCAACGTTTGTTATTGAGGAAAAACATGGTTTTAACAAAACCACTAAAAAAACATTCATCACAGATATCTTTAAAGGTTTGTTAATTTCTGGAACAATTTCATCGATTCTCTACGCAACAGTTATTTACATAGTTGTTAATTTAGGAGACATGTGGTGGCTGTATGCTTTTGGTGCGGTTTTTGTTTTACAGGCAATAATATTTTTCTTGTACCCAGTACTAATAATGCCGTTATTTAATAAATTTGAACCACTAGATGATGAACAGTTTAAAAAGCCAATTGAGAAACTGCTTCAAAAAGTAGATTTTAAATCAAAAGGTCTTTTTGTAATGGATGCAAGTTTAAGAAGCACCCATGGAAATGCCTTTTTTACTGGATTTGGAAACAACAAAAGAATTGTTTTCTTTGATACATTATTAAAAACTATAAATCCAGATGAAATGGAGGCAATTCTTGGGCATGAGCTAGGTCATTACAAGCTTGGACATGTACGAAAAATGTTAATCAGTTCATTAGTATTTGGATTTATTGGGTTTTATTTGTTAAGTGAGATTTTTAAAAGTGATAATTTCTTTATTCAACATGGACTTGAGAATTTAACAGTTTACTCAAAATTTTTACTGTTTTATTTAGTAATTGGATCCTATACATTTTTTACAAAACCTTTCACATCTCACCTATCAAGACAAAGAGAGTTTGCAGCAGATGATTTCTCTTTTAAGTTCACAGATGGTGAACATATGATTTCTGGACTTTTGAAGCTAACAAAAGATAATGCTTCTAACTTAACTCCAGACAATTTATACAGTGCATACTATTATTCACATCCTCCAATTGCGGAGAGAGTATCTAGTATCGAGAAGAAGTTAAAATAAACTTATGAGTACAGCAGACGAAATTAAAAAGTTAAATGATTTATTAAAAGATGGATTACTTACTCAAGAAGAGTACGATTCACAAAAAAATAAGTTACTTAAATCAGATTCTCAATCTCAAAACCAGTGGATTGTTGTTTTACTTCTTGCTTTTTTTCTTGGAATCATAGGAGCTCACAGATTCTATGTTGGTAAAAATGGTACAGCAGTTTTGATGATCCTTACTTTAGGTGGTTTTGGTCTATGGTTGCTTTATGATCTAATTGTTATTATTACTGGGAATTTTAAAACTAAAGAGGGAAATAAAATAAGTTTTAATTAGTAAGAATCTAATTATCTAAGCTTATCCAGTACACCCCACCACCACGTGTTCCGGCATATAAAATTCTTGATTCTGGATTTAGCTCTAAGGTAAACACTCCTAGGTGATTGAGTCCAGTGTTAAAATCAGACCATGATTCTCCGCCATCTGTACTCTTGAAAACGCCATAATCTCCTAAAACACCCCTATCATTTGCAAGTCTGTAATAATCTACACTTGCTATGTAAACAACATCGCTATCTTCAGGGTCTATAGCTATGTCACCAACTCCAAATGCAAATTCAATTAACGGTATATCAATTTTTTCCCAACTCTCTCCACCATTAATACTTTTATACAAACCGTCATCATCTGTTCCAAGATAGAGTACCTCAGAATTGTTTGGATCAACTACTAAAACATTTGTCTCTAAGGTATCTAGACCATTATTTATAGACTCCCAGGTTTTACCACTATCTGTACTCTTGAAGACTCCTTCTCCATCACCAATTTTGTCTGTATATTCTGTCGAACCCTGTGTAGTAGCATAGAAAGTTGCGTTATTGTTTGGATCAACTATTAATTTACTTACATGAATATCCCTCACAAACCCATCATCAGAGTCTCTCCAAGACTTCCCATTGTCTTCTGAACCTTTTAATCCAACTCCTTTTAATGCAGATTGATCCCCACCTGTTCCAACAATCACTCTATGGGGACTTTCATTCTCAACTATTATTCCGTGATAGTGACAATTTCCGCCACCAATATTTTTTCTCCCGCAGAGCTCTTGTTCTCCAATAGCTTTCCATAATTTTCCAGCATTATCTGTTCTGTAAACTCCACCACCAAAAGTAGCATATATTACATCAGCATCAACAGGGTGAGCAGCTAACTGCATTCCATACCAATTTTCTATTCCTAGTGAAGCAAAGCCCCAATTCTTTCCACCATCTGTACTCTTAAACAGTCCAAGAGAATAGGTTGTTGCGTACATTGTTCCATCTGCAGCAGTAACTAAATCAACAACCTCAGCTCCAACAAAACCCGTATTAGTGTCAATCCAACTACCTCCATCATCATAAGTTCTATACACACCTTGAATTCCAGCCATAAAGACTTCAGATTCATCACTTCCACTGAATATCTTCTCTACACCAACATCAGGAATATTTGGCTGGTTTCGAGTAAACAAAAACTCCTCCCAATCCTCTCCACTGTTTTTACTTACAAAAGTTTCTCTGGAAAAACCTGCATATATGATTTCGTCATAAAAATCATTTATGTAAACTCCTCCTTCAGAGGGGTCTGGAAGGCTAAAGCTATCCCCAGAATCTAATAAAATCCAATTTGAGCCTCCATCAACACTTTTATAAATACCTGGACAATATTTTTTTGATTCTTCTTTAACGTTTGGATCACCAGGCTCAAGATTCCAGCAATCTTCAAACATAAACTTACCAACTCTCACATAAACTATGTCAGGGTTGTTTGGATTTACTACTATTCCATTTATGTCTTCTCTATGAAAATCTTCACTTATTACACTCCAATTTTCTCCTCCGTCAACACTTTTAACTAAGCTGTAATACGTTCCTGCATATATAGTGTTGCTATTTGTTGGATCAACGTATAATTCTGTAATTTCATCAAGTTCATAATCTTCCCACTCCTTACCTTCGGCAAGTTCGATATCTTCTACTTTCGCAAAATCTATTTTTGGTAAATTTTTAGAAATATTCCATGAATTTCCAAAATCCTCGGAAATAAACACTGCCGAATAAGAAGGTGGTTCACAATCACCATTTTCATCATCTTCACAGTCATCCTCATCTGGAACATACATTCCACCAACATAAATGCTGTTTGGATTGCTAAAACTTTGGGTAATCACTTTAGGAAAAAATTCTGAACCATTTTCTAACTCCAGGGACATCTTCTCCCAAGTCACTCCTTTATCACGACTTATAAAAACTTTATTTTCTTCGCTCTCATCACTCATTGAACCAGCACCAGTTATGAATGCAACTTGGTTAGGGTTTGATCTATTAACTACAAGTCCTGAATTCATCTGAGTTTTAACTGTTTTTTTCTTTTCCCAAATAAAAGTGTCTTGATCTACAAACCATATATTGTTGTCTGATAGACCAGAGTTATCGGTTGTTGCTACCCACAGTCCTCCTTCAGTTTTGGAGATTCCAATAATTCGACCACCAAATGGGCCATTTACTTGTGTCCAGTTTGAAGAGCTTAGGTTTGGATCTGGTAGGTCTGGAATTGGTGGAGGGTTGTATTCCAGTAGTAGTTCTTCCTGTTTTCTCTCTTTTTCCTCTTCACTTTCTTCGTCATCTTCCGAAAAGTCTAAATCAGAAGCGATTTCCTCTAGTTTTGGAACTACACCTTCACCATCTGAACTCGAGCACGCAGAAATGAACAGAAAACACAGTACGAAAATAAGGTATTTTTTTCTCATTTTTTCCTATGAATTTCATTATATCGAAATCAAAGTAACTTTTAGTTAGAAATTAGAATCTTAAGGAACACTAAGCACAAATAGTGCTTGCAAAGTAAGGCCAACAGTAATCAACAAAAATATGTATTGTGTTTTATCACTTTGTTGATGTCCAAACAGTTTTACTGCTAAATCATGCGCTAACACAACACTCAACATGTGTCCCGCTAATGTAAGGAAAACTTGTATTCCCCACAATCCAACTGGTGTAAGAAAATAATTAATTGTTACTTCATTGACATCAAAGAGATTTAAACCTGTTCCAAAAGGATCATTAAACCTATAAATTGTACTTTGTGATTCGTACAAGAGAAGACTCAAATAATGTGTCACATGATAAGCGAATGCTATTGGGAGCATAGTATGTCCAAACTGTAGAGATACATCATTGAGATTTAAATTTTCTCCACTAATTTTTATAGCAAACCAACATGCAAATCTATAAAAAAGAATCACGATGAGATTGAGGCTAAAAAAGGCTACTGTTGAAAAGCCTAGATCAAGAGTAGATGATCCAAACTGGTTATACCAGAACGTAGTTCCACGAAGTCCATCGTACGTCACAGTTCCAATCATCAAGAGAATAAAATATTCCATTCCTTTCAAATTTGTTAAATTGGCAATGTTTTCTAATAAGCCTTTTAGAAAAGGTTTTTTATTTGTTAGTCTTAACTTGCTATAAAGATGATGTAGTAATAAAAGAGGATCAACTTCTATAGAGGAAGATTTGCTAGATTTTCTTACAAGGTTTGTTACTAAGAATAGAATTAGAAAAACAATACCAATATGTTGTGGATTACCAGGTTTATTCCAAACAAGCTCAAACCATGTAAGTCCTAAAAATAGTACTGATGCAATATAAACATTTTTTGGTTTAGTGCTTTCAAAACTAAGAATCGCTAAAGGATTAAATTTTGCATAAACATCACCAAAAATTACTCCAAGGACAGGAACTCCAATCCATAAGAACACCCATAAAATTAACGGAACAACGGATGTTTTTGCTGGCTCATCACTAATAAATCCAGGTAAAACCAATAGAAGCAGTGTTGCTATACCAAGTATTTTGCCGATTGTATTTTGTTTATCTTCGAATACAGTTTCTGAATTGATCAGAATTGAATCTTTCCATGAAATTTTCAAGAATACAAACGTTAAAACAATGACAAGAGCTGAAATGTTTAAAACAGTGTCAAAAGGAATTGGAAGATCACCAACACTACCAATCCCATGATTAAAGTTTATTCTAAAAAACATTTATGAAGTGATTATATATTTACTTCCTTTTAAGAATAATTAGTATTAAAATTAGGTTTAATCATGTGTGTAGTTTGTAATGTAGTAGATCAAGATTATATAGAAGCAGCTATTGCTGTAAAAAGTACTGTAACTACAGATTTTATGACGATTCCTTTAAATGTATCTCCAACTTTTTTTCATAACATTACTCTTGAAATGATTCAGTCATACCTCTTGAATGCAAATTTAATTGCTCTAATTTTTTAAGCAGCTTTTACAAACTCCAAATAATTCAAGACCATGGTCATTTATTTTCATTTGAAGTTTATGTTCTAATGCACTAATTTCATAATCTAATTTATTTTCGAACTCTTCACTAAGTTCAATATCTATAACATCTCCACACTTTTCACAGAACATATGATGATGATGTGTTGTGTCTACAAGCGAAAGCTCAACCATAGTTATGTTGTCTGGTGATGAAATCTCATCTAAAATATTGATACTTTTTAAATCAGATATGACTCTATAAAGTGTTGAAACAGCAACCTTGTCTTTTAATTTAATTTGAAGCTCTTCTATCGCTATAGGTTTTTTAGTTGCAAGAAGCTCTTCAATAACAAGCAATCGGGGATTAGTGATTGAGATATTGTTGTTTGAAAGAATTTCTCTTGGTTTTTTTTCCATAATTAATTATACGTTGACATTAATAAAAATGAGAACTATTCTCATAAATTGAAAGATGTTATGTCAAATTTATTAGTTGTTATTTTAGCCAGCGCTGCAGCAGGATTGTTGTCACTATCTGTTGCATTAATTATGTTGAGTAGTGAAAAGCTTTCTTCAAAACTTGTAAAGTACGGTACACCTTTTGCAGCAGGTGTATTGTTGATCATTGGTTTTAGAGATTTGTTACCTGAAGGAATTGCAGAGGAAGGCACGCTGGTATTAAATGCAACACTTGGTGCTGTAATAATATTTTTCTTAATTGAAAAAGGATTCAATTCATTTCATCATCATCATGAAGAAGACAAACCACAAGATAACAAAACTCAAGGATGGTTATTTGTAATTGGAGATGTATTTCATAACCTAATAGATGGCATTTCTCTTGGTGGTGCATTCTTGTTAGGAAGAGAAACAGGATTACTTGCAACTTTTGCGTTAGTTTCTCACGACATTCCACTAGAAGTAGGCGAGTTTGGAAACCAGCTTCGTGTAGGTTTTACAAAAAAACAAACAATAATTAGAAACATAGTTTCTGGAATAACAACAATTATTGGCGCTTTATTGACCTATCAGCTTGGCGGAGAATTAGATTTACCAATGGGATATTTATATGGCGGAATCGCAGGATTCTTTATCTATATAGCTTTGAGCGACATTGTCCCAACAATTCATTCTTCAGAAAAAGCAAGATATGGTCTACAGACAGGATTTCTATTATTTGGTTTAATTTTTGGTGGCACAGTTTCAGCATTAGCCCATGAGTATATTGATGTTGACCACAACCTTGGAGAACACAACCATCATGAAGATCACGACAAAGAAGAACATCATAATGAAGATGATGATGACGATCATGACGAAGAAGGACATCATGATGAAGATGATGACTACTACACTGATGAAGCAGTATTACCTAAGGGATGCCTTAACGATTTATCTACACTAAATTCTCTAGAAGCATATGTTGTAGCAACCAACAGTCCTTATGCAGGAGAAATTATTAGTGGAGATTATCTAGTTACTGGGTGCTCTTCAGCATTTGAAGGTACAGTCGTTTGGCAACTTTTAGATGCTTTCGGAGTTTCAGTAGATTCTGGATTTACTAATGGTGGAAGCCTCACAGTCGATAAATTTGAATTTCTTTTAGAAACGGAGAATTATGAAAATGGTAAATATTTTTTAGAGGTCTTTGAAACAGATCCTTCAGACGGTGAAAGTACACTCAAACTAGATGGAACAGTGATACCAATTTATATATACAATGAAACAAGTTTTTCAACAACAACAACTACTACTACTGTTGTTGAAGTTGAGAAGTTCTATTTATCAGTAACAGAAGGTGTTCCAGAAGAGTTACAAATTATTGAAGTAAAGCTCGGCACAAAAGCAATTTTAGAAATTGATTCTTCCGTCAGTACAGAACTTCATATTCATGGATACGACCTATATGTTGACGTTCAAAAAGACGATACTTTAGAATTAGCATTTGATTTTAATATTGCTGGAGAATTTGAAATTGAGGACCACAGCACTGGATATGAAATAGCCAGAATTAGGGTAAATCCTTAAAGTTAAAGGGATAAGTAATCAAACTTATCCCTTTAATATCAGTTTTGTTACTTATTTAGTTTTGGTTCATAAGTAAAGTACCAGAGTGAAAAGGGGTTATCACTCTATGTCTGAATAGATCCTTTTGCAACTTCTACTTTTTCAGCAGGGAATTCATAATCAACCATTTCTCCTGATAAATAATTGCTGTATGCTTGCATGTCAAAATGTCCATGTCCACACATAGCTGTCAGTATTGCAACTGATTCAGAACTATTATCTGCATCTTTAGCTGCTCTAATTGCGGATGCAATTGCGTGAGTTGCTTCTGGTGCTGGAACAATACCTTCTGTTTTGGCAAATAGTTGACCAGCTTCAAAACACTCTTTTTGACCAATTGCTTCAGCTTCAATTAATTTTTCTTCATACATGGCACTAACTAAAGGAGCCATTCCATGATATCGAAGTCCTCCAGCATGAATAGGATCAGGTATAAACGTATGACCTAATGTATGCATTTTTACAACCGGGGCCATACCTACAGAGTCGCCAAAATCATAAGCGTAAGTACCTTTCGTTAATGAAGGACATGCTTGAGGTTCAACAGCTCTAATGATTGTTGATTTATCATTTTGCATATTCTCTCGTGCAAAAGGAGTAAATAGTCCTGCAAAGTTTGAACCACCGCCGGTACATCCAACAATGACATCAGGGTAATCTTCTGCTAAAGCCATTTGTTTTAGTGCTTCTTCACCAATAATTGTTTGATGCATCAATACATGATTAAGGACACTTCCTAA
>CBFHGZ010000014.1:0-2924 GCA_965655535.1 Candidatus Actinomarina sp.
ATTGTCATCATCTTCATTTTGGTAATTTTAAAACCTTTAGATTCAACTCGAGAAATAATCTCACCAACTAAATTTCTCTCTACTCCGTCAGGCTTTACCATAAAAAATGTCTTCATATTAATTCCTTTTTTTATATTCTCCAATTAAATATAAACTACCCAGCAAGATAGATGGATTCTTATTATCCGAAAAATAATCTAAATTTACTTTTTGAAATTTTGTATTATTTTGTTTCAAATAATTACTTAATTTTTCATGACTCTCTTGAAGGAAAAAGGAATTTTCTTCAATAAGTTTTATTTCTAAGGAGTCAATGGAAGATAGATACTCTAATATCTCCTTATAACTTTTACCAACTTTGAATCCTACAAATACATCATATTTTGGATATTCATACTCAGAAAATAATTTTTCAACAGATTCCTTAACTCCATCTAGATTATGTGCACCATCAAGAATTTTAAGGGGATTATTTTGAATTATTTCAAATCTTCCCGGGATATTGACTTCACTTAGCAAATCTATATTTGGTTCTGATAATTCTTTGAACATTGTGCTAAAAGTCGTTAAAGCTAATAAATAGTTTTTTTCATTAAAAGCTAATTTTTCAACGTTTATGTTATTTAACTGACAATATTGACTTAAATAATAAAACTTATCAATATGAGTATATTTTTCAATTAATTCATTTAACTCTGTGTTTAAAACACCATTAAATAAATTTTCAATTGAATTCGATATGTGAATTTTATGTTTAAGAATTGAGTCAAGTGTATCCCCTAACAGCTCTGTGTGGTCAAAACCAATATTTGTAAGAACAACATTCTTTGCTTGAAGAATAGATGTTGTATCCAACTTTCCTCCAATCCCAGCCTCACATATAAAGTACTCATTAGAGCTGTTTAAAAAAGCTAAACAAGAAACTAAAAAAAGTGTTTCAAAATAACCTAGCTCTAAGTTATGTTTGTTTTCAAAGAATTTTATTTGATCATAAAAATCATCGAACTCTATTTCCACAGAACTTTCAATTCTTTCTTTGTAGGAAACTAAGTGTGGAGAAGTAAATAAAAGAGATGAAATATTATTTCTATCCATAAAATTTTTGAGAAACATTGCTGTTGAAGTTTTACCGTTAGTTCCCACAACTGCAATAGAACTATTTCTTAACCTGCTTAATTCCGCTTGAGTAAAAATATTCTCTAAATAAATTAAATTTTTATTTCTAACTTGATTAATTTTTAAATCTAAGTATTTTTCAAACTTTCTCAACGTTTTAGAGAATTTAAAGCTATTTCTAGATTATTTATTTCCTCAAGAGAAGAATCTAGATTATTTTTTTCTAAATCTATAAGTTCTTGTCTAGCATTTTTCATAAAATTTTCATTTTCTAATCTACTTTTTGATACATCTAAAGATTTCTGTAATTGATTAATTTTATTTTCTAAACGATTTACTTCTTTCTCTTTGTCAAAATACTCACTAGCAACTACTTCAAATTTAAATTTACCTGATTGAAAAATAGTTGTTGATTCTTCATTGTTTAAACCATTTATATCTTCAATATGTGCATTAACAAGTGAGGATAATTGAGTTGTGAACCAATCTTCTTGGATTTTTACTGAAAATAAAGAAATCGTAGTTGAGTTTTTAATTGAGTAAGTTAACCTGAAATTTCTTATTGAAGAAATTATTTCCTTCAAATTTTCTACAAAATTATCATTATCATGATTTGTATTGATTAATTCAGGCCACGATGAGTCAATTAAATTTTCTTTATTAAATGATGACCAAATTTCTTCAGTTAGATGAGGCATTGCAGGGTTTAACATAGTAAGACTTTTTAAGAAAATATGCCTTATGATTTTTTGAGTTTCTTCTTTAGAGCTATCGTTTGACATTAAAGTCTTTGCAAATTCAAAATACCAATCAAAAAGATCTGCCCACAAATAGTTATACAAAGTCTTGTAAGCATCTGAAATTTTATAAGTAACCATCAACGAATTGAATTCTTCGAGAGTTTGATTGAATCTATTAATAATCCAATGATTTTCTGAACACTTAATTTCATTTAATTCATATGAATCTAGTTCATCAGTGTACATATGAACAAATTTGGCAGCATTCCATACTTTATTGCCAAATTTTTTAGCCGCAACAGTCCACTCTTCATCAAATGGAACATCTTGACCCGGATTTGCTTTCTCAATCAAAGAAAAACGCAATGCATCAGCACCATGTTTTTTTGACAATTCCAAAGGGTCAAGTGTATTACCTAAACTTTTTGACATTTTTCTTCCTTGAGAATCCCTTACTAAGCCATGTATTAAAATGTCTTTAAATGGTATTTCATTCATTGTAAAAATTCCCATCATAATCATGCGTGCAACCCAGAAAAAAATAATATCAAAACCAGTTACAAGTAAAGAGGTTGGGTAATATTTTATTAAATCTTCATTATCATTTGGCCATCCTAAAGTACTAAAAGGCCACAGAGCTGATGAAAACCAAGTATCTAAGACGTCCTCATCTTGAGTTAACTCCAAGTTTTCACTTAAGTTATTCTTACTTCTTACTTCTAATTCATCTCTACCGACATAATGATTTCCTTCCGAGTCATACCAAGCAGGAATTCTATGACCCCACCATTGTTGTCTTGATATGCACCAATCTTGGATATTGTACATCCATTCAAAATAAGTTTTCTCCCAAGCTTTTGGAATATATTTGATTTCGTCATTTTCGACAACATCTATTGCTTTTTTTGCTAAATCTTTTGTTTTTACAAACCATTGTTCTGAAACCATTGGTTCTAAAATAGTTTTAGATCTATCTCCCCTAGGTATTTGAATTTCATGATCATCAATACTGTGAATTAAATTTTCATTATCTAACTGATTAATGATTTCTTTTCTAGCTTTAAACCT
>CBFHGZ010000014.1:2934-5881 GCA_965655535.1 Candidatus Actinomarina sp.
TGGTTGGGATGAAGTCTTTAGATTCAATATTACCTTCAAAATCTATACACCTTACAAAATCTAAATCATGTCTTAATCCAATTTCGTAATCATTAAAATCATGTGATGGAGTAATTTTTACACAACCAGATCCGAACTCAGGATCAACATAATCATCAGCAATAACTTCCACCATTCTATTGACTATTGGTACTTCAACTTTTTTACCTATTAAGTGACTATATCTTTTGTCATCTGGGTTTACTGCTACAGCAGTATCCCCAAGTAATGTTTCTGGACGTGTAGTCGCAATAACGATATAATCGTCTAATTCAGTTTTGTATTTTATTGACCAAAGCTTTCCATTTTCAGCACTTGAGGAAACTTCCAAATCTGAAACTGCAGATTTAAGCTGAGTATCCCAGTTAACCATACGTGTCCCTTTGTAAATATAATCTTGTTCATATAGAGATATAAAAATTTCCCTAACGGCTTTTGAGAGACCTTCGTCCATAGTAAATCTTTCACGTGACCAATCACAACTCATACCTAAACTTTTCATTTGGTTTGTTATGTTGTCGCCAGATTTTTCTTTCCACTCCCATACTTTTGACAAAAAGTTTTCTCTACCTAAATCATGTTTAGATATACCGTTTTCCTCTAGTTCTTTTTCGACAAGCAATTGCGTAATTATTCCAGCATGATCAGTGCCTGGTAGCCAAAGTGTTTCATAACCTTGAAGTCTTTTCATCCTGGTTATTACATCTATCATAGAATGCTCTAAAGCATGTCCCATATGTAGAGAACCTGTAACATTTGGCGGAGGTATTACAATAGAAAATTTTTTCTCAGACTCTTTTGGTAGGAACTTATTACTTACTTCCCAATGAGATTGCCATTTTTCTTCAATAGCTTGAGGATCGTAGTTTTGGTTTTGCATATATTATATTTTATGCAGATTTGTCGTCTTTTGACTCTTTCAGTACCATTTTTGGTGCAATATCATCAGTAACATTTTCTTTATCAATGATTATTTTGGTTATGTCTTTTCTAGATGGAGACTCGTACATTTGATCTAAGAGTATTTTTTCAAGTATCGATCTCAAACCTCTAGCACCAGTTTTTCTCTTTAATGCAAGATCTGCCATGGCTTCTAGAGAATCATCTGTAAAAACTAATTCGATGTCATCTAAGGTAAACATTTTTTGAAATTGTTTAGTTATTGCATTCTTTGGTTTTGTTAAGATTTCAACCAAAGCATCTTTTGATAGTTCATTAACGGATGTTGTAATTGGTAATCTACCAATAAATTCCGGAATTAAGCCAAATTTTATTAAGTCTTCTGGTTCAACAAAACCATATAATTCTTCTTTATTAAACTCTTTAACTTCAGATATATTTGTGTTAAAACCAATAGTATTTTCACCTAAACGCTTGCTGATAATTTGATCTAGACCATCAAAAGCACCTCCAACGATAAACAAAATATTTGTTGTGTCAATTTGTAAATACTCTTGTTGTGGGTGCTTTCTGCCTCCTTGTGGAGGAACCTGTGCACTTGTACCCTCAAGGATTTTCAATAGAGCTTGTTGGACGCCTTCACCAGAGACATCTCTTGTGATAGAAGGGTTATCTGATTTTCGTGTAATTTTGTCAATTTCATCAATATAAATTATCCCTCTTTCAGCTTTTTTGATGTCATAATCAGCAGCTTGAATCAAAGTGAGCAAAATATTTTCAACATCTTCACCAACATAACCTGCTTCAGTAAGAGTGGTTGCATCAGCGATGGCAAACGGTACGTTGAGAGTTTTCGCTAAAGTTTGTGCTAAGAGTGTTTTACCGCTTCCAGTAGGTCCTAAAAGTAAAACGTTTGATTTTTGAATTTCAAGATCACTGTCTACTTGCTCACCTTTATAAATTCTCTTGTAATGGTTATATACAGCAACAGATAATGTCTTTTTGGCTTCGTCTTGTCCAATAATAAATTCATTTAACGACTGATTAATTTCTTTTGGCAAAGGTAGAAACTCTTCATTTGTAGTTTCTAATTTCTCGACTTTTTCTTCTTCTATTATTTCAACACAAAGTTCAATACATTCATCACATATATAAACACCTGGTCCAGCAATGAGTTTGATTACTTGTTTTTGAGATTTTCCGCAAAAGCTACACTTAAGCGCTTGATTAGTATCTTTATTAGCCATTTTTAACTACCCTGTTGTATTAAGTTATTTTTCGGCTAACTCCCTCTGAATTAGCACCTCATCTACTATACCGTATTCTTTGGCTTCTTGCGCGGTCATCCAAAAATCTCTATCTGTATCTTCAGCGACTTTTTCAACATCTTGACCAGTAAAATCAGCTAACAAACCATTCAATTGTGTTCTCATAGACACTATTAAGTCAAAATTTCTTTCCATATCTGCAACTGTTCCCTCCATACCACCAGATGGTTGGTGGAGCATAATTCTTGCATTTGGAAGGCTATATCTTTTACCTTTTGTACCTCCAGCTAGTATTACTGAAGCTGCAGAAGCTGCTAATCCCATACAAACAGTAGAAATATCAGGCTTTATGTATTTCATGGTGTCATAAATTGTAAATAGAGAAGTTATAGATCCTCCTGGAGAATTAATGTACATAAAAATATCTTTATCAGGATCTTCGGACTCTAAATGAAGTAATTGAGCCATAATCGAATTTGCTACACCATCGTCTATTGGTGTTCCTAAAAATATAATTCTATCCTTTAAAAGTCTTGAGTATATATCAAAAGCTCTTTCTCCCCTATTAGTATTTTCTATAACTGTAGGGATAACATAGTTTGATGGTAATTCTTTCATGTTATTCTTCCTCTCCTGTTTCTATATCTTGATTGTATACATCCTGTAGGTATACTTTTTCACCATTCTTATCAATGGAAACGCCTTGTTGTAATACATGTAACATTGCCTTGTTTCTTAAA
>CBFHGZ010000014.1:5980-14121 GCA_965655535.1 Candidatus Actinomarina sp.
TGTAGGTATACTTTTTCACCATTCTTATCAATGGAAACGCCTTGTTGTAATACATGTAACATTGCCTTGTTTCTTAAAGATTCTGACTCTAAATTTAATCTATGACTTGCATTGTCTACCTCGTTGTCATTATGCGTTGACATATGTTCATCAATGTATTTGATTTCAGTTTCGCCTAGCTCAAGTTTCTCATCTTCAATAACTTTATCAAGGATTACAACCATGGAAAGATTCCTTGTTGCTTGGTTTTTTAAATCTTCTTGTAAAGCCTCTTCAGTTAAACCCGTAATTTGTAAATAGTCTTCAATTTTTATATTATTTTGCTTTAATTCATTCATAAAATTTTGCAAAATGCTGTCCATTTCTGCAATTACAAGTTGTTCAGGTAATTCTAATTTTGATTCTTCAATTAACTTCGATGTAAGCAAACTTTGATATTGATTAGCAACTTGTCGTTTTTTAACATTTTCAATATTTTTAGTAAGTTCACTTTTCATTTGCTCAATACTATCAAATTCTGTTACTGAAGATATCCACTCATCCGTCAAGTCAGGTTCAACTTTTTCTTTTACTTCTTTTACTAAAACAGAAATTTCAATATTTTCCTTACCCAGTGAAGGAATATTGTCATTGAACTTAACAATTGCACCAGAGGATACACCTTCTAATTTGGAATCTAAAACAGGCGTGAGACTATTGCTACCCATTTCATATAAAAAATCTTGATAATTGAAATTCTCTAATTCTTTGTTGTTTTCCTGACCACTAACATTCATTAATACAAAATCTCCTGCTTTTGCTGGTCTCTCAACTTTTGAAACATCTGCAAATTGCATTTTGACTCTGTCAACTTGTTCATTAATTTCCTCATCAGTGGGTGCAATACTTTCTACCTCAACTGTTTGGTCTAACTTTGGAAGTTTTGATAGTGTAGGCCATAATGTTACAAGTACATCTACTTTGAAACTGTTTTTTTCTTTTTTCAGCTCTTTTATTACTGGTCTAGTTGCAGGATTTATTTCTTCAGATTTCAAAATTTCAAATATTTTTTCGGGTAAATATAGATCTACAGATTCCTCTAAAATATAATCCTCTCCAACTTCTCTGATAACTATATTTGAAGGTATTTTTCCTGGCCTAAAACCTTTGACTTTTAATGACTTACTAATTTTTGAAATTGCATCAGACTTTTTATCCTCTAGATCATCAAAATTAATTGAAATTTCTATATTTTTTTCAAACTCAGATTCTTTTTTAACTTTATATTTCATTTTTCTCCTAAAAACTTGGGTGACCGACGGGATTCGAACCCGCGACCTCCTGGACCACAACCAGGCGCTCTAACCAACTGAGCTACGATCACCACAGCGCTCTCGGTAGGACTCGAACCTACAACCTACAGATTAGAAGTCTGTTGCTCTATCCATTTGAGCTACGAGAGCTCTCAGAGCGGGTGAAGGGAATCGAACCCTCATAGCCAGCTTGGAAGGCTGGAGCTTTGCCATTAAGCTACACCCGCAGGTTGTCGGGCTGGTGAGATTCGAACTCACGACCTCCTGGTCCCAAACCAGGCGCTCTAGCCAAGCTGAGCCACAGCCCGAAATTTAGTATTAATTCATACTAACTGTTTTATAAAAGAATTAGTATAAAAAATTTTTACCTAATTATCATAATCTAAGTTAATCTTTAAAAAGGGTCGCTAGCTCAATTTGGCAGAGCAACGGACTCTTAATCCGCAGGTTCGGGGTTCAAGTCCCCGGCGACCCACGCGACATTTTAGCGGATGTGGCGGAACTGGTAGACGCGCTGGATTTAGGATCCAGTGAGCTTTGCTCGTGGAGGTTCGACTCCTCTCATCCGCACTATGACTAGTCATTTGTAGCTGAAATTACAAGCTCAGTTGAGGAAGCAGTTGCATAAATCTTGCCATCACGATCTTTAATCTCTCCATAAACAAAGATAGCTTTTCTACCCGCTTTTACTATTTTTCCCTTTGCTGTAACTTCTCCAGTTGATTCAGTCATGGGTCGAAGGTAATTTACTCTAATATCTGCTGTCATTGTTAAGAACCCACTATCTAGCTGACAATTTGCACTTATACTGTTGCAAGAATCTAAGATAGTTGCTGCTAGACCACCGTGAACTGTACCTAAAGGATTGTAGTGATACCCGCTAGGAGTAACAGAAAATGATACCTGGCCTTTTTCGTCAATTTCTATTTTTGAAAATCCCATCATTGACCCAATAGGTACATTTTCAATTGGTAAATTCAGAAAAAAATCTATCCTTTCACTTCTGTTTAAACCAACTAAATGTTGAACTGCATCATCTTTTAAGCCCCAAGAAAAAGTTCTTTCATTCATCGTCTGAATCTGATGCACGAGTTTGTAATTCTGAAACTATATCTGCGTTTGCTAGCGTTGTAACATCACCAAGCTTTCTTTCTTCTGAGATATCTTTTAGTAATCGTCTCATAATCTTTCCACTTCTAGTTTTTGGCAAATCAGCTGTAATTACAATACTTTTTGGCTTGGCAATAGGACCAATTTTATCGCTAACATGTTGCCTTAGTTCTGAAATGATTTCATTATTTCCTTCTACATCTCCTATTAATGTAACAAACGCAGCAATGGCTTCTCCTGTAATGTCATCTCTTCTTCCTATTACTGCTGCTTCAGCAACTGAATTATGTGAAACTAGTGCACTTTCTACCTCTGCAGTAGAGATCCTATGTCCAGAAATATTCATTACATCATCAACCCGACCTAATAGCCAGACATAACCATCATCATCATATTTTGCGCCATCTCCTGCGAAATATAAACCTTGATGTTGTGACCAGTAAGTATCTAGAAACCTTTCATCATCACCATAAACTGTCCTTAACATTGATGGCCAAGGAGTTTTAATTGCTAAAAAACCTCCTTCTCCATTTCCCACTTCATTACCATCATTATCAATAATTATTGAATCAATGCCTGGAAGCGGTCCACATGCTGAACCCGGCTTTGTTTCTGTAACTCCAGGTAAAGGTGATATCATAATTGATCCTGTCTCTGTTTGCCACCAAGTGTCTACTATCGCACAATTTTCATTTCCAATATATTTGTGATACCACATCCAAGCTTCAGGGTTTATAGGCTCACCAACACTACCTAACAGTCTTAGAGAAGTTAGATCATGTGATTGAGGATGCTCTACACCCCATTTCATAAATGCTCTTATTGCAGTAGGAGCTGTATAAAAAATATTTACTTTATATTTTTCAATAATGCTCCAAAGTCTTTTTTCATCAGGTGCATTAGGGGCACCTTCGTACATAACACTTGTAGTTTTATTAGCTAAAGGACCATAGACAATATAGCTATGTCCAGTAACCCAACCACAATCTGCGGCACACCAATATATGTCATCTTCTTTTATATCAAACACTTCATAGTGAGTTGTGGTAACTCCGGTTAAATAACCGGCTTGAGTATGAACAATTCCTTTCGGTTTAGCTGTTGTACCAGAAGTGTAGAGAATATATAACATGTCTTCTGCATTCATTACTTCAGGTTCGCACTCAGCAGGCTCATCCACAACTAAGTCTTCGTACCAATGATCACGACCATCAACCATATTTACTTCTTGATTGGTTCTTTTAACAACAATTACATTTTCAATGTAGTTTGTTAGCTCAAGCGAACCATCGACATTATCTTTTAGTGGTACTATTTCTCCCCTTCTCCAAGCACCATCTGCTGTAATTACAATTTTTGCTTCTGCATCATTTATTCTGTCTGCAAGTGCTTCTGAGGAAAACCCACCAAAAACTACTGAATGAACTGCACCTATCCTTGCACATGCAAGCATGGAAACAACTATTTCAGGAGTCATACCAAGGTAAATTGCAACTCTATCTCCCTTACTCACACCAAGTTTTTTTAAAGCATTGGATAGCTTACAAACTCTTTCATAAAGATCTCGATAGGTAATTATTTGTGTATCGCCAGGTTCACCTTCCCAATAGTAGGCAACTCTATCGCCATCACTTTCAAGGTGTCTATCTAAGCAATTATATGATAAATTTAATTCGCCATCCTTAAACCATTTATAAAATGGTGGATTTGAATCATCCAAAACTTCTGTAGGCTCTTTAAACCAAGAGATTCTTTGGAGTGCTTGTTTTTTCCAGAATTTTAATCTGTCTTGATTCGCTTGGTCGAACCAATCGCTTGTCGCATTGGCATTGCTAGAAAGTTTGTTAGATGGTTTAAATTTTCTATCTTCATTTAGAAGATTTTCTATTTTTTCACTCATGTTCCCTCCAATTTAATTATAAATGCTTAGAAGAGCGAAAATCTATCTATGAGGTCATAAAAAAGTAGTTAAATCCATCACACAATGCATTCCATGAAGCATTTATAATATTTTCATGAACTCCAACTGTACTCCATTTTCTATTTGTGTCTGAAAACTCTATTAGAACTCTTGTTCTAGCTTCAGTACCATCTGAAGAATCAATTATTCGAACTTTATAATCTATTAACTTAATCTCATTTACTTTTGGATAGTCTTTTTCAAGTGAATATGTCAATGCTTTTGCCAATGCATCAACAGGACCTACTCCCTCTCCTGTTTTAACATACCTGTTTTCATTTACAATAATTTTGCATACTGCTTCAGATATTACATTTTCAGAATTGCGACGCTCTGAAAATACTCTGAAACTTTCAAACTCAAAAAAAGTTGGCTCTACTCCAATAATTTTGTTCATAAGTATAAATAGAGAAGCGTCAGCTGCTTCAAATTGATAACCTACATGTTCTAAGTTTTGAACATTTTCAATTAATTTTTTTGCATTTTCATTATCAAAGTTAATTCCAAATTCTTCTGCTTTAGTTAAGACACTTGCTCTTCCAGCTAATTCAGAAACTGTAGTTCTTGTAAAATTGCCAACAAGAGAGGAGTCAACATGTTCGTATAGAGAACTGTCTTTAGCCATTCCAGATGCATGAAGACCAGCTTTGTGAGTAAATGCTGATGATCCAACATATGGATGCCTAGAATCTATAGAGACATTTACGAGTTCAGCAATATGCTTAGCAATAGGCGTTAATTGTTTTAATGAATCCTTAGGTATTGTTTCAAAATCTTTCTTTAGTGATAAGTTTGGTATCAATGTACACAAATCTGCATTGCCGGTTCTTTCACCATATCCATTAATTGTTCCCTGTACATGCTTAATCCCTAATTCAACTGCAACTAAGGAATTCGCAACAGCACAACCATTGTCATTTTGAAAATGTACACCAAAATTAGCAGACGGAAATTCAGAATTGACTCTAGATATTATTTCATGAACTTCATCAGGTAACGTACCACCATTGGTATCACATAAAACAAAAGTGTCTAGCTCTGTTTGAAGAACTGAGTCCAAAAATTTTAAACTTGTATTTGAATCTTCTTTGAAACCATCAAAAAAGTGTTCGGCATCAAAAAAGACTGTTTTATTATTTTCTGATAAGTACTGAATTGAATCTATTGCCATTTGGATTGCATCCTCAATGGTTGCCTGGATTGCTTTAGTTATATGTAGCTTTGATGATTTACCAACAATACACACAAAATCTGTTCCTGCATTTATTAGAGCTTCTATTTGAGGATCTTTATCAACATCTATATCAAGCTTTCGTGTTGAGCCAAAGCTAACCAACTTTGCAGAATTTAAGTTTAACTCAGTTTTAGCTCTATTAAAAAACTCTTCCTCTTTAGGAGAAGCACCTGGCCAACCTCCTTCTATGAAAGATACACCTAGTGAATCAAGAAGCTTAGCAATAGCTAATTTATCCTTTACAGATGGTGAAATACCTTCTTGTTGAAAGCCATCTCTTAATGTAGTGTCAAATATATCAATCTTCATATCTAAAAAAAAACCCTTGCAAAGCAAGGGTAACAACGTTCAATGCGCTGCTACTAAACAATAATTATAATTTTTTGCATATATGCAATATTACTTCTTTTTGTTCTTTTGTCTAACAAAAAAATAGACAACACTAAGTACTAAAACAAGAATAATAATTAGATTTTGTTGAGAAATTAAAGGCTTTGTTCTTGTTACAAGCTCAAAAGTTTTTACAGATAAACCATCATTTTCAAAAATTATTGTATTGTTTACAATTTCATTCAGCCGAGGTTCTAAAATTTCACCTGGCACTTTAATTGAAAGTTGACCATCAAATATTCGTTTAAAGCCCTCCAAATTTTCATCATCTGTAACAAATATTTCAGCAAACTTACCGCTCACTGTAAGGTGTCTTTCATCAATTAGAAAGTCAATATCGTCTATTGGTAAAAGAAGTAAAGCTGAGTTTTCTTCTGATTCAAGAAGTGCAAATTGAGATTCAAGCTCATTGACGTCATTAAAGTTATTCCTAATCAAAATTCCTAAAAAATCTCCCTCTTGATAAATACTAGATCCAAACCCCTCAGGAAGGTTTGCTAATATTGCATCAAGTCCGCCTATAGAAGACTGCCCAGTATCAGTAGCATAAAGTTGAGCTTCCTGGTCAATTAGAACAGCTATATTATAACTTCCAGAAAGATCTTCATTAAATGTAATTTCCATATCCCATTTAACTTCACAGGCAGAAAAAAATAGAAACAAGATTAAAAAACTGTAGACTGATTTAAATTTCATTTAGTAACTCAATCATATTAACTGAAGCATTTTTTCTGTGACTTATTTCTGATTTTTCATCTCTACTCATCTCTGCAAGAGTTGAGTTTCTAACTTCAAAAATTGAATCATAACCAAAACCATTACTACCTCTTGGCTGATAAGTTATGCTTCCTTCAAGCTCTCCGTGAGAATACAAAAACTCCGAACCATCGTAAAAACATAAAACTGTCTGAAATTTTGCATTTCTATTATTTTCATTTTTTAACAACTTTAAAACTTTTTCTATATTTTCTTCGTTAGTCGAAGACTCACCTGCGTATCTAGCAGAATATACACCCGGTGCACCATTAAGCGCTTCGATAAATAAACCAGAATCATCAGAAATTACTGGCATTTTAAAAAATTCAAAATACTCTAAGGCTTTCTTTTTTGCATTTTCATCAATAGTTTCTTTGTCTTCAATTACATTCAACTCTTTATTCGCCATCACCAACTCATGTGTTTTTGAGTGTTCTAAAAATAAATCAGACATTTCTAAATGTTTATTTTTATTTTGACTAGCAAAAAGAATTTTCATTATTTAACTTAATTTTTATCTTGAATTTTAAATATTTCTTCAATATTTTCTTTTGCTAATTCAAACAAGTTATCCAAATGTGATTTTGAAAATGGTTTACCTTCTGCAGTTCCTTGTATTTCTAAAATATCAAAATCTTGATTTAAAACTAAATTTAAATCTACTTCAGCTTTGGAATCATTTTCATAATCTAAATCAGCAACTAATTCCCCATCTACAATTCCAACAGACAGTGCTCCAACTTTGCTAGATAATGGATTTTGGATTAGTTTATTTTCTTGAATCATTTTTTCAAATGTATCATTCAAAGCTATCCATGCACCGTTAATAGAAGCCGTTCTAGTACCACCATCTGCTTCCAGGACATCACAGTCTACAGTAAATGAATATCCATTGATTACACCTAATGTACATACAGCTCTTAAAGATCTACCTACCAATCTAGAAATTTCTTTAGATCGTCCACTTTCAAAAGACTTTCTTGAAATACGACTACCAGATGATCCTGGAAGCATGTTGTATTCTGCTGTTACCCAACCTTTTTCAGAATTTTGCATCCAATCTGGCAGTTTGGTAGATACAGATACTGTAACTAAAACTTTTGTATTGCCTGATTCGTATAAAACTGAGTTTTCTGCTGAGTTAATAAAATTTTTTGTTACTTTAATTGGCCTCATTATGGAGACATCCTTTCTATATTCCACGAATTACCGTCTTGGTTGTAGCAAAATCTGTCATGCGTTCTGTTTCTTCTGCCCTGCCAAAATTCCCAGTAGTTTACTTTAATAGAAAATCCACCCCAAAATTCAGGTCTAGGAATTTCTGTGTTCAAATATTCATTGTCAAGCTCTTTAATCTTATCTGTAACAATTTCTCTTGATGCAATAATTTTACTTTGTT
>CBFHGZ010000015.1:0-11523 GCA_965655535.1 Candidatus Actinomarina sp.
TAATATCTAGTTCTGGGCCAGAAATCTCTAAATAATCAAAAGGAAACTCTTTACCTAATTTATTTTTATCAACCCCATGCCTTGGAGCAATTAAAAATTGGCACAAATTATCTAACTCTAAAAAAAATTTCCAAGACTTTATACCTAAAGCAGTGTCAGCACCTAAAATAAAAAATAAATTCTCAGAGTCATAATTTAATTCCTTTAAGGTGTCTACTGTGTAGGTTTCTCTGCTGCTGTCTAATTCTATTCTGCTTACTTCAAACTCTTTAGTATCTTCAATTAATAGATTGGTCATATTATATCTGTGTTCACTATTTGATATTGGAGATTTTTGCCAAGGATTACCAGTTGGAATAAAAATAACCTTACTGAGGCCAAACTGAGTTTTAGCTCTTACAGCAATTTCTTTATGAGCAAAATGTGGAGGATCAAATGTACCCCCTAGAATTCCAATTTTCATGTTTTCAAAACCTTATTAAATTTAATTTTATTGATGAATCTATTTAATTGATTTAAATTTCTCACCTCATCATATTTTGTAATTATTTCTTCAAATTTAAAAAACTGACTATCCCCTGTATTCCAATATTGTTTCCTCTCCGGATTCATCCAATAGATATTATTAAATTTATTTGAAATTCGATTGATCAAATCTTGGTCAATAGTTCTGTAATTATTTCTAGCATCACCAATTACAATTAAAGTGTTTGAATTTGCAGTTGTTATACTTTTATCATTAACTAGCATTTCAAAACTTTTACTATAGTCTGAATGACCATCACTAAATACAAATTCATTCCAACTATTAATAATCTCCTGGACATTGTTTTTACCAAGATTTTTAATTTTACTAGTTATATCAGTTGCCCCATCTATGAATACAAAACATTTTACACTGCTAAATTTTTGAACAATTCCATATAAAAGTGTTAGACCAAACAAAGAGTAGAGAGCCATAGACCCGCTAATATCGCAAAAAAGAACTAGCCTTGGTTTCTTTCTTAGTTTTGGCTTTTTGATAATATCTAATAAAATTCCGCCATGTTTTAGTGATTTTCTAATTGTTCTTCTAAAATTTAAATTTCCTTTATTTGAGTTTTTAATATGTCTTATAAATCGATTAGCAAATAGAGCTCCAAGAACCTTTGTAGCTTTGAGTAATTTGTTTCTTTCATCATTATCTGTATATAAAAAATCTTTTTCTTCTAAATCTTCCTTACTGCTTAGTTCAGAAGGCAAATATGCATCTTTGTATTGATTTCTTAATTCTGTAATCATTTCTAGTAAATTTTTATCAAGTTTCGATTGAAAATCATTTAAATTTTGATCATTAATTATTTCATCTAATTTATTGGCAAAGTTTAAATTAAATTGCAAAATCATATTTTTATAACTTTCGCTATTTCGAAGTTGTGAAAGCCAATAATTATTAGAAACTGGTCTACTGAAGTCAATTTCGCCAAATGATTCTATTATTGATTCTGATAATTCAGCAATGTTATTTTCACTGTGTTCATCAAAAAACTTATTTAAGTCAAAATCTAAATATTCATTTAAATTAACTGAATTATAAGTATCATGATCTAAGTTAATATTGAAATAACTTTCGATAAGTTCTTTTAATTTTTCTTTCTCCTCTTTTGAGGTAGGTAGTAATAGATACATCATTTGTAATTCTTTTTGAACTGTTGACTTTTTTGAACTATTCAAAGAAATAACTGAACTAATTCTTGTTGGAATTAAATTAAAGTTCTTTGTTTTACAATATTGAGAAAATTCAATTATTTCATCAACTTGTAGGTTCATTTTGATCTTTAATTTTATCTAAATATAGCTGTTGATCTTCTCTGTCTTTTAATAAAATACCAAGATTTTTAGTAAGACTATGTTCTTTGTTTGAGAAATTAAATTTAACCCACTCTACTACTTCAATCAATGATGGTGGTTTACTTAAACCTAAAGTTCTTAAAAAAGCACTAAACTTTGAATACCTTATAGCATCCTCTTCTTTGAGATTAGTAATGTTGCTCATAAGAACTTTTTTTTCTATTTCTAAATTTGGATAATCAAGATAATAATATAAACACCTTCTTCTCAGAGCTTCTGATAACTCTCTTGTACCATTAGAAGTTAAAATTGGAATTGTCTGACTTACTGCTTTAAACGTTCCTAATTCAGGTATAGTTATTTGATTTTCAGCTAATATTTCTAAAAGTAAAGCTTCAAACTCTTCATCTGCTCTATCTACTTCATCTATTAAAAAGACAGAATTTTCATTTGAATTTAAAGATCTGAAGATAGGTCTTTCAATGAGAAATTCCCTAGAAAATAAATCATTCTCATTTTTATTTTGTTGAATTGAAAGCAGTTGCTTTTTGTAGTTCCACTCATATAACGCTTTTTCTTCATCGATACCTTCATGACATTGGAGACGAATTAAATTCAACTTTAATAATTGTGCTAATGACTTTGCTAAAAAAGTTTTTCCAGTACCTGCTGGTCCCTCGATTAAAATTGGTTTATTCAAAAATAATGCAGCATTAACGACTTCAACCAAATCATCTTCTATGAAATAACCTATCTCTTCAAAATCTTTTATTTCTAAATTCATTTTTTACTTTCTAATAGTTCCTTTGCCTTTAACGATATATCTTTCATTTGTTAGTGCTTCCAGTCCCATTGGACCTCTAACATGAAGTTTTTGAGTACTGATACCAATTTCAGCACCAAATCCAAACATTTCTCCATCAGTAAATCTCGTTGAAGCATTAACAAAAATTACTGAAGAGTCAATGCTGGATGAAAATTTATCAGCTGCATCACTTGATTCAGTTAGTATGCTTTCTGTGTGACCTGAAGAATATTGTTGAATGTGTTCAATAGCCTCATCTATAGTGTCTACCGTTCTGATTGCTAATTTCAACTCATGAAACTCTGTCTCGTAGTGTTCATTATTAGCTAACTCAAGTTTGTCAAAATCTTGTTTAATCACTTCATCAACATATAGTTCTACATTTTGAGCAAGTAATTCGTTAATGATTTTATTTCCCATTTTTTGGTAAACACTCCTATGAATTATCAGTGTTTCAAGAGCATTACAAACTCCTGGTCTTTGCACTTTCGAATTTATCACAACATCTAAAATGTATTCTTCTTTTGCGTCTTCATGAATATATAAATGTACATTTCCATCACCATCGAGTATGAATGGTACTTTTGAGTTTTCAACGAGAGTAGAAATTAAACTTTTTCCACCTCTAGGAATAATTAAATCTACATATTCTGTCATTTTCATAAATTCAATAGTGTCTGCTCTATCTTTTGATTCAATTAATTGTATTGAATATTCATTGATATTATTTTTTACAAGCGCTTCTCTTAAACTTTCTAATATCGCAACATTAGAATCAACACAATAGCTTGAGCCTCGCAAAATTGCTGCATTTCCAGATTTAAAACATAACCCAGATACATCACTTGTGACATTTGGCCTTGCTTCGTAAATTACTCCAATAACACCAAAAGCAGATCGTACTTTATTAATATTTAGGCCCTCTGGAGTGGTCCAGCTATTAACTACTTGGCCAACTGGATCAGGTAAGTTAATAATTTTTTTTAAACCATCTGCCATGCCATCAATTCTCGTATCATTTAAAGTTAAACGATCAATTAGAGATGACTTAAGTTCTAAATCCTTTGAATTTGTTAGATCATTTAAATTAGCAGATAAAATTTTATCTTTGTTTTTTATTAAAGATTGAGACATATCAAATAAGACACTGTTTTTTTGATCTGTAGATAAAGTTGCTATTTCTTTAGCAGCTATTTTTGCATTTTTACCAAAGTCTATAAGCATATAAAAAGGTTAATTAAACAATTTTCTTTAGTAAACAAATTTTACAAGATTATTAAATCATCAATGTGAATTAACACACTTGAATCATTAATGTTATCATTGGAACATTTTGCAATGCCTTTAGCAAAAATATTATTCTCAAATCTCACTGCAAGCCCTTCCCCTTCACTAAATGACTCCGTGTATTTAATTACACCTTTACTAAGCAAAGAAGAGTTCTTATGTAATGCATCATAAGCACCTCTGTCTATGTCCACTATTGAAGCTTCTTTCATTCCATAAACAATCCAGAGTTTTTTTAGTTTAATTTTTTTGTCAGATTCTTTTATGAGTGTTCCAACTTGATTATCGTTTATAGCATCTCTTAAGTTTGCTTCTGACCATGATATTATCTGAGTTTGTACACCAGAGTAACCTGCCATCTGTGAAGCCATTATTTTTGTTGAAAATCCACCAACACCATCACCAGAAGAAGATATGGGAATTAAATCGTTTAACTTATCTGAATTAAATTCTATATAATCTATTTTTTTCGCATCTTTTCTTTTATTAGGATCAAATTCAAATAAACCATCCTGATTGGTAATTAAAATCATTTTTTTTGCATTGAGTATTATAGAAACTATTGCAGAAAGTCGATCATTATCACCATATTTTAATTCTTCTGTAGCTACCACATCATTTTCATTAATTACTGGAACTATGTTTTCAGCTAAAATCTGATTTAGAGCTTGAGTTGTATTTACAAATTGCTCTCTATTATCAATCAAATTTTTTGTAAGCAATAGTTGAGCAACATTTAATCCATATTTTCTAAATTCTGATTTGTACTCATTTACTAATTCAATCTGTCCAACTGATGAAGCAACCTGGAGTTTTTTTAAATTTGAAGGACGAGTGTCATAATTTAATATGTTTGCACCTAAGCCAACAGCGCCAGATGTAACAATTGTAAAAGTATATTTATCTTGAAACTCACTAATAACTTTTGCTAATGAATTTATTACATCATTATTTATTTTGTTATCTCTAGTTATTGAACTGGTACCAATTTTTATAACAATATTTTTTCTATTTTTTATATTCAAATTCTAAATTTCCTAAAACTATTGTATCACCATCTGTAATACCTAAACTTTCAACTTCCTTTGAAAGATTAGATGTTTCAAATCTGTAGAAAATTTCTTCTAAAACACTATCGTTAGACCCATTTAATGAAAACAATTTCTCTATTAAATCACCTGAAAACACAAAAGAACCATCAGCCTCAATTATTTCATATTTTTCATCATTTAATGTAATTCTTTCATAGTCTGAATACGTTCTTTCTAAATTATCTATTTTTTCAGATATTACTTCAATGAGTTCAGGTAAACCCTCTTGAGTTAAGCAAGAAATTGAAAAATGATCACTATCAATATTTTTAGCAATATCATTTTTGTTCAACACTTTAATTACCGGTAGTTTTGAAAGGTTTGGATCAAAAGTTAGAATCTCAGAAGAAATTAGTTTATCCTGTTCTTCAATAGAAGTAGTATTTGTTGGGTCAAGTAAATATATTAATAATCTGGTATTTCTCAGATGTCGTAATATCTTCTTTCCCATTCCTATCCCATCTGCAGCACCTTTTATAATTCCAGGTAAATCACATATAATTAGTCTTTCTTCTGATTCATTTATGACACCTAAGTTTGGACTGGTAGTTGTAAATTCATAATTTGCAACTTGTGCTTTGGAGTTGGTGAGTTTTCCAATTAAAGTACTTTTTCCAGCATTTGGTAAGCCTATTATTGCTAAATCTGAATATATAGAAAAAGAAATTGTTATATCGTATTTCTTTCTTTTTTGACCATTTTCTGCAAATGTAGGATTGGGTATTCTTTTAGATTGCAATTCATAGTTACCCCTACCCCCTTTTGAACCATTTATAAATATGAATTCAGAATCATTTGAATGTAAGTCTGCATATAAAACATTGTTGAATAATATTTGAGTACCTTTAGGGACAGGAATGACTAAATCTTCACCTTTTTTACCATTCTGTAAATTTTTATTTCCATCGCTACCATTACCTGCTTTAAGAGAACTGTTAGACAGTATGTGCGATAAATCTCGTTTGGTTGAATCGACCTTGAAAATAACGGAGCCACCATCTCCACCAGAACCACCTGAAGGTTTTGTCTTTAAAGAAGGATTTCCAAAACTGATTGCACCTGATCCACCAGCTCCAGATTGAACTGTTAGATTAATTTCATCAACGAACATGAGTTCATTGAGGAATTACATTAACTAATTTACGACCATTTCTTGAAGAAAACTTAACAACACCGTCGGTTTTTGCAAAAAGTGTATCATCTCCACCTTTAGAAACATTTTCACCAGGATGAATTTTGGTACCTCTTTGTCTTACCATAATAGAACCAGCAGAAATTTTTTCACCGTCAAAAACTTTAGTGCCAAGTCGTTTTGACTCTGAATCTCTACCGTTTCTAGTTGACCCACCAGCTTTAGTTTTAGACATTATTCCTCCTCTGAGTTATCGAAACCATTTATACCGGTCACTTCTAGAATTTTTTGGTTTTCTCTATAACCAAGTCTTCTTCTGTTTCCAGTTTTATTTTTATATTGAAAAATGTTAATTTTTTTTGATTTTATTTCTTTAACAAGTGATAATTGAACTTCAAATTTCTTTAATTCAGTACTGTCTGTAATTAGTTGTCCTTTTCTAGGACTGACAAGAATAGGTGTTATCTTTTCTGCATTAAAAGCAGAATTGACAGTAATCTTGTCACCGACGGCAACTCTTTCTTGAGAGCTTCCCACTTCAATAACTGCATAATTACTCATAACTCAATTACTCTACTACAGCTTCGTTTTCAATCAAGCCTTCTTCTAAGCTTTTATTTGAAAAAATATCATTAATAATTAACCCTCGGCCATTGCATTGTTCACATTCTTCAGAAAAGCTTTCAACTAAACCAGCAGCAACATTTTTTCTAGTCATTTCAACAAGTCCAAGTCTTGAAACATCGAAAACCTGTGTTCTAGTCTTGTCTTTAGCTAGCTCCTGTTTAAACCTAGAGAGTAAACTTTGTTGTTTTTTTGTTGACTCCATATCAATAAAATCAATTACAATAATTCCACCAATATCTCTTAAACGAAGTTGTCGCGCTATCTCTTCAGCCGCTTCTAGGTTGTTTTCATAAACTGTCTCTTCTAGGCTATTTTTACCAACAAATTTTCCTGTATTTACATCAATTACAGTCAGAGCCTCTGTTCTATCAATAATCAAATGTCCTCCAGATGGCAGCCATACTTTTCTATCTAGAGCTTTTTTAATTTGATCTTCAATATGGTACCTCTCAAATAATTGCATCTCATCTTGATACAACTCAACAATTTCTTTTATTTCTGGAGATGTAATAGAAACATATTCCTGTATCTCTTCATATTGATCTTTTTTATCTATTAGAACCTTTTTAAAAGTTGTATTTAAATGTTCTCTAACTACCTTTATGGAAACATCTGGCTCTTCATGAATTAGTTTTGGAGAATCTCCAGTAGAGTAATTACTTACATCTTTCCATTCATCTTCTAATTTTTCAATATCTATTTTTAATGCTTCTTCACTGACGCCTTCAGCAGCAGTTCTTACAATAACACCAAAATTATCCGGTTTTATTTTTCTAATGATACGATCTAATCTTGATCTTTCTTCATCTGAAAGCCTTCTTGAAATACCTTTAGTTTTTGAATTAGGCATAAGAACAAGATATCTACCTGGTAGAGAAATTTGGCCTGTTAACCGAGCACCCTTCTCTCCCATCGCATCTTTTACTACTTGTACTAAGATTTCTTGCTCGGGCTTAAGTAAATTTTCTATTTTTGAATTTCTACTTGAACCCTGTATGTCTGCAACATATAAAACTCCATTTTTTTCTTCTCCAAAAGAAACAAATGCAGCCTCCATGCCAGGTAAAACATTTTTAACTTTGCCTAAATAAATATTGCCAACATTCGATTTTTTATTATTTTCTGAAGTGTAATACTGAACCAATGTAGGTCCTTCTAAGATTGCTACTTTTGTAACTCCATCTTTAGAACTAACAAGCATTTGCTTTTTGTCAACATTTGGCACTGGTAAGGGTTGCTCACGAAACCAAGTAGGATTTTTATCTTTATACTTCTTAGAACTACTTGATTTTACGCTTGTAGATCCAGATTTAATTTTTACCTTTTGTCCGTTAAACCACTTTGTTTGCGTATTATTTAATTCGTCACTTTTACGTACTATTTTTGACTTTTTGAAAATGCCAAACATAAAAACCTCCAGAATGATGATAATTTAAAAAATTCATAATTATAACTTTAATAGCTTAAGTAAATTAAATTACAATGTTGTTTTCTATAAATGACCTATTGATTAGTCCAAATAAAATGGAACTTGAAATAACAGATGATCCACCTAAGCTGAGTAGCGGAAATGGGATACCTGTCAAAGGTATGATTCCCAAGACAGTTGTCAGGTTAATTAATATTTGAATTGATAACATTAAAACTACACCAGATAATAGGAACTTCTCATAAATTACATCACTTTGTTTAATAATTATTAGAACTCGAAAAATAAAAAATAACCAAAGAGAAAATAAAACAACAGTTCCCACAAGTCCAAAATTCTTGGCAAACAAAGAAAAAATAAAATCTGTTGATTGTACTGGTACGAATACATTTAGATCTTCTATTTCTTGATTTAAGGTTCCCGTGAGTCCACCAGAGGATATAGATAGTCTGCTTTGTTGTTGTGAAAAATCTTCACTAGTAAAAAAATTTGTTATTCTATCAATTTGATATTGACCCAGAAGATTAAATTCTAAAAAAATAAAAAACAAAATAATCAAGCATAAAGAAATTAAAAATATTTGTTTAAATTTTATCTCTGTCAAAAATAACATAAAAAAAACAACACTGACAAATAGAAATGATGTTCCTAAATCTGGTTGCAGAAATATTAAAATTATATTTGTAAAAATTAATGAAAACCCAATTGTTTTATTTTCATAACCCGACAGGATCCTTGCTAAATAAGCTATTACAAAAATTTTACTAAATTCTGAAACTTGTAAATAAATTGGCAACCCAATAGCCTCTAAGCTATACCACCTATTCACCCCGACTATAGGTTCTGTCAAAAGAAGGCCGAATAGGAGTATTATGGACACCAATATAAAAAAGAAACTTAATTCCGCAACTTGATTTATTGAAATATATGTAGTTAAAAAAAATATTCCAATACCTATTGTTGAAAATATTATTTGCCTAAATAGCAAATTTGAAAGAGTAAATTCAAGACTTTCAATTGATGTATACAAAGTGAACCACGAGATTACATTAAATAAAATAAATTGAAAAACTATGTAGAGATTTGTTCCCTCTGGACCAATCAAGGTAATTCTTCTATTGATCATTCAGTAATTTCTCCAAACTCTACTGGAGTAAGTTCTAAACCTTTTAAAAACTGTATCACTCTTCTAGATATTGGTGCTGCAACAGCACTGCCCGAGCCTCCTTCATCAACTACAGTAGCAATTACATATTTTGGTTCTGAAATTGAATCAATTCCTACAAACCAAGATGTATTATTTTTACCTCCAGCATTTTGTGCAGTACCAGTTTTTCCACCTATATCATTTACTTCATCCCCCATAATGCTAAAAGCTTTAAAAGCAGTACCCCCAGTGTTTGTTACTGAACCTAAATCATTTAATAAAAATTCAGAAAATTCATTACTTATATTGATATTATTATTGACAACTCTCGTTGCATTTAGATTTAGATATGGTGATGAGTTTTGACCAACTATCAATGTTCTATATGCATTAGCTACTTGAAGTGGTGTTGCGGTAATAGCACCTTGTCCAATAATCAAGTTCATTAAATCGCCACCTAGCCATCCTTCTTCTCTAACTAATTCTGGACGAGTAACCTTCCACTCTTCAAATAGTTGTCTGTCTGGGACAATGCCAATTTTTTCATAAGGAAGATCTACATTTGTTAATTTACTAAATCCTAACTCTTTTGAATACTCTTGAAGTAAAGACTCTCCATCTGTATTACCAAATTCTCTCCAAATCTTTAGTGCTATATCCCAAAAATATACATTACAAGATTGTTTTAGTGATTCTCGTAGATCTACGACACCATGACCTTCAAGTTTCCAGTCATTATAAACCTGTTTCGAACCATCGTTGAAACCAAAGGATAAATTACCAGTACAGTCAATAGAATCGTCTTTACTATTAGCATCAACTGGAAAGATATTTTCACTAATTGCTAGCCAGTATGCGACAACCTTAAAAACTGAACCTGGTGGGTACAATCCTTGAATTGCAAAGTTGTTAAAAGCTTGCTTTCTATCCAGTCTTGAATAGTCAAATTGGGAAATGCCTTCAACAAATTGATTTGGGTCAAAATCAGGAAGAGAGACCATAGCTTCAACTTCACCAGTCTCAATATTTAGCACGACAACTGCTCCTCTTTCGATATTTGATTCCGACTCAAAATTTTTATTTGCTAAATCTAAACCCTCAATAAGTGACTCGATAACTATCTCTTGAAGTTTGATATCTAAAGTAACAGTCAAATCTTGTCCGGGAATTGGATCAATATAGTCAATAATTTGATCCCCTTTAAAGATTACTTTTCCAGGAACCCCTGAAAGAGTATCTTCATAGAATTTTTCAAGTCCATTTTTACCAACCAGTTTATTACCTTTTGCATATTGGTATTCGTTTTCTTCTTCAGCATTAGGAATGCCAACATAACCAATTGAATGAGAAAAAACATTTGAATATAAATATTCTCTAGAGGGTATCTCAAATACTTCTAGAGCATCATATTCTAAAAGTTGTTTTTGGATAGAAAAATTAATATTTGTTAATGAATAGACAGGTTCAAGAGCTTCCTTAGAATTAAATATATTTTCTATATCCTCATTACTCAATTCAATAAAATTGAATTTTATTAATTGTTTGTATGTTGATAAGTTTTCTTCATTAATTTTTTTTAGATTTATAAACAAATACTGTTCTAAATTAGTACTTACGAGTTTTGTATTTTTAGAATCATAAATCTCTCCTCTAGGTGCGGGAATGTAATATTCCTGAAAAGTTTGATTTTGGATTTGTTCTTCTACAGAAGAATATTCTGTGACCTGTAGCGAGAAAATATCAAATAAAACAAAAGAGAAAATTAATAAAATAATAATAAATAAAAACTGTACTCTATGAAATTTAAACATCTCTTTTGATAAGTTTATCCATTCGATAAAAAATTAAAAAATTTAATAACAAACTTATCAATAAATTTAAATCTATAAAGTTAATACTTGTTCTAATAGCGCTGTAAAACGCAATATAAGAAATTAAAAAAATAATAAATAAAAAAACTTTACTTTCAAAAAATATTGCTACGTTTGAAAGAACAACTACTAGCAATATACTCGCAGTAAAAATACCAATATAGTTTGTACTAAATATAGATTCATAAAACAACCCAACAATCATTAATAAAAAAATTAATTTATTAGAAAAATACTTTCTTCCAAGTAAAAATAAGTAGACAAAGAATAAGCTAAAAGTGAAGAATTGATTAGATATTGATGT
>CBFHGZ010000015.1:11623-14012 GCA_965655535.1 Candidatus Actinomarina sp.
GAAAAATACTTTCTTCCAAGTAAAAATAAGTAGACAAAGAATAAGCTAAAAGTGAAGAATTGATTAGATATTGATGTGTTTAGAAATAAATCTAAAAACAACATTAATAAAAGAATTGAAAATACTTTAAGTTGAGTGTAAATACTCATTAGTCATTTTCTACGTAGAGAAGAGTTCTCATATTGATTTCAAAAATATTATTACTAAATCCTGACAATTTATTATTTGAATAAGTTAATTCAAAATCTGAAAGTTTTAAGAATGGATAACTCCCATTAGATCCAAGAGTAGTATCGCTAAATAAAATATCATCTACATCATAATTGTTAACATCGGCATTTGAATTGAGAAATATTTGATTCCCACTATTTGTTACAGTATAAATATTGTTATATTTGTCAATCATTTGAATTGAGAAATCTGGAGAATTCAATGTTTCTAGAATTGAATAGTCGTTAAAAACCTCTTCTAGATAACCTACTATCACATATTGATTGTTCAAGACAAGATCTCCAGGCATAAAATTTAAATCTCTCCCTCCATTAATCAGCAATTCCTCATTTGAGTTTTTAAGAATCAACCTTGTGGAGGTGTAGTTAGTATCTTCAAGTTGTGCTTTTTTAATGAATTGACTGTATGACTCTATTTCTTCAGAAAGTTGAAAATTCAATTCTTTTAATCTTCTTAGTTCTAAAACTTCATTTTTCAATCTAAGGTTTTCGTTTATAAGATCAGATTTGCTCTCAAACAACATTAAAAAATCATTTTCTAGAAATTTTTCTGAGATCTTAAAATTACTTACAATACTTACATTATTTGGAATAAAATTTGAAACTCTTTTATTAGTAAAATTGTCAACTATAAAAATCAAACCACACAAAAAAATAGCAAATATAAAAAATATATATCTTCTTATATTAAAACTTGGTCTATTCAACATTTAATTTGATTTAGGTGAGAACTTAAGTACAGACTTAAAATCCTGAAATCGCTCTAAACAAATACCTGAACCAATAACTACTGAACTTAGTGGGTCATCAGTATTATTTACAGGAATACCAAGATCTTCGGCAATTTTTTTATCCAACTGCTTTAACAATGAACCTCCACCAGTAAGCCATGCACCATCTTTGTCTATGTCTGAGACAAGTGCAGGCGGAGTCTGGGAAAGTGAAATTCTGATTGCTTCTAAAATATCATTGACTACAGGAGTGAGTGCATTTCTTACATCGCTTGCCTCAAGCAACACCTGTTTAGGGACTCCTTTTACAATATCTCTTCCAGTAACTGTAACCTGAGGTTCTTTGTCATATTGATATGCTGAACCAACGGCGTGTTTGATGCTTTCAGCAATTCCTATGTCGACTAAAATTTGATGCTCTCTTCTTAGCCATTCAATTAAGGTTTCTGTCATGTCTTCACCGCCTACCCTAACTGAATTTGCATTAACAATATCTCCCATTGAAATAACAGCGATTTCAGTTGTACCACCACCGATATCAACGACCATATTGCCGTATGGTTCAAAAATATTTAATCCACTTCCTATTGCTGCTGCCATTGGTTCTTCAATTGTATAAACTTCTGATGCACCAGTAGCATGAGCTGCAGTTTCTATAGACCTCTGTTCCACACTAGTAACACCATTAGGTACACAAATTACAATTCTTGGTCTTGAAAAAGATCTTCCTAAAGCTCTTGATAAAAGAGTTTTCACAAGCTCTTCAGCCATCTCTATTTCAGAAATAACTCCATCTCTTAGTGGTCTTACCAATTCAATTGAATCTGGAACTCTTCCGATTAATTTTTTAGCCTCATTACCAACAGTTAAGATTGAACGGTCATTTTTATTTACAGCTAGCAAAGTTGGCTCATCAACAACTACTCCAACACCTTTTACATAAATAAGTGTATTAGCAGTGCCTAAGTCGATTGCAATATCATTGCCACCAAATATTGTTCTTCTTAAATTAAAGTCAACCATGTATTAATAGGTTAACTCATAGAGTATTATTTTATAAATTTTTTTTTAATTACCAAAGAATATAGATAATTCTCTATTTGCACTTTCTTCTGAATCAGAACCGTGAACTACATTTTTGTCCAATTCAGTTGCTAAATCTCCTCTTATAGAACCAGGAGTAGAATCACTTGGGTTTGTAGCACCCATTAAATTTCTTATTTGTGCAACCACATTTTCGCCTTGAACTTCCATAGCTACCACTGGACCGCTTGTAATAAAATTTACTAAATCACCAAAAAATGGTTTTTCAACATGCTCTTGATAGTGTTCTTCTGCTAATTCTTTAGAAATTGTCATCATCTTCATTTTGGTAATTTTAAAACCTTTAGATTCAACTCGAGAAATAATCTCACCAACTAAATTTCT
>CBFHGZ010000016.1:0-2359 GCA_965655535.1 Candidatus Actinomarina sp.
ACTGCAACATCTGCACCAGATGTAGCAGCATTGCAAGTTGGTTGGACTTTTGGTGATTCAGGTTTAATACCTGATGGAGATATTAGTCCAGGTTATGCTTGTGAAGCAGATCTATCAGTGATGGTAGGCGAAGAAGTACTTTTCGTTGAAGAAGGTTCAACTTCTGGTTACCTATATCCATCATTGCAACTTAAAAACTTAGGTATTGATTACCAAAATGATATTACGCAAGTTTTTGCTGGATCACATGATGGTGTAATAGCAGGTCTATACAATGGTGATGCAAAATTTGGTGTTGCGTATGATGACGCAAGAAGAACTTTAAGAAAAACTAACAATGACGTTGGAGAAAAAGTTATTGCAATCGGCATTACTGCTGAAATACCAAATGATGTTGTTGCTGTAAGATCTGACCTTCCAGAAGATGTAAAAGCTAAAATTTATACTATTTTAAGTGAATACATTCAAACTGATGAAGGTTTAGCTGTTATGGATGAAATTTATGGTTGGACTGATATAGTACCAGCAGTTAACTCTGAATTCGATGTAGTAAAACAAGCTGCAGAAGAATTCGGTCTTTACGACCAATAAAAATTACTTACTAGGGCGATTTAAATATCGCCCTAGTGATTTTTTAGTATGATTGAATTTAAAAACGTAAGCGTAACCTATCCTGGTGGTGTTAAAGCACTAGATAATGTGTCATTAAAGATAGAAAAAGGCGATTTCTTAATCATCGTTGGTATGTCAGGAGCTGGTAAGTCAACATTATTAAGAACTGTAAACAACCTTGTAAAACCTACCAATGGTGAAGTATTAGTTGACTCTAAAAATGTTACTAATGCTAGTAAAAAAGAACTAAAAGAGATTAGATCTGATGTAGGAATGATTTTTCAAACTTTCAACCTAGTTAATAGATCCTCAGTATTAAAAAATGTTCTAACTGGAAGATTAAGTCAAGTTTCGTCAATCAGATCAATACTTGGACTATGGCCTCAAGAAGATAAACAAATTGCTTTTGAAGCATTAAATAAAGTTGAAATTTTAGAAAAAGCATATGTACGTGGTTCAAATCTTTCAGGAGGACAACAGCAAAGAGTTGGTATTGCTAGAGCATTAGCTCAAAAACCAAAAGTAATGTTAGCCGATGAACCTGTTGCTTCACTTGATCCAATAACTTCCAGAGTCGTTATGAAATATTTAAAAGAAATAAATCAAGAATTAGGAATAACAACTATTGTAAATTTACACTTTTTAGATTTAGCAAAAGAATTTGGAGAAAGACTTATTGGTCTCAAAGAAGGTAAGTTAGTTTACGATGGAAAGGTTGAAGACGTAAGCGATCAAGATTTTGAAAATATTTATGGTCGTGCAATTAAAGCATCAGATATGCTTGGCAATGATGATTAATATTCCTAAAAAACCAAAACCTTCATTGCTTTCAGTACTTGGATACCCTTTTGCATTTTTATTTAGTATTTATTCTTTTTTTCAAATTGGATTTAATTTAGAAGACTTTAGAAGAAATCTTCAAAATAGAAGATTGGTTACTGATCCCTTATTTGATCCTAAATGGGAATGGGCAGTAGAAAATGCAGCAGCTGCATTAATTGAAACAATACAAATAGCTATACTGGCAAGCATTTTAGGTTGTTTTATAGCTTTACCTTTATCTTTTTATGCGTCAAAAGCAACAAATCAAACAACAATAACGTATTACATTTACAAATCCTTTTTAAACTTTATCAGAACAATACCCGATTTATTTTGGGCAATGTTATTTACTGTAGCAGTAGGACTAGGCCCATTTGCTGGCGTTTTAGCATTAATAATGTTTTCAATGGCAATAATGGGGAAACTACTATCTGAAACCATAGACAGTATTGACCTAGGGCCACTTGAAGCTGCTAAATCAAGTGGAGCAAAACATAATCAAGCAGTATTCAGTTCAGCTCTACCTCAAATACTTCCAAACTTTACAGCTTATTTTCTATATATCTTCGAATTGTGTATCAGAGCTTCAGTAATACTTGGTTTAGTAGGTGCTGGTGGTGTTGGAAGAATTATCGAAACACAAAGAATATTTTTAAGATTTGATCGAATAAGTCCAATTATAGTTTTGATTCTATTTGCAGTGATTGCAATTGAGCAATTTAGTGTTTGGCTTAGAAGGAAGATACTTTGAACATACCAAAACAACCAATTTCACAAAAAGTTCTTAAGTATTTATTAACAATTTTAATAGTTGCAGCATCAATCTGGTCAGCATCAGGCCTTGAAGTAACTCCTGAAAGATTCTTTGAGGCACCGAGTAAAATTTGGATATTAATTTCAGCAATGTTTCCTCTTGATTTATCGA
>CBFHGZ010000016.1:2458-12671 GCA_965655535.1 Candidatus Actinomarina sp.
GTGAAGCAATAGAAAGAATAGTTCCAAAAGTTGGAGAGTCACTATTTATTGCTTGGGCTGGAACTGTTATCGGTGCGCTATTTAGCTTTCCAATTTCTTTTCTTGCTGCAAATAATGTAACTTTTAATATATTAAATAGGTTTACAAAGCAAGTATTAAATATAATAAGGGCTTTTCCAGAACTTATACTTGCATTTGTTTTCCTTCCGATAACTGGTTTGGGACCGCTTACAGGAACTCTTGCTGTTGGGATTCACTCAATAGGAACACTAGGTAAATTATCTTCTGAAGTTATTGAAGGTATTGACGAAGGCCCTCTTGAAGCAATAAAGGCGTCTGGAGGCTCAAAAGTAAGTGAACTATTATTTGGTGTAATACCTCAAGTAATGCCAACAGTTGTTTCGTATTGGCTATACAGGTTTGAAATAAACTTAAGAGCTTCAGCGGTGCTTGGTGTTGTAGGTGCAGGTGGCGTTGGTGCAGAATTAATCAATCAACTTAGATTTAGAGATTTCCCAAGAGCAGGAACTGTTTTAGTGGTGACTATTGCAATGGTTTTAATCGTAGATACAATTTCTGCTGCAATAAGAAAAAGAATTATTAAAGGTAGAGATATAAAAGTTTAGATTACTCTTCAAACCAATCGTCTTCTTTGGTTTCTTCTTCAGTGTTCTCAATGACATCTTCAGATTCTTCCATGACAATTTCTTGAGAATCTTCAATGCTAGAAAGATTCTCTGTTTCAAATTCTTCTACAGTAATTAATACTTCTCTTGCTTTTGAGCCTTCTGAAGGACCAACTATACCTTGAGCCTCTAAAATATCCATTAATCGTCCCGCTCTAGCAAAACCGACTCTCAATTTCCTCTGAAGCATAGAAGTTGAGCCCATTTGAGATCTTATAACTAGTTCCTTTGCGGTTCTTATCAATTCTTCATCTTCACTAAAATCTTCATTTGATGAATGTGTTGCCTGTTTTTGCTCTTCGGTAACTGCAGGATTGTATTCTGCTTCTTTTTGTTCTTTAACCCAAGAAACCACATCTTGAACTTCATTTTCATTAACCCAAGCACCTTGTATTCTTTCCAATCTTGGGTTTGAAGCCGTGACAACTAACATGTCACCTAAACCAATCAATTTCTCAGCACCAGATTGATCAAGAATAACCCTAGAATCAGTTGTTGACGCTACAGAAAAAGCCAGTCTTGATGGAATATTAGCCTTCATTACACCCGTAATGACATCAACTGATGGTCTTTGAGTTGCGACAACTAAATGGATTCCTATTGCTCTTGCCATTTGAGCTAACCTAACAATTGCTGATTCAACTTCTCTACCAGCAACCATCATTAAATCGTTCAACTCATCAATGAATACTACGATATAAGGAAATCGGTCAAACTTATCTTCATCTAATAATCCTGCATCATATTTTTCGTGATAACCGTTAATATCTCTTACCTGACTATCAGCAAGCAGATCGTATCTTCTATCCATTTCTGCTACTGCCCACCCAAGTGCGTCAACAGCTTTCTTTGGGTTTGTAATAACTTTTGTAAGAAGGTGTGGAACGTCGTTATATTGGCCAAGCTCAACTCTCTTTGGATCAACCATTACCATTTTGACTTCGTCTGGATTAGTTCTAACTAATAATGATGTAACAATTGAATTAATACATGAAGATTTTCCAGCACCAGTTTGACCAGCTATTAAAACATGGGGTAACTCTGCTAAGTTAAGCAACCGAGGCTTACCTGAAATATCTAAACCTAAACCTATATTTAGAGGATGTTCAGCTTTTTTAGCTTCTTGTGAAGACAAGACATCACCTAAAGAAACAAGTTTTCTTTGTCTGTTTGGAATTTCTATACCAATTGCACTTCTACCTGGTATTGGTGCTAACAATCTAACATCAGGTGTTGCTAGAGCATAAGCAATATCGTGTGAAAGTGATGTTACTTTTGAAACTTTTACTCCTGGTGCTAATTCAATTTCATACCTTGTAACGGTTGGGCCAGGAACTACGTTTGTTAACTCAGCTTCAACTCCATGTTCTTTAAGTAAGTTTGTTAGATCTTTTGCCGTTTCTTGTAAAAGTTTTTTAGATGTAGACACAGCGTTTCCAAGTTTTAATAACTTAACAGGTGGTAATACATATTTACTATTCTTAACGTTTGGTTTTGGTGTAGTTTTTTTTGCTTTAGAATCTTTTTTATCTTTAAAATCTGTAATATTTGAAACGTTATTAATTTTTTCTGCAACTTTTGCTTTTGTTAATCTATTAGGTTTTTTATTAGGTACCTCTGGTTCTTTAAAATCATCAATTGATTCTTGATAAAATTCTTCAAAAACTAGATTATTTGCTTCTTTTCTTGCTTTTACAAATGCATAAATAAATTTGTAAATATAAATAATAATGGCTTGTATGCCACCAATTAGATCTTTGAGTTCAATATTTGTCATATACAAAACAGACATAATTAACCCTAGTAAAAGAAGAGTATGTGTCATTTGAAGTCCAACACTATTTGTTAATGGGTAAACAATAAATGCAGATAGATGCCCACCAGATTTTAATAGCAGTTCTGACCCAGAACTAAGTGACAATGGCTCTGAGTGAATTAAAGAGTGAAATATACTGGATGAAAAGATTTGTATCCACAAAGTACCAATTAGCACTCTTTGGCTTATTGCTTCATCCTTATCTCTGATCAAAATAGCTGTACCGTAGAAAAAGAAAACTGGCAAGGCAAAAACTGCATATCCGAAAGCCCACTGAAGAATTTTAAATACCACATCACCAACTGGACCACCTAAGTTAAAGATTGCTAAGGAGGTTAACAAAGCAAAGGAAAACATAAATATAGCAACAGATTGGTAAGACTGGACGAACTTATTAAACGCACTTGAAGTAGTGTTTTTAAGTGTAGAAATTGCCCTGTCTACAGTTATTTTATTGTTTTGTTTAGACACCCGCTTTCGCCCATTTACCCTTTTGCGAGTGGATGTCTTTACAGCCACATCTGATTATACCATATTTTATTAGAGGAAAACTTAAAATTAATTAATTAATTGAGTTATAAATTTCTGTTAGTTTTTGAGCTAAATCAGTAGAGATTTCAGTAATTGGTAACATCGGAATACCAACATCTTCCCATGAATATGTTAATAAATGTTTGATTGGACCTGGACTTGGTTCTTCAAAAATAGCATTAAATAGAGGTAAAAGCTTTTCTTGTTCTTTTTGCGCATCTTCTAGTTTTCCTGATTTTACTAGTTTTATCAGATCGCTAATTTCATTGCCAATAACATGTGAAGCAACTGATACCACTCCTTTAGCGCCAGCATTAATAAAATCTATTGTCTCTGAATCGTTACCTGAGTAAATAAACACCTTTTCATTAAGCTCTTCAATTTCAATTTTTGAAAATGACCAATCTCCTACTGCATCTTTAATTGAGTGAATACCTAAATCATCTATTAAAGTATTCAAGGTTGAGACTTCAATTAATGTACTCGTTCTTCCAGGAATGTTGTAAGCCATAATAGGTAAATCTGTAATTTTACTAATAGCTTCAAAGTGTTTCACAATTCCATACTGAGATGGTTTTGAATAGTAAGGAGTTACAATCATAATTCCATCAACGCCCTGGTCTACAGCCATTTTTGTTATCTCGATAGATTCTGAAGTAGAATAAGTTCCAGAACCTGCAATTATGTTGGCCTTATCACCTACTGCATCTTTTGCGGTGCTATATAAGATTTTTCTATCTTCAAATGATAAATTCGGTGATTCTCCCGTTGTACCTGATAAAACAAGACCTTCAGATTTCTCATGAACTAATTTTTTACACAATCTCCAAAAAGTATCAGTACTAATAACTCCATTACTATCAAATGGGGTTATGACTGCTGTGAGAATTTCACCAAAATCTTTCATGCCTAGATACTAATATTCCTATTTAAAATTGTTTCAAGACCAAAAACAAAACCCTTAAAGTTATCAACATTGTCTAAAACTAACTTTACTCCAAAGAGGTAAGCCCTTCTGTCATTTACTATATGCTCTGAATTTAAATGCTCAAATTCGTTTGAAAATAAAACTTCCTGTTCTGCCATATATTTATCATCACGCAATGACATAATAATTTTGTCATTTATTGCATTTTTGGAATAAAAATCTCCCTCAATTCCAGATGATTTTATAGTGTCAGGAAGGCTAAGAGCTAAGTCAATTGATGTGCCAGATGGTGCGTCTTGTTTTCCGGAATGATGTTTCTCCACTATCTCAACTTTTTGAAAGCATTGAGCTATGATATTTGATGTAATTTTTTGTAATGCTGCTCCTACAGAAAAATTAGGGATAACAAAGATTGATCTATTTTCCAAACTCCTAAGATTAGCTACAAGCTTTTCTTCAATTCCTGATGAACCAATAATCAAAGTTGAATTTGTTTTTAGCAGTTTTTCCAAATTGTCATTTATTTCTGAGGCTGGAGAAAATTCAATTACTATATCTGAATCTACGTTCTCTAAATTGTTAACTTTTGAGTACTCTCCTTCTGTATAAGAGGGATCAAAGATTCCAACAACTTTAAAATCATCTCTAGACTCTAGGTAATCCGTAATTAAATTTCCCATTTTGCCGCTGCCACCAGAGACAACTACAGTTTTTACCAACTTATCATTCATTTCATAACTTCCTTATACTTAATAGGTTAATTGTTTTTTTAACAAAATTGATATGAGTAAAGATAAAAATAATTTAGAACAACAAATTGTTGAAGACTTTGAAAAAATAAGGCCAGCAATTACCAGACTTTTACAAACTCAATTAGACAATGAGAACATTTCTCTTAGATATGGAAGAACTTCTTCGTCTGATAGCAATGACATTGTAATAAACCCATCTATTTTGGTTAAAGCATTGTCTGAATCTAAATTAAATAAAGAAGAAGTTTTAATTGGTACGGTAGTGCATGAAGCGATACATTCAACTCAAAATTATTCATTCGACCAACAACAGCTAACAGAAAGATTTGGAGAGGATTTATCTGATGTAGGTGACTTAGAAGATGTTCTTGAATATCTTGCTGGTCCTTTTGGGAAATATATTTTTGAAATACTTATTCATTCAATAGAAGAAAGAATTTTTGTAAAAGAATATGATGGTCTAACCTCTATTCTTAAAGATGTTTATGAAGAGTCATTTCACCAAATAAAAAATCTTAATCCATTTAATCAGTTTCTTAGTTTACTTTTTCACTCAATTACATCATATATTTCGCTTAAGTACGACAGTTATAAAAAACCAGTGGTGAAATCACTAAACGAATCTTTGCAACTCCTAAAACCTTTAAATTATTCTGAAGTAAACGTATCAGAAGTTGTAGAAGTAACAATTCAAATTATTGATATTTGTAGAAGATTTAATATCCTTCCTGATATCGAAAAATATAACCTTGGTGAACAACGTGAAATATTAGAAAATTTTGAAGATTCTGTTGTGGATGGAATGAGCAAAACCTTAATACCATCATCTAATAACATTACAACCGGTAATACACTTCAAAAATTTCTTGGTCAAGACTCAAAAAATCCAGATGAAGAGAAGATCAATCAAATGGATGATCATATCTCAAAAATTGGAGCATCTTCAACTATTTACTTGCCATCAGGTGATATTTCAAAAATAATTGAAACAAAATTGCCAGATAAATTTAAGTATCTATCAGATAAAGGTAACAAAACATTTGAATCATTATTGAATGATTGGAACCTACCAATTTATAAAGTAACAAATAAAATTAAACCTTATTTTATTCATAACCAAAAAAGGCAAAGGATTAGTGGTTTTGATCAAGGGGATCTATCGCCACATGTTCCAACCATGCTTGCATCAGGCAGATATGAAAGAATGTTTGAACAAAAACAAAGATTGTCAAACAAATCTTACGCGATATCTCTTTTAATTGATGGAAGTGGTTCAATGCTTGAAAAAAATAGAAATGAACTTTATCCATGGTCTCTTACATCTGCTTTGCTTGGCGCTAGCTATTTATCTCAAATTTGTTATGAATTAGATATGGATTTTGAAATGGCAATTTTCAACAGAGGCTTTGTATCAGATTTTAGTGAAAATGAAGACACTTATATAAAAAGAAAGTACAGTGTCTCCTCAATGTTAAACAGTACTTACGGATCTGCAGCTCAAGAAATTTACAATACCGCTAATCATTATTTTTTAAAAGAATTTAAAGACTCTTGGAAAGATAATTACAAACAATTCATCGGCCTAATAGAGTTTTCACGCCATTTAAGAAACTCTATAAACGATATTGAAGATAAAGACTTCTACCCTCCCATTAGTATGTTTGAAAAAGGCACGAACATAGATGAAATAAATATAATTCATGCTTCCAAACGTTTATTATCTCATCCATCTAATACAAAACTTTTAGTTGTTCTCTCTGACGGAATGACCAGAGGATCTGTTGAAAATCTAAAAAGTAGTATAAAATTTGCTACAAAACAAGGTATTGAAGTTATCGGAATAGGTATTGGCAATAGAGGGTCTTGGAAAGAATATCAAAATAATGTTCAAGTTGAACATCCTGAACAACTAATACACTCTATCGTAAATATCACAAAAGATATACTTATTAAAAATGCAAAGAAGACTATCGGAGTTGCTTAATGGTTAAATTTGAAAACCCTGGTAAACAAAAAAATTATATTGAACTTAACGAATGTGTTGTAGATAAAAAATTAGATGATTATGAATCTAGGTTAAACAGAGTCCCAGAAATTGATGACTATTATGTCGACCTTGGTACTCAATTTAGGCTTGCTCAAGTCATAGAAGCCAAATTAAATGCATTTAAAAATGAACTTCCTATTCATGTAGCTTTAAAAGGCCATATGGGTACTGGTAAAGATCACGATATAGAACAATTCGCAGCAAAATTAAAATATCCATATTACAGAATTCCCCTCTCTGGTGAAGTCAGAGATGTAACTTTGCTTGGGTCAGTACAATTATATGGAGATGGCAAAGGTGGTACAGAAAGTAGATGGCAAGATGGAGAACTAACAAGAGCTTTAAGAGGACCTGCAATTGTAAATCTCTCAGAGTTAAATGCAGCTGGTCCAGAAGTTTTATTTGCCCTTCACTCACTATTGGATAGGCATAAAAAACTAGAGCTGCCTAATGGTGAAGTACTTCAACTTAGAGATGATACATTCATATTTGGAACTATGAACCCCACAAGCCTAAGAGATTATGCGGGTACACAATCATTAAATAAAGCTTTTGCTGATAGATGGGTAATTTGGGATAAGCCTTTTCCAAATAAAGAACAACTTGAATCAATATATTTAAAGAGGTATCCAACTTTACAAAAGTCATATACAGATTTAGTAATAAAACTAGCTTTAGAGATAAATAATTCGTTTATGTCAGATGACATCAGTGTAAATATTGAAACCCCTATGAGTTTACGAACTATTGTCGAAAGAATACCTTTAGGTTTGAAAGTAAGTTCCGATGCAGGTGATCCATTAAAAGAGGCTTGGGAAAATTTCGTTCTTCCCCACGTAAGCAAAGAAGACTTAGATCATTATCAAACTTTGTGGAACACGATAGTAAGAAAAGGGCCGTCTGAAAAACCTAAACTTTAGAAAGAAGCACTAGAGGAATATTTCTGTCAGTACGATTTCTATAAGTAATAAAAGTTGGATAATGCCTATCTAATAAATCCCAGTAGTATTTTTTTTCATTATCCTCTAAAAACTTAGATTCGACTTCAAACCTTACATTATCCACTGTTATATATGCATTTGAATTTTGTAGATTAAAACACCAGTCAGGTGTTTTGTCATTTCCACTATAGGAAGCAGCGATTAAATATTTTTCTTTATGAACCACATAAGTTAATGGTGTTTTCCTTAACTTTCCACTTTTATTTCCTATAGTCTCAAGTAATAAAATGCTATCACCAATAATTTTAGTTCCAAGTTTTGTATGATTTACTTTTATAAGTTTTGAATGAGTAATAGATATTAACTTATAAAACCAAGTTGGCCAGAAATGTGCAGTTTTACCAAATAATCTCCACATGGGATAATTGAAAACTAACTGTCTTCTTGAGTATCTTCAGTATCTCTAAAAGTTGAGTCGTACTTCTTGAAAAAGTCTTTTATTTTATTTTCTAGATCTTCTGTTTCTAAGTTGGTTAATTCATTTCGTAATTTAGTGATTTGTTCTTTTACATGTACATTTTCATCCAAAAGACTCAAAATATAACGAACACCTACTAAAAAGAGGAAGAATTTTATTAACTTTTTCATAAAATTTATACTAAATACATATTTTATATATAAAAAGTCTTTTTTTTGTATTAATTACCACTTTAGAAATTAGTCAACAACCATTAAACTTATATTAATGCAAACAATTTTAAGCAATCTCGTCGCTGAGCAGCAATTACTAGACCAATACTTGCAAAGTATTCCTGTAAGACATTGGAATACTAAAACCACATTTAAAAATTGGGATATCACCGCACATGTTTCTTATCTTGCTGGTCTTGAAGATTTAGCTTTAAACGCTTTAAAGAAAAAAGGAACAGAATTCAATAAATATAAAGGTCCAAAAGGTTTGGAAAAATTTGAGAAAGAGTGTATCGCTAAAGGTAAAGACATGAGGCCTCAAGATGTTATTGAATGGTGGAGAATTTCAAGAGCTGATGTCATAGAAACTTTAGCAAAATCAACACAAGGTAAAAAATTAACTTGGTGGAAGAATGAGATTGACTGTATGACTTTTTCAGTTACGAAATTAGCAGAGACTTGGTCACATAGTTTAGATATTTACGAAGGTATGAAAAAAGATTATGAGGATTCAATTCGAATTGAACATGTTGCAATGTTTGGCTGGTTAAATGCTCAAAATGCTTCAAAGCTTAACAAATTAAAGTTTCAAGATTTAAGAGTTGAATTAATTGGACCAGAATATAAAGCTTGGCAGTTTGGTGATGAAAATAGTGAAAATTCTATAAAAGGTAGTGCAGGTGACTGGTGTAGAGTTGTTACTGGAAGATTGTCTAAAAGCAGTAAGCCTACTCTAACAACTGAAGGAGAATTTGCTTCAAAGTTTGTTAAGATGAATCACGTAAAAATATAATGCAAGTTTACGGAGTTGTACACTTAAAAAGCCTTCCTGGCTCACCTTCCAATAGATTGTCTATTGATGAAATAATTGATTCGGCTCAAGAAGATGTAAATAGCTTAATAAATGGTGGCGTAGATGGCATCATAATTGAAAACTTTGGTGACACGCCATTTGTTAAAGATGATATTTCAAAAAGAACACTAGCTAGTTTTACAACTGTTGTTGAAAATCTATCTATTGAAAGAGATGTCAAAATAGGTATCAATGTCTTGAGAAATGATGGTATCGCTGCGTTGTCTATAGCGGAAGCAACTAAGTCTCATTTTGTAAGAATTAATGTATTAAATAATACAATGTATACAGATCAAGGAATCATAGAGGGTGATGCTCATACAGTAAATCAGTTTAAGTCCACTTTAAACAACTATATTGAAATCTTCGCTGATGTTTTTGTAAAACATGCTGTTCCACCACCTGGATCAAAAATAGAAAATCATGCTGAAGAATTAATACATCGAGCAGGTGCAGATGTTGTGATCGTAACTGGTGATGGCACAGGACACGAAATAAATATTGAAGATTTGCAAAAGGTTAGAAATATCGTCCCTCAAGGTAAGTTAGCTATAGGATCTGGAGTTACCACAACAAATGTTGATGCATATCAAGATATTGCAGATATATTGATTGTTGGTACTAGTTTTAAATTTGATAATGATGTCGCAAAAAGAGTTGACATCAATAGGGTCGAAGAGTTAGTTAGAAAAGTTAAATAATTTTTTTTAATTAAAAACAAATTCAATATCTAACTATCATTTTTATTTAAATGGAAGCCTTTTTAAATCCCGCGTTAATATTGTTTATTTCAGGAATTCTTATTGGCATATCTTTTAAGTTGTCACTTTCAGACATTTTTTCAAAATATTTAGGGTATTATCTACTTCTTGCTCTTGGTATAAAGGGTGGCTTAAGTTTGCAAGAAAATGGATTTACTAGCGAAGTCGTAAACGTTTTGTCCCTAGGTGTATTTTTTGCATTGTTTAT
>CBFHGZ010000017.1:0-2644 GCA_965655535.1 Candidatus Actinomarina sp.
AAAAGACTACCTGGGTTAGCTAAATCACTTGGTAGGTCTACAAGAGAGTTCAAGTCTGCTCTTGAAGAAGAATAAATTTAATTTAATACTCTTTTTAATATTATTTTTTTCTATTTCAGCTTGTACATCTCAAGAACAAGTTTCTTATTCTTCTGGAGAAGAAGTGTATCAAGCTAGATGTTCATCTTGTCATGGAAGTGATTTATCAGGACGAGTAGGTCCTTCACTAAATGCAGAAAGTAGTGCTGCCTCCATGCCAGACTCTTATTGGGTTCAAACAATAACAAAAGGAAAAGGATCAATGCCTGCTCAAAGGTTGAACGACCAAGAGGTAGCACAAGTTATTGAATATATAAAATCTAAGTATTGATTCTTTTAAATTTTTCGTTTAAATTTTTAAGGGCATGCAATGGCTCATCGAGATGATTTAGAGATTTTAACCTCCATTTCCAATTGTTATTTTGAGTACCAGGAATATTAAATCTTGCAGATCCATCTAATTCAAGTAAATCCTGGACTGTTGTTATTGCTATCAAACATTTAGTCGACCAAACTAAAGAAATAAAGTCCCAAACATTATTTGTTGATTTTTGATTGTTTGCTTCTAAATAATTTAAAAAAGATTTAATTTGAATATTATTTGCATTTTCAAACCATTGTTTGATAGTTTGACTGTCATGAGTACCAGTATAAGCTGCGACATTTGTTGGCCATTCTTTTGGATGTATTTCTTTTGTTCCATCTCCATTAGGAATTCTTTGTTCCAATAAAAGCATTCCTGGAATATTATATTTTTGTAAAATTGTATCTGTTTCCTTTAGCACTACTCCTAAATCCTCAGCCAAGAGCTTTTCAAAGGGAACATGTTTAGATACTATATCAAAAAAAGTTTTCCATGGTCCATCTCTCCAATGTCCATTTAAGGCAGATTCTCCTTTTGGTATTGCCCAAAATTTAAAAAAACCAATAAAATGATCAATTCTTAAAAAATCATATTTTTCTAGTTGTATATTCAGTTTTTCTATCCAATATTTATAATTTTCATTTAGATGGACATCCCAGTCATACAAAGCAGTTCCCCAAATTTGCCCATCTTTAGTGAAGGAATCAGGCACAGCTCCAGAAACATAACTCATAGAATTATTTTCATCTAAATCAAATAAATTTTTATTTAACCAAACATCTGCTGAGTTGTGATTTACATAAATTGGTATATCACCAAGAATATGAACATTTTTTGAATTTGCATATTCTTTTAACTTATACCATTGTTGATCAAACTGAAATTGAGTAAAAATATTAAATTTTAACTCCTCCTCGTATTCAGTAATAACATGTTTGAATAGGTCTGAGCTGTAGTTTTGAAATTCATCTTTCCAATTAAGCCAATTTTCACCTAAAACGCTTGAGAGAGTTATGAATACCAAATGTTCTTTTATCAATGGTTTATTTAAAAAAATTTGAACATGAGGATCTTTTATATTAAATTTTTTTGAAAGCTCTTTTAATAATATATATTTCTCTTTGTATACCTTTTTGTATTCAACTTCATTTGAAGAAAGATTTTTCAGTTTTTCAAGAGCTTGTTTATCAACTATATTTTCTTCAAATTCCTCTAACGATATAAGATAAGGATTACCCAATACTGAGGATTTACTCGAGTAGGGTGAAAATTCTATTTCATCTGTAATTCCAAGTGGTAATACCTGCCATAAACTAGTTTTGCTCTCTGACAATTTATCAATCAGCGTGTAAGCAGATGAACCAAAATCACCGATTCCATATTTACTTGGTAAAGCCGTTGGATGAAGTATGAGTCCACTTGCCCTTTTAATATCCATATATTAAATTCTATATAATTAAAATAAAAAAGACATTTTTATGGTTGAAGAACATAATCCAGAATTTAATGATATTGGTGAACTCCAAAAAATAGAATTTCTCGAAGGAGATGTTCATTTAGGATTTTATGATATTCGTTTTGAAATTGATGATAAGAAATTTTTCAATATTTCAAATGATGGTGTTGTTAAAATAAGAATTCACACTGAACCAGGTATTGAAAAGCTATGGGTACTACTTGAGGATCCAAACTTCAGACCTTTAGAACTTGTTAAATATGCTAAAACTCAAAGGTTTGATTACTGGAGAGCGCATATCAACACTTTTCAAGATGATTTTAAATTTAGCTTCGCAGCAAAAACTAAAGAAAATTTAGGTATTTATTTTGGAACTAGCGGGGTGTCTAACTTTATATCGCCATCAGAAAAATGGCATATTAATAAATTAAACTTCAAAAGACATTTTGTTCCAGACTGGATTTTTGGTGGAGTAATGTATCAAATATTTCCTGAAAGATTTTACAATAGCAATCCCGATTTAAACCCTGAAACTGTTGTACCTTGGGGAAGTGAGTCTAAACGTTTAGAGTTCCAAGGGGGAGATATTTATGGAATTATTGAAAAGCTAGATTATATAAAAAATTTAGGTGTGAATATTTTGTATTTAAACCCTATATTTTTATCTAACAGTGTTCATAAATATGATACCTGGGACCATTTTAAAGTAGACAGTCACCTTGGAGGTGATGAAGCATTATCAAAATTAGTCACTGAAGTTCATAAAAGAGATATGAAAATAATTT
>CBFHGZ010000017.1:2743-12296 GCA_965655535.1 Candidatus Actinomarina sp.
TAGATTGTTCACTTAATCACGTGCACCCTAGAAACTTTGCGTTTCAAGATGTTGTAAAGAATGGTGAAAGTTCTAAATACTCTGATTGGTTCACGGTTAGTAGTTATCCATTAAGACTTATACATAGACCACACTTGTATTCAAACACTTACAAAGTTGGTTGGGACGGCAATCAGGAAGAGTATAAAGAATATATTGTAAAAACAATTGAAGAAACAAAACTTCCAGTTGAAGAATTAAATGATGACGGACCCATAATTGAACCTACATATAAAGCTTGGTGGGGTGTACCTGACATGCCAAAAGTAAATATGGAATCTGAAGGTGCTACTGAATGGGGACTTGAGGTAGCAGAGTATTGGATAAAGAATTTTAATATTGACGGATGGAGAATGGATGTTGCTAAAGAAATCAATATTCCTTTTTGGAAAAAGTTTAGAAATATAGTGAAAAATCAAAAAGAAGATTCGATTTTGATATCAGAAATATTTGGAGATACAAGTCAGTGGCTTCAAGGAGACATGTTTGACGGTACTATGAATTATTCATTCAGGGAACTAATGACAGATTATTTTGCCTCTAGTAGAATTTCAACAAAATATTTTAATGAATCCCTTGCTCATCTTTATTCAATGTATTCATTTGAAGCTATAAGTTCTTGTCAAAATCTTTTGAGCTCACACGATGTTAAGAGGTTTTTAAATAGATGCGAAGACTGGGAAGATATTCAAGGTGCTGTATTTCTTCAATCAACTTTTCCTGGAATTGCATCAATTTATTATGGTGACGAAGTGGGGCTTAATGGTGGTGCTGATCCAAACAATAGAGAACCTTTTCCATGGCATGATGAAAAATCATGGAATCATAAATTACTTGAATACACTTCAGAACTAATGAATATTAAAAAAACAAATAAAATTCTAAAATATGGCAGCTTTGAATTAATTGATCATGACTACGAACTGATAATTTTTAGAAGAAAGCTTAAAGGAGAATCACTTATCTGTATTTTTAATAAATTTGATAAAGTTGAAAATATATCTTTGAAAAGTATCGCTCATAAAATTTCTCAAATTTACGGAAAAAATGCCATGCAACTAATTGATAATTCAATTGAAATTGAAGTTATAGAGAAATATTCTGGACTGATAATTCATGAACAATAAGTTCATTGAAACCTAAAATTTATTTTAATTTTTAAATATTGATTCAAATACTACTTTCCACTTATTTGACCAAATTGGTACTTCCACATTATTGTCCCAGGGTTTAAAGGGACCAACGAAGTGTACAATTAAAGGATTATTAAAGTTTTTTAATAGAGTTTTGTCCTCAAATAGTTTAAAGGCTAACAAATTGAAATTAATTGGAAGAGGGGTCCAAAGGTATTTAAATATTTCGTTCATCGCACTTTGGTCAGGACAGTCTTTTTTTTCATTAATTAATAACCAGTCGACAAGTTTTTTTTCAATTTTTTCATCTCTCCAAAAATTTAAATCAGCAATAAATACTCCATTGTTAAAATAAGGAATATCTTCATTTCCTAGATCCTTAATTGCCATATCTGTATACTCGACTACTGCAGCTAAGGGGAGCTGTGTTTTGTAATTAAGCAGTGGTTTTACATCTCTTAAAATTAGCGCGTCAGGGTCAATATATATAGCTTTAGTATATTCCTTTAATATCGAGCCAATAAATAAACGATGGTACATGTTATTCGAAATATATCTAGATTCATATGCTTTACCTGAACTTTGAAAACTATTGAAATTTTCTGCATTTACAAATTCAATTTTTAATGATTTAGTTTTAATAAGGTTTATAAATTCTTCTTCCCTATGTAATGATTCTTTTGGAACTAAACAGGTAAATTTGAGTACTTCATTTTCTTGATAATTATTACTAAAACTTTTTACCATTACAGCTGCGTAGTCAAAATAATTATCATCAAAAGAAGTAACTATTGAAGTTTTAGTAAATTTCCCACTCATAATTATGATTATTATATATTTAGTTCAATTTCAATAACTCACAAAATAAAATGAATATTTAAAAAAATAACATTAAAATTTATATATCAAGAAAGGATTGCCAATTAATAAACTACATAATTTTTTAAAAAACCAAGAAAATTTAATTTCTAGCGCTGTAGAGGGTAAAACTCTCATAGATTATATTGATAGAAATGCAACGGAATTTGCAGACTATCCAGCACTGAATACCCCTGCTAATCAAGAGTATTCAGCATGGGACCCAATTTCTTGGTCTGAATACAGGGAGACTTCTAGAGCTTTGGCTACAGGCTTAATCGAACTAGGTTTAAGACCTGGTGATACTGCTTTTATTATGTCAAACAATACAAAAGAACATAATATTGCAGACTTAGGAATTGTTTACGCTGGCGCAACACCATCAACCCTATATAAGCAACTTAAATTTTCACAAATAGAGTATGTAGCCAATTTAATGGAAGCAAAAATAGCAATTGTAGGTGATCTTGAATTGTTCGAAGAAGTGAATAAAGCAAAAAAAGAATGTATAAATTTAGAAGCAATTGTTCTAATTAATGGATACGAAGAAAAAAAAGATTTAGACTATGTTTATAGCTACCAGGAATTAATTGCAAAAGGTAGGGAGATTAATTCATCTGATAGTTCAAAACTGGATGAGGCTACTGCAACTATAACACCGGATTCTGTAGCGTGTCTTATTTTTACATCGGGTACAACAGGCAAGCCAAAAGGAGTCATGATTTCACATAAGAATGTTTTGTGGACAATTGAAAGCTTATTCGGACAGATGATACCTGCATCTATGCACCCACGAATTGTGTCCTATCTACCTATGGCTCATATTGCTGCAAGAGCTGGAGATCACTATCAAGCAATCTATAGGGTAGGACAAATTTTCCCCGTCCCTGTTTTAGAAGACATGAGAGATGCACTTCCAACGATAAAACCTTCAGTATTTTTAGCTGTACCTAGAGTTTGGGAGAAATTTAAAGCTGGTCTAGAAACACGAATTGAGGAAAATCCTAAAAAAGACTTAATCGCAAAAGCTATTGCTAATGGTTTGGAAAAGGTTGAATATGAGCAAAAAGGTGAGAATGTGCCATTAATGGTAAAAATAAAAGATGCTGTCTTTTCAAAATTAGTTTTCTCAAAATTTAAAGAGGGTTTAGGGATTATGGACACAGAATATTTTGTTACAGCAGCAGCACCTATGAATAAAGATGTCCATAAATGGTTTCACGCAATTGGAATAGATGTTACAGAAATTTACTNCGGAATGACCGAAGATACGGGACCTGCAACAATTGGAATACCAGGTGGTGCTGTTGAAACATTTTCAAAAAAATTAAAATCGGAAGGTATTGATGTACCTAAAGTTTTGAATCCAATTGGAAAAGTTGGTATACCTATTCCTGGTACTGAAGTGAAAGTAGAAGAAGATGGAGAACTTTGCTTGAAAGGTAATCACGTTACACAAGGTTATTTCAAAGCTGAAGAAGAAACTAAAGAAACTTTTGATTCTGAAGGTTGGTTACATACCGGAGATTTAGCCGAAATTGATAATTCAGGTTATGTAAAAATAATAGGTAGAAAAAAAGAAATTTTAATTACTTCAGCAGGTAAAAACATCGCTCCTGTAGAAGTAGAAGATTTAATAAAACCTCATCAATTAATTGGACAAGTTTGTGTTGTTGGTGATGGAAAGAAATATCTTAGTGCATTAGTAGTACTTGATGGCGATGGTGGTGCTGAAGCTTGGGCTTCTGATAATGGTATGGAATACTCTATAGAGTCAATGGCTTCAGATCCTAAAGTTATTGATGCAATTCAAAAACAAGTAGATGAAGCCAATTCACAAGTTGCTCAAGTGCAGCAAATAAAGAAATTTGTAGTTTTAGAGAAAGAATGGACTGATTCCAGTGGTGAGTTAACTCCAACTTTAAAATTAAAAAGAAATGTAATTGCAGAAATGTACAGTGATGAAATTGAATCAATGTACGAGGAAGGATAATTGTGGGAAACGTATCTTTTGAGAATAAAACAGTAATTGTTACCGGTTCTGGAAATGGATTGGGTAAAGCTTATGCTTTGGAATTTGCTTCCAGAGGAGCGAATGTGGTTGTAAACGATGTAGGTGGATCTGTAGATGGATCAGGAGCAGCAAACGCTCCAGCCGACCTGGTAGTTGAAGAAATTAAAAATGCTGGTGGTAATGCAGTCGCAAATTACGATTCTGTAGCAACACAGGATGGGGGTCAATCTATTGTCAATACAGCATTGGAAGCTTTTGGAGATCTACATGCTGTTGTTAATAATGCAGGAATATTAAGAGATAAAAGTTTTTCAAAAATGACTGAGGAAGAATTTAGTTCTGTTTTAGATGTACATTTAAAAGGGACATTTTATGTTTGTCAGCCTGCTTTTAATCACATGAAAGAAAAGGGGTTTGGTAGATTCGTAAATATTTCATCACCCTCTGGAATATTTGGTAATTTTGGTCAGTTAAATTACGGTGCAGCAAAGATGGGAATTGTTGGCCTAACTAACGTAATGGCAATTGAGGGTGCTAAATATAATATAAAAGCAAATGCATTAGCACCAAATGCTACAACAAGAATGACGGAAGCACTTTTTGGTGAAGACTTTGCGAAAATGTTTAATGTTGATAATGTAACTCCTTTAGTTGTTTATCTTGCATCTGAAGCATGTGAAGTGTCTCACGAAATATTTACCGCTGGTGCAGGTAGGTTTTCTAGAATTGGAATTTCAACAGATGTTGGTTATTACAATCCGACAGCAACAGCAGATGACATAGGTGAAAACTTTGATAAAGTTCGTGATTTATCCAATCCGGTTTATCCTGGTAGCATATTAGATGAAATGCCTTTATTTAATCAAGCTATGCAACAAGGAGACGAGTAGTGTCTGAAACATTAACAAGTACATCGAATCCTGAACTATTAGTTAAAGAAAAATTAGCAGAGTTAGTTGAGTTTAGAAAAACTACTGATTCACTCCAAGAATTTTGGGGGAAACAATTTGATTTAGGTTTAGCATGGGTTCAATTTCCAGAAGGTGCAGGAGGACTTGGTTTAAATCCAAAATATCAATTAATCATCACTGAAACTTTAAGAAAAGAAGGTATATCTCAGCAAAATAGAGTGGCAAATATTTTGGGAATTGGTATGGGCGCTCCAACTATTGTTGAATATGGTACCGAAGAACAAATTGCAAAATATCTTCGACCTATGTTCACTACTGAGGAAATTTGGTGTCAATTATTTTCAGAACCCGGTTCTGGCTCAGACTTAGCAAGTCTTTCAACAAAAGCTGTTGATGACGGTGATGGTTACATTGTAAATGGTCAGAAAGTTTGGACAACTTTAGGTCACTTAGCAAAATGGGGTCTAATCGTTACAAGAACAGATCCAGATGTTCCAAAGCATAGGGGACTAACTTTTTTCATTGTTGATATGGAATCTGATGGGGTTGAGGTTAGACCGTTGCGCCAAATTACTGGTGAGGCCGAATTTAATGAAGTTTATTTTACCGATGTAAAGATTCCAAAGGAAAACATTCTTGGAGCACTTGGAGATGGTTGGAGAGTTTCATTAACAATATTGATGAATGAAAGAGTAGCTATTGGTGGCAATGTGCGTGACAGGGGTAGCGGAGCACCTGGTCATTTAGTTCAATTGTGGAAAGATCAAGAGCTTGATGATCCAGTTACAAAAGATAAGTTAATCACTTTATGGATTGAACAAGAAGCGGTTCGACTAACAAACATGCGTGCATTTGAAAATAGAGAAAAAGGCACTCCTGGACCTGAAGGATCAACTAGTAAATTATATGAAGCAGAGATAAACAAAGCTTCTTATGAATTTGGTATGGAAATGTTAGGGAATGACGGCCTATTGTTTCCTAGAGGTTACGAACTTACTCAACCAGAACTAAATTTTGAAAACGAAACCTTTGGATTTACTGATACTCAAAGTTTATTTTTAAGATCTAGAGCTAATTCTATTGAAGGAGGAACTTCTGAAATTATGAGAAATATAATTGCAGAAAGAGTTCTAGGATTGCCTAGTGAGCCTAAGTTAGATAAAGACAAAGCGTGGAAAGATATTCCTAGATCATAATTTGTAAACAAGATTAAATAATCCTGTATTACAATTCACTGTTATCTCTTTACCTATTGATTCATTTCTTAATGTTCGTGATGATCCTTTTGGTATGAATGTGTCATTTAATTCATATTTAGAGCCTTCTATATTTAGATTTTCAAGATTAGATATTGGTATAATGCTAAATTTATCTCCTATTGGTAATGAAAATATAGCCGAAGACCGAAATTGCATCATGTAATTTTTATATAACCAAGTAACACCATTATTAAATTTACAATTTGAAATAATGTTATAAATAGAAAACAGGTGATCAATTTCACCATCTTCTCCACCAATGATTGTTATAGATCCTGCTTCAACACTTATTGAGTAATTGATAGCAAGTTCAAAATCAGATTCATTTTTATCTTTATTAAATTCAAATATCTCAACATCTTCAGATTTTGCAATATTTATCAATTCTTCATCAACTGAATCTAAATCACCAATTAAGATATCAGGCTTTAAATCATGTTTTGTTAAATGTTTATAGCCACTATCAACAGCTACAATTTTTTCAAAAGTTTCAGTGTTTTTTATATTTTTTACTGTACATTCGCCGCCCAACGATATTAATAAATTACTCACAATTAAATAGTTTAATATCATTAATTTCTCACATATCACAAATCATGTATCATTAACAACATGAGTAACGATGTAAATTTTAAAATCGGTGATGAAGCCGTTAAAACTATTATTGAATTAAGAGACCAAGAACCTGGTGATAAAGAATATGCTTTATTCCTTCAAATAGATGGAGTGCAAGGAAATCAATTCACTTATGATTTAAGTTTTCTAGATATAAATCAAGCTCGTTCTGATGATGCAAGATTAGACTTTGGTGATCTCCCTGTAATTATTGCTGCTAAAGATTTAGACAAATTTGAAGGCGCTAGTTTGGACATGTCAGATGACGAACACACTCCTGGATTAACAATGGATAATCCTAATACGCCTAGTCCAGCAATGATTGGAAACCCAGAAGATTTGCCTGAATTAAAAGGTGAGTTAGCTGAAAAAGTTCAAGCTGTTCTTGAAAATCAAATAAATCCTGCAATTGCATCTCATGGTGGAGCGGCACAATTGATAGGTGTTGAAGGTAATGATATTTATTTACGTTTAGGTGGCGGTTGCCAAGGTTGTGGCATGGCGCAAGTAACTTTAACTCAGGGAATAGAAGCTTCTTTAAGAGAAGCTGTTCCAGAAATTGGCAACATTATTGACGCAACAGATCATGCTGCTGGTGAAAACCCTTATTTCGCTTCACATTAAAACTTTATTACAGTTTTACCTACATTTTTTCTTTGTAGAAAATTTGATAGAGCTTTAGAAGCTTCTTCTAAAGTATAAATATTTTTAGGTTCAATCTCTAATTGATTACTGTTTACAAAACCTACAAGCTCCTCAAAATCTTCAGCTGTTTCTTTTGGTGAGGTATTAGTCCACCGACCCCACCAAACTCCGACAATAGACACACCTTTAACTAAGGTTAAATTTAAAGATATTTTTGGTATTTGCCCATTTGCAAAACCAATTATCAAAAGTCGTCCATTAAATGCTGTAGCTCTTAAAGCTTGTTCTGTTGCATCTCCTCCAACAGGGTCAATGACAATATCAACCCCATTTCCATTTGTTAAACTTTTAGCGCTTTCTTTTAAGTCTTCTTTATCATATCTAATTACTTTATCAGCACCTAAGTTTCTAACGTAAGCCTCTTTTTCCTCACTTCCAACTGCACAAATAGTATTTAAACCCATAATTTTAGAAAGTTGAATTGATGCTGTACCTATTCCACCGGAGGCACCAAGTATTAATACGGTCTCACCACTGACTGCTTTTGCGCGTCTTTTTAATGCATAATATGAAGTACCGTAATTAATTGGTAAACTTGCTCCTGATAAAACATCAAAATCACTATTTACTGGAATAATTAAATTTTTGTTAATAGATACATATTCTGCAAATCCTCCAATAGGTGGTAAACCTATAACTTTAGTACCTGTTGGTATAGAAACATTTGAACCAGCACTTTCGACGACTCCACAAATTTCATTTCCTGGTATAAATGGTGGATCTATTACAATTTGGTATTTTCCCTGTACTAGAAGAGCATCTGGAAAGTTAACTCCAGCCGCCTCTACTTTTATCAAGACTTCATCATCTCCTAAATTTGGTATATCTACTTCAGATACAGTAAGTAATTCAGGATCTCCCAATTCAGTACAAAGTAAAGCTTTCAATTTATATATCCTCTTGTACACCTGAAAGTTTTTTAGCTAATGCTTTTTTTTCATTTATATCTATATTTCTTCGAATTTGCACTCTTTGAGCCTGAGGTGAACCAGCACCGTGCATTGACTCAGTTAGGTATGCAACAGCATTTCTTCCAAGAGTCATATTTTCAATCAATCTTAGAATTTTTACTCTATCTTCAGCATTGATATCATTCTTGCCTTTTAAATATTTTTTAATATCTTCAGACATCTCACCTTCATTAAAGTCCACACCAGATGGCATTGAGCCAACTAAACCACCAGCCAAATCTTGAGCAATACGTGAAATTTCATATGTTTCTTTTGTAACGTGTTGTTTACAGACATTTGCTAATAATTCATCGTTAATAAAATTTCCTGATTTAGTTTTTCTACCTTGAAGTGAAGAGGCTATACCTGTTGCATAAATTGTTTCATTTAACTTATTCATTTCAACTAATTTGTCCTTAATGTGAGATGCTTCTTCAACACCGTTATATTCAGCTATTGTCGCAGCAGCACCAATTAAAACATCGCCTACACCCGATTTGCAAACGTATGATCTTCTATGATACGTTGTAAATCTTTCTACTAATTTAGAAGCAAATTCATACTCTCCATTCATAAAAATATATTCATTTGGAATAAAGACATTATCAAATATCACCATAGCTTCTTGACCAGCAAAATATTTGTTACCAACATCATATTCTCCAGGTTCCATACTTCTTGTATCACAAGATTGTCTACCGTAAATATATGTTATTCCATCTGCATCAACAGGTATTGCTCCAACTACTGCATAGTCTTTGTCGTTTTCAGAAAGTCTTAACGTCGGCATAACAACCATCCAGTGTGAATTAATACATCCTGTTTGATGAGCTTTTGCACCTTTAACGTAAACTCCTTTTTCATCTCTTTTTACAATTCTCAAATAGAGATCTTCATCTTCTTGTTCATGGGGCAATTTAGATCTATCACCTTTTACATCAGTCATGGCACCACCAACTACCAAGTTATATGTGTGCATTTCTTTTAAAAAATTTAAAAAATTATCGTGATATTTTGTCCGATGTAATTCATCTATCTCAAAAGTTATAGAGTGCAGTGCATTAAATGC
>CBFHGZ010000018.1:0-9008 GCA_965655535.1 Candidatus Actinomarina sp.
AACATCTTTTTTAGTGCTTGTTGCTATGTCTCTAAAATCTTTCCAAAAGGAAAAATCAAGTTCTTTAGCTACATCCATTCTCCAACCATCAATATCAAAATTTTCAATCCAATATTTAGTTACATCCAAAGCCCATTGTCTTGCTTCTGGGTTAACAAGGTTAACTTTAGGCATATCTGGAACTCCCCACCATGCCTTGTATGTAGGTTCAATTATTGGACCATCATCTTCTTTAATATCTACTGGAAGTTTGGTTTCTTCAATTGTTTTATCTAAATATGTTTTATATTCTTTTTCATTACCATCCCAACCGACTTTGTAAGTGTTTGAATATAGGTGAGGTCTGTGCACTAAACGTAAAGGATAGTCAAATACAGTAAACCAATCTTTATATTTTGAGTTTTCACCATTTTGAATCAAATCTTGAAATGCAAAATGTCTTGGATGAACATGATTTAACGAACAATCGAGAACTATTTTCATCCCCCTCTTGTGAATTTCAGTAATCAAAGCTTCTAAAGCCTCATCTCCACCTAGAGTAGGATCGACTTTAAAATGATCCCAAGCATCGTATTTATGTGTACTACCGGATAAAAATATAGGGTTGAGATATACAATATTAACTCCAAGGTTCTGTATATGATCAAGATTGTTTAAAACACCAACTAAATCACCGCCTTGAAAATCTAACCTTGTTGGAATACTGCCCCACTCGATTGTGTTGTTTGGATTTAAACTTTCATCACCATTTGAAAATCTATCAGGAAAGATTTGATACATAACTGAACCGTATACCCATTCAGGTATGTAGTGTCTTTCAAAATCTTGCTTGTTGTAAACCCACTTTTCAGATGGCGAAATGAAGTTTGCAATACCACTAGTACCAAAATATATATTTAACCCATCATCTGTAGTTGCTGCAAAACTGAATTTAGATATATCAGATCTAAATTCAACTTCAGTACTCCAAAACAAAAATCTTTCAGTGTCAGCGTATTTTTTTAACTCTATTGCTCTAAAATCTTCATCTTCTAGGAGCAACCATACTTGGGAAATATCTTTTTGAGAATGAACCCTAATATCACTAGTTCCATCCTTAGAGATAGAAAAATATTTTTTATTTTGAAATTCAAATCTAAAGTCATAGTGACCTAAATGGACATCACCTTCAAAAAAATCTATTTTTTGCTTTTCACCAGCATCGTTAAATTGTGGATCGTGTTTTTCTACCATAATAAATTAATCTTTATATGAAATATTATTATAGATAATAGTTAGAAAAGATTATGGATATTAAAAAAAGTAGCGGTTTAATTTTTCACCCAACATCATTGCCCAGTAATACAGGTATTGGTGAATTAAATAAATATTGTTTTGAATTTATTGACTTACTTAAGGAATCAAAAACTAATGTATGGCAAGTATTACCTCTAGGTTATACAGATGAAATCGAATATTCTCCATATTCAAGTAAATCCTCCTTACTTGGTAATCCGTACATCATATCTTTAGCTGATTTGAATAATCAAATAGTTGAACAATCTGAATTGAATGAGCTTAGTAAGCTGTCATATAATAAAGTTGACTTTAAAGATGTTTATAAATTAAAAAAAATTATATTTCAAAACCTTTCTACAAAAGTGAATCTTAATGATAAAGTTTATGAATCCTTTCTTGAAAATGATCTAGTAAAAAAACATATTACTTTTATGGTACTGAGTGAAGTTGAAAATAAAAGTTGGAATAATTGGAAAAAAGAATTCTCTTCTTACACCCCTGAGCTTTTTGAATATCTTAAAGAAAAATATCCAAACATTGTTAATAAATATGTTTTTTTAGAATATGAGTTTCAAAGTCAATGGCGAGAAGTTAAAAACTATGCGAACGCCAAAAATATTGCAATTTTAGGAGATATACCTATATACGTAAATCACAACTCTGCTGACGTTTGGCTAAACAAGAATTTGTTCGATTTAAATAATTCAGGAGAGATGGAATATGTATCTGGAGCAGTTCCAGATGATTTCACTGTAGAGGGACAAGTATGGAATACAGCCTTATATAAATGGGAAGAACATATTGAAGATGGATACGAATATTGGGTCAACAAAATCAATTCAAATTTACAAAATTATAACTATCTAAGAATTGATCATTTCGTAGGTTTTTTTAAATTTTGGGCAATACCTTTTGGGGAATCAGCCTTGAAAGGTCATTGGAGAAAAGGTCCTTGGGAAAACTTTTTTGAAGATATTTCTAAAAAAGTAGACTTTGAGAAATTATTAGCTGAAGACTTAGGTGTTGTTTTGGATGAGACAGATGAAATATTAACTCAATATGACATACCTGGAATGAAAGTACTTCAACAAAGAATACCTAATGAACTTGAGCACGATGAAATTCATCCTAAAGAATGGAAAGAGAACGTAGCAGCATATACTGGCACTCATGACAGCCCAACTATTTCGCAATGGTTCGCCGAAACAAATGAAAAACAATTAGAATTTTTTGAAGAATACTCAAAGTCCCTGAGTGATAACAACCAAAACAACATTTGGAAGTTTATTTCTATGGTCTGGAGTACTCCTTGTAAACTTGCGATTACAACTGTCCAAGATTTAATGGAACTCGGTGCTAGTGGTAGATTTAATTTTCCTGGAACTGTAGGCGGAAACTGGGAATGGAGACTAGAGAATTTAGATCAACTTGTTGACCCTATGGATAAATTAAAAGAATTAAATATAAAATACAACAGATCTAATACTTAGATTTTATATACTCAATCACTAACGAAACTTCTTCATCGTTAAGTCTTTGTGCTGGCATTGAACCTTTACCTTTAGTTATGGTTTGAACCCAGTATAAATCTGGCATTGATGCCGCACTGCTTTCTGCATTAAGTGCTGGGCCAACTCTTCCTGATAAGTCGCCTCCATGACACGATGAACATCTAGCTTGGTAGACTTCTTCACCTGTAGAATATTGAGCTTGTTCTTGAGATGAACACGCTGAAATTGTTAGTGTTAAGAGTACAAAGAAGGCTAAATTGTATTTATTCTTCTTCAAGAGCAGACTTGAACTCTCTTGTAGACCTACCAAGTGATTTAGCTAACCCAGGTAGTCTTTTTGCACCAAATAAAAGCAAAAATATAGACAGTATTATAAGTAATTCTGGTAATCCTAATCTCATAAGTTAATTCTATATTTTATTTGTTAATATCAGTAGAATTTAACCGTTTTTCTACAAAATACATTCCCAATATACCTAAAAGGCAGAAAATGATAAAAAAAGTAATTTCAGAGTTTTGTTGAGCTGTTGGCAAAACTGGAGTTGTGTATAAAGGTTCATTTTTACTATTTGTTTCTAAAACTTCATTAAATGGCCAAATTTTAATTAAGGACCCTGCAAGAAAGCCCATTAGCAGAGAAATTATAGGGTCGTTAAATTTTCTAAACAGATAAGAGAGAACTCTACTAAAGGTTAACAAGCCCACAACACAGCCTGCCAAGAATATACCCAAAATTGATAATTCAAAATTGTTTAAAGCATTCAAAATAAATTCATACTTAGATATGAAAACAAGAATAAATGAACCACTTATACCTGGAAGGATCATTGCAGATATAGCAAGTGCTCCCGATAAAAATACAAACCACGATTCCTCTGAGCTTTCAGTAGGTGAAGTTAAAGATATGTATGAAGCCAAAAATAGCCCCGCAAAGAAGAAAATAAGGAGATTTAATTTTTTGTTGTTGATACTTTTTTGAATTATAAAAATTGATGCGATAATCAAACCGAAAAAGAATCCCCAAATCTTAAATGGATGATCTATAAGTAGAAACTCAATAATTCTAGAGAGAAACAAAATGGAAAAAACCATGCCCAAAAGTAAAGTGATTAAAAAAGGACCATTTATATGACTCCAAAATTTCTTAAATTGAAAAGAGAAAAGCAATTTTATTCCATTAGAGTTTATTGATTTAATTGACTCGATTAATTGTTCATAAATTCCTGTTATAAACGCAATGGTTCCACCAGAGACTCCGGGAATTATTTCTGCAACACCCATGAGCATTCCTTTAAAGAATAATTTAAAACGGTTATTCATCTATGTCTTGGTCCGAAATACCCTAAATAAAATTGGCGAAAATGTAGCTGTTATTACTGCAAGTAAAATTATCTGTTGTTCTAACTCTACAGATATAAGATCTAGATGAACACCAATTTCTGCCATAGCTATAATTAAACTAAATCTAGCTGATAATAGAAACCCACCTGCGATAATATCTCTAAATTTTATTTTTGAAAATACTAAAAGCATTGAAGGTATAAATTTAACACCAACTGCAATAAGGAAAAGATAACCTACGTCAAGGAAGAACTGTGTATTGCTAAAAACACTTATATCATAATTAAGTCCGATATTGATAAAAAATATTGGAATTAGAAATCCATAAGAAAAACCTTTCAAACTGCTTTCCAAAGTACCTCTATTAGAAAAAGTAAAAGCAAATATAGTACCGGCTAGGAACGCACCAAGTATTGGTTCTATATGAAAAAATACAGAAACACCGACCAACACAAGCATTAGAGCTAAAGAACTTCTTATTCCTAGTTCATCAGGATCTTCACCATCAAACATTCTTGAAAATAATTGAGGATTCCACCAGGCTAGCCTTCTTATTACTCTTAGTATTAAAAATACAACAACAAAATAAAGAATTACATTTAAGTTAGATAAAGAAAGCCCACCAGCATTTATGAAAGAAGCGTAAACTGTTGCAGCTAAAAGAGTAAGAATATCTGCCAACAAAGCAACCATAAATAATGTTTGACCATATTGCGTTTTTATGGTGTCATCACTTCTTAAAATAGTAATAACTATATCTACACTTGTTGTACATAAAACTAAAGCTAAGAAAATTGGATAATTTAGAGAAGAAATTAAATAAAAAGATGTAGCTACAGTTAAAAGGTAAATTGTCATTGGAATTGCGAGAGTTTTTACCCCTTGTTCTCTGAAGGTATCTAATTCTATTTCAAAACCAGATAAGAACATCAAAAGCAGGAATCCTAGTATCGCTAGACCATTAATAAACTCAGAAGAATCCACAAGACCAAGCAAAGGTCCAACTACAATACCAAAAGCTATTTCCAATACTATTCCAGGAATTTTTACTCTTTGTGCCATAAGTGGAAGAATGAATGCACCAAGAGATATTATTACCAGAGATACAGCTTCAAATTCTTCCATCTTTTAACCAGGTATATACAAAACAGATGACTTTGAATTCAAAACTATATACTCTACTGTTTTTCTTTCTTGCCATGAAGCAGATGAAGTAGAGCCTATAACTGCTAAATCAAAATTTTGTGATTTTTCAGAAAATATTTTTGCTTCATTTCCTTCAGCATTTTCGATATCAAGTTGCACTTCATGAGATAAAGCTAGGTCCTGTAATTTTTCAATAATACTATTACCACCTCCATCATGTTCAGATTGTAAAAACTTAGGTTGACTTATATTTAAACCAAATAAATTTGCATTTAGTGATGCAGCCAAATCAAAAGCAATAGGACTGGAACTCTTTGTGTCAAAATTATCGTTCACTAAAATTCCTATCTGATTATATGGGTACGAAAGTCTTGAAAATAAAACAGGAACTTGATTCTTTAAAGATAAATTTAAAATATTTTTCACTTTTGATTTAGAGATATTATCAACAACTGGAACTATCCAGGTTCCAATTGAACTTTCAGATATTAATGACTCTATAGTTTTCACTGAAGATTTTGAAGTACTAAGCAATTCATACTCTTGATCTTTCAAAATAGCTTTGAACGTGTCTTCAGCAGGTTCAACATTGTTATCGAAAATATCAGGTTTTGAAACTATTTTTATTGACGAAGCTTTTGTATTTCGAACAAAGTATTCTGACTCAGATAAGTTTTTCAAATTATTTTCATTTTCAAGTGAAACTGCAATGTCTTTACCAAACTCCAAAGGAAATCTTGATTCTGAACCAGAAAATAAATTAATTACATTAGCAAAAGCTCCCGATTGTAAAACTATTGTTACAAGATCTCCAGTTTCAATTTCTGTATCTCCATGTGGAATTACTACTGTGCCTTTTCTAAGCAATGCACCGACAATAAAATAATCAGAACCAATTTCTTTTAATTTTTTACCTCTAACGGGACTATCAGCACTTATTTCTATTTCTATTGCTTCAGCTCTTCCTCCAGCAAAAGCCTGAGAAACGACTCTTCTTGGTTCTAAGATATACTCAAACCTTCTTGCAACTAAAGTGCTTGGTTCAACTACTTCAGCTTCAATTTTTTTATACTCCTCTAAATTTGAAACATCATTAACTATTGAAGAGATTCTCAAAATATTATTTTGTTTTGCAAGTTTTAATACCTCAAGATTAATTTCATCATTTTTCGTCAAAGTAATCACAGCATTTGCTTGCTCAATACCTGCTTTTTTTAGAACGAGATTAGAGGTAGCATCTCCTTGAATCTTTTCAATTTGTCTGTTTGTAGAAAAATTTCTAAGAATCTCTTGATCAATATCTATAACAGAAATATTCCAACCAGAACTAATTCTGTTAATTAGCTCTTTTGCTTCAGAGTGGGCTCCTACAATTATTACTTTCACGTGCTTTATTATGGTATAGTTTCGTTTAAATCAAAGACATACTTAAAAAACTGTTGCAAAATATCCTATTTTTAATATATATCTTAAATTTTTCTAATTTTAGTACTTATTTTTATTAGGAACCAGATAATAACTGTAAAATTTACATCTAATCGCTGCTAATTATTGAAAAGAAAGTGTATAACATCCCCATCTTTAACAATATATTCTTTCCCTTCAGATCGTAATTTACCTTTTTCTTTTGCACCTTTTTCACCATTATTTTCTATGTAATCTGAAAAACTTATTGTTTCGGCTCTGATAAAACCTTTTTCAAAATCTGTATGAATTTTTCCGGCAGCTTTTGGAGCGCTATCACCAACATTAATTGTCCACGCTCTTACTTCTTGTTCACCAGCTGTAAAGTATGTGTGCAGCCCTAACAACTCATATCCAGCTTTGGCAAGCTTATCAAGACCAGATTTATCCTGACCCATTTCAGCCAAAAATTCACTTTTTTCATCTGTTTCTAACTCGGAAATTTCTGCTTCAATATCAGCGCATATTGCTACAACTTTTGAATTGTCTTTTTTTGCAAAATTTATAACATCATCAAGTAAAGAATTGTTATCAAATCCATTTTCACTTACATTAGCAACATAAAGAACTGGTTTAAGAGTTAGTAATTGGAACCCTTTTAAAATTTCTTTTTCTTCATCATCGAAACTCAAACTTCTTAAACTTTCACCCTCTTCTAGTGGTGGCAAAATTTTTTCTAGTAAGTTTCTTAATGGTAAACCATCTTTCTGGCCTGATTTAGTGCCTTTAATTGCTTTTTCGTGCATTTTTTCTACTGTTGCTAAATCAGCTAAAATCAGCTCAGTATTTATTACCTCAATATCACTTAAAGGATTTACCTTACCGTTAACATGTACAATATCTTCATTTTCAAATGCTCTCACTACATGAACGATGGCATCAGTTTCTCTTATATTTGCTAGAAATTGATTCCCTAAACCTTCCCCTTTTGACGCACCTTCTACTAAACCAGCAATGTCGACAAATTCAATTGTTGTGGGTGTAATTTTTTTTGGATTTACTAATTTTGCCAATTCTTGAAGACGTTCATCATGTATAGGAACAATTCCTACATTTGGTTCAATAGTACAAAATGGATAATTTTCAGATTCAATCCCTGCTTGAGTCAAAGCATTAAATAAAGTTGACTTACCTACATTTGGCAAACCAACAATTCCACATTTAAATCCCATATCAATCCTTTGATAATTAAAAGACATTAATAAATATAGTGTTTTCTATTAATTAAAAATACCAAACTAAGCATCATCGAAAAGATTATTTGATTAAAGTCATTATTGAGGAGGGGAAAATGAACGAAAAAAATAACAAAAAAACTATATTTGGCTGGTCAATGTATGACTGGGCAAAATCTGCTTATGAAACAACTGTTTTGGGTGCTGTCTTGCCTGTTTATTTTGTGAGTGTAATTGTTCCTGAAGAAGGATTTGAATTTAGAGGAAATATTTACACTGGTGCAGAAGTTTGGGGCTTTGCAATTGGTTCAGCCTTGTTTATTTTCTTTTTAATAATGCCAACAATTGGAGCAATAGCTGATATGTCAGGAAACAGAATGCGATTCTTTAAATTTTTTGCATTCGGTGGTGCAATATTTGCTTCAACTTTTTATTTTGCAAATTCTGGAGATGTGCTTCTAACTCTAGGAATTTATTTTCTTGCACAACTGGGTGCTACCGGGTCAAACGTTTTTTATGACAGTGTATTAAAAGACATAACAACTGATGACACTATTGATTCTGTATCTGCAAGAGGTTACGCATTGGGGTATTTAGGTGGTGGAACTGATCTGATTCTATCTTTCGCAATAATACTTTTAGGCCCAGACATGTTAGGGATTGATACCGCACTTGCCTCTAAAATAGCTATTTCAAAATCTGGATTGTGGTGGTTAATTTTTTCTGTCTATAGCTTTTCGAAGATGAATATAACTGAAACAAAACGAGGAAGTGTTTCAATAGCTAATGCTTATAGTACAAACTTTAAAACCCTTAAAAAGATTCGGAAATTTCCTTTTTTACTCTACTTCCTAGTTGCTTACATTTTTTTCTGGGATGGTTTGCAAACATTAATAAATATGTCGGCTGCATTCTTTACAGAAGTTTTGTTATTGGACCAAACTCAAGTGCTTATTGTTTTTTTGGTTGTTCAATTTGTTGCTTACTTTGGTGCAAAGCTAGCAGGTAATCTTGCTTCAAAAATTGGGCAAAAGAATGTTCTCTACTACACAATGTTTCTTTTATTCCTTGTAGGAAATGCCGGATATTTTGT
>CBFHGZ010000018.1:9106-11952 GCA_965655535.1 Candidatus Actinomarina sp.
CTTCAAAAATTGGGCAAAAGAATGTTCTCTACTACACAATGTTTCTTTTATTCCTTGTAGGAAATGCCGGATATTTTGTCCCTGAAAAACAATTAATACCAGTAATTGTTATGGGAATAATTACTGCAATGGGTATGGGTGGTTTGCAATCTGTAAGTCGAAGTGTTTATGCAGCTATGTTGCCTAAAGGTGCTGAGGGAGAGTTCATGGGATTCTTTTCTGTTATCTCAAGATTTTCGGCAATATGGGGTCCACTTATTTATGCATATGTCAGTTCTACAACAGGTAATGCGAGACTTTCACTTCCTGTAATTACTTCTTTCTTTGTAATCGGGTTTTTGTTATTAAGAAAAACTGATCTAAATCAAAGAATTACTGAAGAGGAATGGGAAAACGCTAGCTAACTAATTTAGTTAAGTTGTAGAAAAGCGCTGAAACTGTAATTGGCCCAACTCCACCTGGATACGGTGCGCGATATTTAGCTATATTATCTAAATTTGTAGGATCAATATCTCCATATGTTTTACCATCTACATTTGAAATCCCTATATCTATAACAATGCAACCCGGTTTGAAGTAACTTTGATCAAACATTTTTGCTTTGCCAATAGCTGAAATAAATATATCCGAATTAAGAATAAATTCTTTTTGATTGCTTGTCTTACTATGTATGACAGTAACATTTGCGTTAAATTGTTTTGAAGAAAGAACCCTAGCTAGCGGAGCGGAAACTAATCTTGACCTGCCTGCAATAACTATATTTTTGTCAAAAGTATCTATGTTGTAGAAACTCAACATTTCAAGAACAGCTTGAGTAGTAGCAGGTAATAGAATTTGCTTTTCAGAAAAAAGCATACCAAGATTTTGAGTTGTTAAACCATCAACATCTAGTTCAACAGGTATTTGATTTATAGTTTCTACGACATCTAAATGATCAGGCAATGGTAGTTGAACAATCAACCCATCAGTATTTTCTGAGAGTTCAGTAATAACTCTGTTTAAATCAGTTTGTGAAGTATCTGCATTGAGTTTTTTCCAATGAAATTCAATACCGAGTTCTACAGCTTTATCTTTTTTGCGTGATACATAAAGTAGTGAAGCTGGATTATCGCCCACTGTGATCGCAGTCATGTGAACCTTTTCTTTATCTTTTGGTAAGGAATTTAAAAAGCTTAAAGTTTTTTGATCAATAAATTCTGCAACGGGTTTTCCATGTAAAATTTGTTCCATCAATTAAAGTTTAATAATTATCAAATATATTGATTAGATTAGTTATTAAAATAGTAAGAACATGTCCGCAAAAATTTCAAATTTAGATAACAAAATAAAGCCATCAGGGACGATGGCAATTTCAAACAAAGCTAGAGAGCTTCGAGCAGAAGGTAAGTCTGTAATTAGCTTTGGTGCCGGAGAGCCTGATTTTCCAACACCTGAATATGTAGTTGAAGATGTCAAAAAAGCTGCGAGTAATCCTATAAACCATAAGTACTCACCAGCTGCAGGATTAGAGGGACTAAGAAGTGAAATTTCTCGAACTACAAAAGAGTATTCAAAATTCCAAGTTGACCCAAGTAATATAGTCGTAACTAATGGTGGCAAACAAGCAATCCTCACTGCTTTTCTTTCAGTTTTAGATGCTGAGGATGAAGTTATTATTCCATCCCCATTTTGGACTACTTACCCAGAATCAGTAAAAATAGCTGGCGGGAATCCAGTAATTCTAGAAACAACAAAAGAGAAAGGTTTCAAATTTACAGTTTCAGATCTTGAGGCACTAAAAACAAATAAAACAAAATTGCTAATTTGGTGCTCCCCTTCAAATCCAACAGGTGTTGTATATAGCAAAGAAGAAGCTGAAGGAATTTACAACTGGGCCTTTGAAAACAATATTTGGATTATGTCTGATGAATTATATGAACATCTTGTGTATGAAGGTGAAAATACACCATCACCTGCAATATATGATCCTGAACTAAAAAACACTATTGTAGTAAACGGAGTATCAAAAGCTTATGCAATGACTGGGTGGAGAGTCGGTTGGATAATTGCGAACAAAGAAGTTATCGGATTATCAAAAAAAATTCAATCACAGGCTACTTCAAATGTATCAAACTTATCTCAAATAGCAGCTGAATCTGCATTATCGAACGGTCTGGAAGTTACAAATGAAATGAAAATTGCATTTAATAGGAGAAGAGAATTTGCGATTAACAAAATAAATAGTATTAAAGATATAGGTGTTGAAAATTCTGTAGGTGCTTTTTATTTATTTATTGATGTAAGACCTTATTGCGATGGTTCTATTGATGGAATTAACTCATCAAATGATTTTTGTGACTTTTTATTAGAAAAATATTTTATTGCTTTTGTACCTGGTGAGGCTTTTGGGGCACCTGGGTTTATGAGATTATCCTATGCGCTTGGTGATGATGAACTTGAGGATGGATTAAATAGATTAGAAAAAGCAATAAACGATTTAAATGTCTGAAGTTAAAAAAAAGAGTTTATTTTCTTGGTTACTTTTTGACTTAGCTAACACAGTTTATGCTTTTGTAATTCCGGGACTTTACTTTTCTGTTTGGTTGGTGAGTGAAAAAGGTTGGACTGATCAACAACTAGGCTTTGCGACATCAACAGCAATGGTAATCGTAGCAATACTTGGACCATGGGTAGGTTTAAAGTCTGACAGTTCTTCAGGTAAGAAAAATTTATTGTTAATAACTACTCTCTTTTGTATCATATCTACTCTGCTTTTAGGGACGTTCTCTGTTCCGATATCAGTTCTTCTATTTGTTATTTCTTTAATAGGGTTTAATTTAGGCTCAGTAGTCTATGATGCATTAATT
>CBFHGZ010000019.1:0-3103 GCA_965655535.1 Candidatus Actinomarina sp.
GAAATTACTTCAGGATAATCAAATACCGGTATTTCATTAGAACCTATATAGGGATTTATTAAATTTTTATCACCACATAAAACCACATTGACGCCTTGGTTTTTGGCCTGAATTGCTCCTTTAACAACTTCTTCGGGTGCAAAATCACCACCCATTGCATCTACAGCAATTGTATTCATTAAAAACTAACTTACTTCTGGCTCTTTTACTTGACGACCGTTGTAAGTACCATCTGAAGGGTTTACTCTGTGTGATTGTTTAGCGACACCAGTTTCAGGATCAACAATAAAATGTGGTGTTGAAATCTTATGAGTAGCTTTTCTTCGTCTAGTTCTAGACTTAGACATCTTTTTCTTAGGTACTGCCATTATGATTTTCCTTTCAGACTATAAATCTAGCTGACTTAGAGAAGAAAATGGACTTTCTTTTAAGTTTTTTTTCTCATGATTACAGCTATCTTCATTCAAGTTTAAACCACATTCAGAACACAAACCCTTGCAATCTGGATTACAGATATAAGTCTCTCCAAAATTTTCAATGATTGACTCGGATAATATTGTAGACAAGTCAATGCATTCATCTAAAACTTCAATGTCAAAATCATTATCTTGATAAACATTAAAGTGTTCATCTATTTTGAACTCCTTAAATGCAGAATTTTCACTTAAGCATCTTATACAAGATTGGAAAAAATTCATTTTTGCATCACATTCAAAATGGATGTATTCATCTTTTAATTTAACACTACAAAAAATACTCACTTCATCTTCAGGCCTAATTTGAAAACTGTCATAATTTACTTCAAATGTTCCAGTTTTTTCAAAATTTATTCCTGAAGAAGAATTCAATAAATCTTTTAAATTGATACTTAAATCAATATTCATTATTCTGGTGTGTCAATATTTCTTGGTTGCTTTAAAGATTTTTTTTCATTATCTAAAAAATCAGCTAATTGGGAAATCTTGTTATTAAGTTCATCAATCTTTTGATAAACTTCATCTTCAATTTTACTTCTATAGTTCTGTGATTCTATTTCTGCTTGTTTTATTAAAGTATTTGCTTCAATTACTGCTTCTTGTAATACATACGATTCTTCAATAAGCCTATCGGATTCAATTTTTGCTTTATTTAAAATTTCTTGCGACTCATTTTTAGCATTTACAATATAACTTTCTTGTTCTCTCACTATCCATCTAGCAGTTCTAAACTCTACCGGCATAGAATCAATAATCTCATCAATTAATGTCAATAATTCTTTTTTACTGTACCTACTTGTTAAAGAGTTTCCTGAAAGTTTACTTCTAAGGTCTTCGAGTTTATCAACAATATCAAACTTCTTCCTTCCTTCAATAATGTCTTTAAATTCTATTTCACTATTTTCCATCATTTAGTCTTTCCATTACTTGACTTGGAACTAAACCTGATACATTGCCACCTAGAGAGTGGATCTCTTTTACCATAGAACTTGATAAGTAGCCATATTCTGGAGAGGAAGGAATAAATATTGTTTCAAACTCAGCTAAAGAATAGTTAGCTTGAGCCATTTGAAATTCATAATCAAAATCAGTCATTGCTCTTAAACCTTTAACTATTGCATCCACTTTATGTTTATGTGCAAAATCTACTAGCAAACCCTCAAAGCTCTCAACAAACAAACTATTATTATGTTTAAAAATCTGTTCTAGCATTTCAGATCGTTCCTCAGGTTTGAATAGTGGAGTTTTAGATGGATTTACAACTACCCCGACAACAACATCATCAAATAATTCGAGAGACCTTTTTATCACATCTATATGTCCATTAGTAGGTGGGTCGAATGATCCTGGTATTAAAACTTTCATAATTTCCTAACAATTACAATTTTACTTTGACCATATTTTTTTTCTTTATGAATATAAAAAATCTCTTTAAATTTAATACTGTGTTCAGATGAATGTCTGTGAGTAACTAAATACCCATCTTTTTCAAGAATATTAGATATAGCTTTCACCTCTTCATCTACTATTTCAGACTGCAACTTGAAAGGTGGATCGTAGAATATTAAATCATATTTGTTAACACTACTTTCTATAAACGTTTGAACTGATAATGTAGAAACTTTATAGTTTTTATCTAAATCTTTTAAATTCTTATTGATAACTTTTTCACAATCCTTAGAATTCTCAACAAAAGTAACAAACCCTGCACCTCTGCTCATTGCTTCTATTCCTAAACTTCCAGAACCAGCGTATAAATCTAATACATAACGGTCCTGGATGTTGTTTTGTAAACTATTAAATATAGCTTCTCGTACTTTACTCATCATGGGTCGAGTAAAAGGGCTATTAATAGTCTCAATTTTTTTTGATTTATATTTACCAGCTAATATTCTCATGTAGAGCTATCAGCCTTGAAGTAGTTGGGGAATAATAGTTTTGCTTCAGTGAATATCTGATCTGTGTCTTTATTGTTTTTTAAATCTTCAAATATCTCTTTGGATTTCAAAAGTAGCTCAATATCGTATCTTAAATTTGCAAGTTTTAAATCAGACTTACCTGATTGATGTGTTCCTGTTACTTTACCTTCTCCTCTGATTTCTAAATCAATTTCAGACAATTTAAATCCGTCATCAATTTTTACAATTGATTCAAGCCTTTTCTTTCCATCATGACTAATTGATTCTAAGGTTTTTTTATTAGTTATATGAAATATACATTCTGATTGTTTAGCACCTCGACCAACCCTTCCTCTTAATTGATGTAATTGATTTAAACCAAATCTTTCTGAACTTTCAATAACGATTAGAGTTGCATTTGGAATATCTATACCCACTTCTATCACAACTGTTGAGACTAAAATATCGATTTCACCTGATGACATTTTTGTCATTATTTTATCTTTTTCCTCAGAAGTCATCCTTCCATGCATGATTTCTACATTAAATTCTGAGTACATATTTTTATATTCTTTAAATACATTTTCAGCAGCTTTGATATCTAAGTTTTCACTTTCTTCTATAAAAGGACAAACAACAAAAACTTGTGATTTATCATTTAAATGATTCATTACAATATTTGATATTTTTTTATCATCTTCTTTCAAGCCATTAAAAAGGTGTGAAACA
>CBFHGZ010000019.1:3113-4205 GCA_965655535.1 Candidatus Actinomarina sp.
TTCTTCCTGGAGGCATTTCATTAATTGACGATATATCTAAGTCTCCATAAATAGACAATGCAGTAGTTCTGGGAATTGGTGTAGCTGTCATAACTAATTGATCGGGAATAAATTCAGAATTTAGTGCTAGTTTTTTTCTTTGTTCTACACCAAACCTTTGCTGCTCATCAATAATTACTAGAGCTAAATTCTTAAATTTGATCTTGTCTTGTATAAGTGCATGAGTTCCTATATATAAACCTGGAGTGCCATTATCAATTTTCTCTAATATATGATCTCTGTTTTTTATTGATGAAGTTAAAAAATTAATATCTACATTTAATTGATATAAAAAATTATCTAAAGTTTTTAAATGTTGTTCAGCTAAAACTTCCGTTGGTGCCATTAAAGTTACTTGATAACCTGATTTAACAACTGCATATATTGCTATTGCAGCAACAACTGTTTTTCCTGAACCTACATCCCCTTGAAGTAAACGTTTCATAGGAAAGCTATTTTTTAAATCCTCAAGAATTTCTTCCAAAACTTTTTTTTGAGAATTTGTTAGCTCAAAAGGTAGTATTTCTTTCATATAGGAAATATCTTCTTCTGAAAAAGAGTATGACAAACCACTATCTAGTTCTTTTTGTTTTGATTTTAAATATGAAAAAATAGATCTTAAGTAAATGAACTCATCTAATACCAATCTCTCTTTAGCCTTGTAGTAGTCTTCAATTTGACCTGGGAAGTGAATATTTTTAAAGCTCAATAATCTATTTACTAAATTGTATTTATTTAAAATAGTCTGAGGTAAGATGTCTTGAAAACCTGGTATAAAATTATCCTTCTCTGTTTCTAAAACACTTAAAGAGTTTTTAATTGATTTTCGTATTATTGATGTTGAAACACCTTCAATTTTTGGGTATTTTGGAATAAGCGCTCCAGTTTCATTCAATTCACTTATCTCTTCAAATTTTTCAATTGTTGGGTTTTTAAATTCTATACTTCCAGTTTTTTTTACTTCAGGCTTTCCTGATAAAGCTACTGAATCACCTTCTTTAAACCTAGTTTCAATATATTGAGGACCAAACCATTTTGCTTTTAATCCACCAG
>CBFHGZ010000019.1:4304-6391 GCA_965655535.1 Candidatus Actinomarina sp.
ATTCATCTTTAATATTTAATGTCGTAATTCTTAGTCTTGTTTTTGTTGTGAAAACCGAAACCTTATCGATTTTTCCAAAAACTGTTATTTCTGATTCTGAGTCATTTTGGTTAATTTCAGAGATATTTTTAATACTTGATCTATCCCAAAATCCTCGTGGAAAAAACCTTAATAAATCCAGTACACTTTTTAGATTATTACGTTTTAATTGACTGTATCGTTTGTCTCCAAAACCTTTTAATGAATCAAGTTGAATTTTAGATAGATATTCAATACTTCTTTCTTTCACAATAAAACATTACCTAAAAAGATTTAAAATCAAAGTACCTACTAATTAATAACTGTTGTATAGTAAATAATGTAATTTAGAGGAAAATATGGCAAAAAAATGTGAAGTTTGCGGAAAAGGGCCTTGGTTTGGTAAACAAGTTTCTTTTTCTCATAAAAGATCTAGTAAAAAATGGTCTGCAAATATACAATCTGTAAGAGTTGCAGATAATACCAATACCAAAAAAATAAAAGTTTGTACATCTTGCCTAAAAGCTGGGAAAGTTACTAAAGTTTAATGGCTCAAGGAGTAGTCAAGTCATACGACCCTAACACTGGTAATGGAATAATCATTCTAGACACTGATAAAACTGAAGTGTATCTCACCCCTGGCTCTTTAAAGGGTTCAATTTTTAGGACTTTAAGACAGGGGCAAAGAATTAATTTTGACATTAAAGAAGAAGATAGCCTCAAATCTGTTCATAACGTAAGAATTGGACAAGATAAATATTAAAAACAAATGATTAGGCTTGACCTCAATCAATCAAATGAGAATTTAATTAATTCATATTTCCAAGAATTATGTTGTGACAATTTCCAACAGTCAAGATTTAAAGGCGGTCAATCAGTTGCAGATTTAGCATTGTCTTCTTTAGACATTACTGGGTATGCAAAAAAAAGAAATAATGTTTACCCCATAGAAAAAAGAGGATCTTCTAACTTATCACCATATATCAGACATGGACTTTTGTCATTAAGAGACGTTTGGGACAGGGTTGAAGAGTTTAAGTATGAGGATAAATCAAAGTTTAGAGATGAACTGTTGTGGCAAGAATTTTCAAGACACTTATATGCAATTATTGGTGAAAAATCTAAAAATTATTTAAATTTTGAAGTTAAAAGCAATGCCCATAAAAATAACAATTTAAATGAAATGAATTGCATAAAAACTATTGAGGATGAACTTGAAGACACTGGATACATGGTCAATCAAACAAGAATGTGGTATGCATCTCACTATTCACTTAGGGAAAGTATTGATTGGAGTGTTCATGAAGATAAAATGTTTAAACATCTTATAGATGGATCTCGTGCCGCAAATAGATTAGGTTGGCATTGGGTTATGGGGTCACAAACAGGAAAGCCCTATGGGTTCTCAAAGTTTCAAGTTAATAAAAGAGCTTCTATGTTGTGTAATGATTGTAATTTAAAATTTAATTGCCCTATTGAAAATTGGCCAGAAAGTATAGAAACGTCTCCAAAAAATTTAGATATGGACTTTGATATTATCAATAAGTTTGGACCAACAGAAATTATTTCTTATTCAGACTCAGACCCTACACATGTATGGTTAACTGCAGAGTCCTTAGGTGACAACGACCCTGCCTTAGAGCAATTAAATGAGCTGCCAGTTATATTTATTTTCGATGAAATTCTTTTAAAACATTTACAAATTTCTACAAAAAGAATTTCTTTTTTGATAGACACTTTAAAAGAGATCAATCAAAAAAAAGAATTAGAAGTTATTCTTGGAAACCCTTTCGATGTTTTAAAAAATATTAAATTTGCTTCAACTTTTGCACCTGTACCAAAATACAGAAAGATAACTGATTCTTGTCCCCCAACTTTAGAATTTCCATCGCATCGTTTAGTTGAACCAATTGATTTTTATCCCAAAAGTTTTAGTTCTTGGAGAAATAAAATAAAACTATGAGAAGATATTTAATTTTCGCATTTTTATTTTTTCATAATTACACCTATATATATTCAAAAGGAAGATTGGGAAAAGAATTAAATGGTAGACCTTGTTTAATCCTCCA
>CBFHGZ010000019.1:6489-11848 GCA_965655535.1 Candidatus Actinomarina sp.
TTTTTCATAATTACACCTATATATATTCAAAAGGAAGATTGGGAAAAGAATTAAATGGTAGACCTTGTTTAATCCTCCATACTGAAGGAGCAAAAACTAAAAAAGAAAGAAAGAACGTTTTAGTTTACCTAAGAGAAGGAAAAGAAATTTGTATCGTTGCATCAAAAGGAGGAAGTGAAAGAAATCCTGGTTGGTACCACAATTTAAAAGCTAATCGAGAATGTACTGTTCGGATAGGTAAAAAAGTATACAAAGCTTCTTCAAGGGAAATTTTTGATAATGAAAGATTGGAATGGTGGAAAAAAATGGATTATTTAAACAGAGGTGGATACTCAGAGTACCAAAAAAGAACTTCAAGAAAAATACCTGTAATGATATTAAGTATTTCTTAGTCGCAAATTGCGCCTAAGAACATTTTGTAATTTATTTTGAAAATACTCAAGTTTTATAGGCTTTGAAAAATAGACTCAACAGTTTCGAGGTTTAAATCCTCTACAATCAAATCAGCCTGACTTAATTCATCCTTTGAAAACATCCCCCTATCAATAGCAAGTACAAAAGAATCAGAAGCCTTACCTGATGAAATTCCTGTAGGACTATCTTCAATAATTAAATTTTTATAAGTTCCTAGTTCACTAATAGCTTTATTGTAAATATCTGGGTAAGGCTTGTTTCTATTGACCATATCTCCACCAATAATGTATTTAAAACTATTTTCAATATCTACCTCTTTTAATTTTTTCAACAAAAGTTTATATGGACTGGCTGACACACATGCTTGTAAAACTTCTTTATTACTAAGTTCATTCAAGAGGATTTTTGCATCTTCATAGATTATTTTTTCATTTAGAGAAGTTTCAATTATTTTTCCTAATTCTTGCATTGTTGTTTCAAAATTTTCTAAGTTAACTTGTTCTGAATAAAAAGAATGAACAATTCTGTCATCAACTCCAACAAACTGCCTTATTTCTTCTTCAGAAATAAAAAAATTATATTTCTCTAAATGAGCTTGCCAAGCGTATGCATACAATCTCTCTGTATCCATAATGGTTCCATCACAATCCCAAAATATGCCAAACATTAGCCTAATTTACTCTGAATATCTTTTGCAGATTTTAGTGCAAGACCATCCGAACCTTCTGATGTCCAACTACTTTCTCTTTTCTGAGATTCTTGCACCATATCATCTAGAAGTTGAAACTTGCTATTTCCTAAATTTTCCCATAAATATAAAGCGTGGCTACCAGGTATAGTGTTTATTTCATTTAAATAAATTTTGTCTTGTGAAATCAAGAAGTCAACTCTTGATATTCCATTAAAGCTAATCAAACTAACTAAAGTTTCCAGAATATTAATAATTTCTTTCTCAATATTTTTTGGTAATTGTGCAGGAAGTTCTCTTTTAGAACCCTCTAACCCGCCATTTTCTAAATATTTATCTTGATAAGAAAATAATTCAAAATTGTTTGATCTAATTGGTTTTTCTATTTCAGAAAACTCAACTTTAGGATAAGTTCTTAAAGCAACCAGGTAGTCAACTGAATCTTCTAAAAATTTTTCAACAGTTGCACCTTGTTGATACAACTTAGAGTTATCAGCCAATTTAAGAGCAGTATCATATTCATTGACAACTTCTACTCCAATGGATGAACCTCCAAATCTTGGTTTGAGTATGTAAGGCCCTTCAAATGTAGGTGGCTGACTGGTCTGCAGCAGATGCTTTTCTAAAACTGGAATATTATTCGCTTCCATGAATGTATAAAATGAATATTTATCCATACACAATTGTGAAGTAGTTAACGATGGACCAGTAAAGTTAATTTCTAATAATGTTAATAAACTTTGCAATGTGCCGTCTTCACCAGGTCCCCCATGGCAAGCATTTAATACAGTATCTATGTTTAACTTCTTTTTCTTTAAATAAAAACCAGGATTTGAGTCTAGCTTTAAGGTAAGTTCTTTTTTGAATATTTTGTTGTTGTTTATAAAATCCTGAGATTCTAAGTTGTCGTCAACTAAATACCATTTGTTCTCTTTAGACCAATAAATGTTATGAACATTATATTTATTGTTTAATACTCTTGACGATTGTAAGCCTGTCAAAATAGAGATATCATGTTCTGGTGAAGGACCGCCAAAAATAACAGCTATTTCATTATTCATATTTATGGATGATGGTCAGGTAAGTCATTCTCAAATAATACTGCATCATCTTCATTAATTACTGAATTAAGATAAGAAACAGCTAGCTCTCTGTTTCTGAAAAACTTTACCGGCACACCACCATCTTCAAAGCCAAGCATCAATGAGCCTCTATTCGTGTATCCAACTACTAAAGCCTCAGAAATTATTGAACTTGCATTAAATGCGAATTCATAATTTTGTGAGAATTGTTCTGAGCCTAATTCAACCATTCCAGGTGTAATTAAATATTTATTTCCATTTGCGTCAATTTCTGCAAGTGTTTTTAAAGATGATCTATAAGATATAGGATTTGAATTAAAAGAATTGTCAATAATTGTTTGACCTAAATTACCTTTTAATATTGATTGTCTGTGATCAGTTTTAGTTAATTCGTTTTGATTATTCATGTAATTTTTAACATCCATATCCAAAGCAATCAAAACTCCAACAGATAAAGCTATAGATAATTGTAAAATTTCAGGTGCATTTAATTCACATATATATTCACCACCAATATAAATTTTGTGAACACCAGAATCAAAACTTACATAAACAGCCGCTTTAACAGAAGTTGTTGAACAGTCTATCACCATTTTTTGTGCAGCCCATAACCTGGCTTGATTAAGTAGAAGATTATCATCTCCATTTATCACAACTGAACCAGCAAAATCTACAATTTCAGATTTTGCTTCAAGAATATTTTCAAGAGACTTCATTCTTTCTAAATGAACGGGGGCTATACCCGTGATAACTGAGATGTGTGGCTTAACCCACGAACAGATTTCTCTAATTTCACCAAAACCGTAAGTCCCCATTTCGATTATTGAAATTTCATCAGTATTTTGTAAATCATCATTTATTGATTTGGCAATTCCAAGTCTATTGTTGAAACTTTCTGGAGTAGTAAATGATTGATTGTGTCTCGATAATATTTGATTTAGTACATTTTTAGTTGTAGTTTTTGAATACGAACCTGTAATAGCAATTATTGGTCCTTTAAAATTATTTAGTTTTTGAGAGGCACTTTGAACAAAATGTTGCGTTTTGTTTTTTTCATAATTTTTTGTAATCCTTAGAGCTAAATCGTAAACATAGAAAGAAAATAAATTTACTATCATCGCAAGAAAGTAGCCCCACTCTAGTAATAGAGATGCAACAGACAAAAAGATTACTAATGTAAAATAAACAACATTTAATCGATTTAATCTTTCAGTTTTATTAACTTTTGATGTTCTAGATTTGAATGATAAGCCCATTGGAGTCAAGATTGTAAAAACAGCTAAAACAATTGCTGGATACGGTGACCATAGACTTGAAAAAAACAGAACAATACTGACAAAAAATAATAGACCATTATACGGAACAAGCCTTACCCATCTAAAGTAGATTTTCGTTACATAACTTGGTACATAGTGTTCTCTTTGTGCGATTCTTGACCACTTAATATGATTTATTAAGGATGAAGCTGTAAATAGTGCCAGGACTACATAGTAAATGGTATTCATTATCCCTTAATAATATTAATTATTTCATCATAAGAGGAATTTAAAGGATTATGTCCTTGATTATTGAGTATATGAAGGCTTGACTTTGGAAACATATTGTTAGCAGCAGTTGCAACCGAAGTAGGTACTTCTTTATCTTCACTTCCCCAAATCAAATCTACTGGTGTATTAATTAAATTGAGTTGTGGTTCAAGGTCATCATTTACTGCTTTAACTAACACCTCTCTCATAATTCCAGAAGCATTTCTATAGTCATATGAACCTTTTTTGTTTTTGTAGTTCTCAATAAATTGATCTGAAATTAAACCAATCTTGTTCAGCTTTTTTAAGTAATATAAACTTCCCTTTTTATTAGAACTAGTTTTATTTTGAATTAAAGGAACTCCAATTAAAACTAGTTTTGAAAATTTTCGTTTTAAACTCATATACGTAGCGACTCTTCCGCCAAAAGAGTGTCCAACAATAATCTCAACGGATTTTGGCAAATTATCAAGTACAAAGTTTGCATATTCTTCTGGATTTAAACTAATTTTTGGTGCTGGTGATTTTCCAAAACCTGGTAAATCAAAAGAAATGTAGTCAAAATTTTCACTTATTTTTTTAAAGTCTTTAGAAGACCTACCCCAACCATGTAAAAAACAAACTTTAGGATTATTGCTGTTGGTATCAATAAAATTTATATTGTCCTCTAATACTTGGTAACCCATTTTATAATCCTAAATCCAAAGTTTGCAATGCTCTTAATTCCATTCCCATGAGAAACAAGAGAGCAAAAGACCAATAAATGTAAAATCTTAATTCCATATCTTTTCTGTAAAAATACAAGAACATAAGAATAAATAGATTAACTACGTTATAAAACATACTAAATGATCCAACAGGGTTGTTTTGAGAATAATATATGAACAATAGAGACTGTATTAGAACAACACTCAAACTAACAAGGATAAGTTTAATGAAAACACTTTTTATCAATTCCGAACTATTTCTTCTATAAATTAACAAGGCCACACCAGTTATTGCACAAATAGTTATTGATAAATAAATCGGCAAAGTTACAAAATAGAACTCCATAATCTCATTTTACTATTTGTGAGATTGAGTAATAGCAAATAATCAGTTACAGTGAACTTTATGGTGTTTATTGAAAACGACAAAATCCAGGCAAATGTACCTAATGCCTGGGTTAGTAGTATGGAAAACTTTATAGTAAAAGGTAAAAATGCTGAGATTTGGGACTCTGAAGGAAAAAGATATCTTGACTATGTTGGAGGTTACGCAGTTTTAAATACTGGACACAACCATGATTTAGTTATTGAGAAAGTAAAAGCTCAACTTGAAAATTTTAGTCATTCATGTTTTGCATTTGCCCCTCACGAAAATGCAGTAAGAGTTACACAAGAGCTCAATCAGAGATACCCTATTGAAGGAAAAACAAAAACTTTTCTTGTTAACAGTGGTGCAGAGGCTGTTGAAAATGCAATAAAAATTGCGAGATATTTTACAAAAAGAAAATCAGTTATTGCATTTACTGGAGGATTTCACGGTAGAACATATCTAGCAATGGGACTTACTGGAAAAGAAAAACCTTACAAAGAAGGGTTTGGACCATTTCCTGAATTTATTCATCATGTACCCTATCCATATGAATATAGAGGGATCACTGATGA
>CBFHGZ010000020.1:0-9201 GCA_965655535.1 Candidatus Actinomarina sp.
TTGAAAAAGTCAGCAAAGTAAGTAGATACTTGCGTTGACAAAAAATATATCTCATCAATCATTACAGGTATTATTGCCAAGAACACTCCAGTTAAAACAAGTAATATGATTAATACGGTTAAAGAGGCTGCCAACTTCCTGTTAACTTTTTTAGAGAATCTATACACAGCAGGCTCAGCTAAAACTGATAGTATTATTGCAACTGACAAATCAAACAACAAAGCTTTGACACGAATAATAATTAGAACTGCAAAAGTAATTAAAATTATATAAAGAAAAGTCCTATTTAATAACTCTTGTCTTGTTTCGCCTTTTGGTAAATTCACAATTATTTGACCTTATTTCTTATTTTAAAGTTACTTTTCGCAAATAATACAATAAGGAAATATAAAGTTGTCGTTATTTGTAAATAATAATTATTTAAATTTAGTTCTGGATAGTTCGTGTACTTAAGAAAAATTGATAATAAATTTAGCAGTATTCCAAAAGTTAATAATCTTTTTGTATATTTCTTACCTCTTACGGTTAAATTTAAAAGCAAAATACCAATTAAAATTCTCGAAAAACCATCAAAAGTAGAGCTGCTCAAAAAATAAAATTCTCTTATTGTATTAAATCCATCCTGACCAATCCCACCTAAAGTTACATGAATTACTCCTAATAAAATTAAGAAAGCAGAAACCCAAGCTAGTGAAAAATTAATTATAGAAAATCTAGCCTTTATAGGTGTTGGCCAAGGTTGTAGAGGATTTACTCTTTTTACAAAATTTGAAGAGAGTTTAAATGTGTTCCTTTCATAGCTACCAAACATAAATGAAGTAAAAATCAATAATATTGGAAGATAAATGAGATTGATATCGTATAAATATAAAAAATAAAATAAAATTAAATGCCACAAATAAACCGTATATATGTTTGAGTGCAAAGTGGAAAATAAATTCCAACTAAATTTTTTATTTAAAAAATTCTCAATATTATTTCTTATCGAAAGAAACAAAGACAACAAGCCTATTGAACAAATTAAATATAAAAAAGTTGGAGGATCTTCATTATTAAATGAAGTCAACCTATAACTGGTCATAGATAAATAAGATGTGTTCTCCTCAAGTTTGTAAAAAAGATAAGAAAAACATCCAATTGATATTGATAAAAAAACTTGTTTTTTAATTGTTTGTAATTTCCCGTCAGCAAAAAAGTAACCAATTTGATGTACAGTTAACCAAAAAAATAAATAATTTAAAAGTTCTAGGTAAGACAGACTGATTGGAAAACTTATTGTATCGACTAGAAAAGTTAAAAAACCTAATCCAAAAAGAGCTATATATGGATACTTTTTATGCAGGTAAATAGTCAACGGTGTGAAGATTACTAATACTAAATAAATAGTAACTAACCATAAAGGCCATAAGACAAATTCAAAAGTAGGCACTACTCCATCTTCTGCTGTAGTTAAATAATTTGGTAAAGAAGGAACTGTTGATACCCAGTTTAAAATTACTGTACTTATTAATAACCAAACAAGTACAGGTCCTATCAAGCTATTTATTCTATCAGCTAAATAATTCCACTGACTTCCTTCTCTGCCAACATTGGAATACCATGCTAATAAATTTGAAAAGCCCATAGAAAAGAAAAATAATGTTTTTCCTACTGTAAACCATGACAAGACAAGATAAGAACTTGATGAATTCGATAAATTTGATACAAGCCATTCCCCTCCAGACTTTTCAAATTCAATAAAAAATATTGAGTTCAAAATTAATAGAGACAAGCCAAATACTTTAATAAAATCAATGAACCTTTCTCTTGATATAGAAGTATTAGAGATTTCTATAAAAACATTTTTATAAGATCTGAAATTTGGCAAGAATAATGTAGATATTTGTTTCACAATAATATTTTAACTGTATGGAAGTTCTTTAAAAGAATATAATTAAATAGTGGAGTTAGTTTTATATCAGCCTGAAATAGCTGGAAATGTTGGCGCTTTAATTAGACTTTCTGCGAACTCAGGAATTTCACTAAATTTAATAAAACCATTTGGATTCTCATTACAGGAAAACAAAATAAGACGTGCTGGTCTTGATTACCATGATCTAGCTACAGTCAATACATACAATTCATGGTCTGAATTTTTAAAAGTCAATAATAACAAAAATATAGGATGTTTTTCCTCAAAATCAACAAAAATATTTTGGGATGTTGAGTTAAATGACTTTGATTTTTTAGTTTTTGGTCCTGAATCTGTAGGCTTGCCAAATAAAATAATAGAATCTTTTCAAAACTTAAAAATACCGATGGATAGCGAATCTAGAAGCATTAATTTGGCAAATGCTGTGAGCATAGTTGCGTACGAATCATTAAGACAAGAGTATGTTAAATAAAATCCTTTATGTATTTATAGGTGGCGGATTAGGTTCAACTATAAGATTTTTATTAACTCAAATGGATTATGAATTTTTAAAATCTTATAAAGGCACATTTTTTGTTAATATACTAGGTTCATTCTTGATAGGATTCTTTTTAGCTGTATTAAATGAAAGAAATACAAATTTAAATTTTCTATTAATTGTCGGTTTTACAGGTGGATTGACTACATTTTCAACATTTGCTTTAGATATTGTAAATATAGAACTAAACAACATAATTTTGATTACTTTTTACATTACATTTTCAGTGTTTGGTGCCATCTTAGGCTTGTTATTTGGCACATTCTTAGGAAATAAAATAGTAAACTAAATAGCATGCCTAGCTTTGATATAGTTTCAGAATTTGATAAGCAAGAAGTAGTTAATGCAATAGACCAAAGTGGTAGAGAAATTGTTAATAGGTACGATTTCAAAAATACGAATACAACAATATCACTAAATGAAAATCAAATTAACTTACATAGCACTACAGAAGATAGGGCTCTCGCCGCAGAACAGGTAATGAGAGAGAAATTTTCAAAAAGAAATGTATCAATTAAATTTTTGTCTGACAAAAAAGTAGAAAAAACACCATCAGAAATTAAATTTATCTTCAATTTGAAATCAGGAATAAATCAAGAGGAATCCAAAGAAATAACAAAATTAATTAAAGATCATAATAAAAAAATACAAACTTCATTTCAAAACCAAATGATTAGAGTTACATCAAAAAAAAGAGACGAACTTCAAAATGTAATTACACTCTTAAAAGAATCAAATATAAAAACACCTCTAAGTTATATAAATTTTAGAGATTAAATCTAATTTTTATATATTTAAAAATTTTTCTTGATAAATACATACTTACAATAAAAAATAATCCTCCATAAAAATAATTATTATCAGTAAAAAAAGTTATTCTGTATGCAAACAATAAGACAAAAGCTCCATATATTGCTCGAAAAATTGAAAATATAATAATATTTTTTAATAAACTTTTAGAATTAAAATTTTTTATAAAATCAATCAACTTTGAAAAATCTATGTCTATTTTTAGAAATTAATGTATATATAAAGTTTCTAATTTTTTTTGGTACTAAATAAAGTATTTTTACGACTGAATACATACCTCCAATTGAAGCAATTGATTCAATAACAGCATCTGAGAAATAATATTTTTTTTGATCATTTTCAAAAATTAATGTGTCCATCTGTATTTCATTATTAGATAACTGTGATTGTGTTGATAGGTTTATATTTTTTTGTTTAGAAGAAATCCAAGTACCATATTGTGAACACATAGAGCATTCACTATCTACATAAATTTTATTCATTAACAGTAAACGCAAGACTCAAAGAGTTCACGCAATACCTCTCACCAGTTGGTGCCGGACCATCATTAAAGACATGACCGAGATGAGATTCACATTTAGCACAAACAATTTCTACTCTTACCATTCCGTGACTTCTATCTTCTTTTCTAACAATCTTATCTTCTATAGAATTAAAAAAACTTGGCCATCCAGACCCAGAATCATATTTTGTATCAGAATCAAACAATACGGTACTGCATACAACACAAGAATAGATTCCTACCCTCTTTTCATTAAGAAGTTCACCAGAAAATGGAGGTTCAGTACCACAGAATTGCGTTACTTCTATTTGTTCTTCAGATAAGTGATTCTTGCTTATGTCCATAATTCATTCTAAGCAGGAATTAAATATATTTGTTCCAGTCTTTGATCAATAGATTTCAATTCAGTCTCTAATTTCTTATTTAAACTAACAATATCAACATCTTCTAAACTGTCTTGATAATTTAACTCAACAATACATAAATATTTTTCTGCTCCAATTGAAATTGTTTTAATTGTCATAACTGAAATTATTTCTTTATTTTTCTGTAAAGCACTTTTTAGTTCAATGTAGAGATCAGAACTGATTGCTTCACCGGTAATCAAATGTTTCATCTCATATCCTAAAAATAAACCTGACACCATCAATAAAATTCCAATTAATATAGAACTCATTGCGTAATAAATTGGATTATTCGTAAAGTATGATATTAAGTTCCTATCAAAGGAATAACCAAACCTAGAGTTGCTGCAAAGTCTTCTACAACAATTGCAATTAATGGTCCGTCATTGCTTTTTTTTTAATAACTTCATTATTGATTTATTCTTTTTTCCATCTCTTAATTTTTAAACTGCTTTAATTAACACGTAAGTTTCTAGGATTATAGAAATACTTAATATAGAAATAGAGATAGCTAGATTTTCTAATTTTTTAGGATGAGAAATTGCCTCAATTCCATGTTCTAAAGAAACAAGACCACCTACCGTAAATATAAAAACTGCAACAACAAGTGTCCAAAAATACTCTTCCTTCCCTCTTCCTAATGGATAAATTTTTCGGTTATCTTTTTTTGATTGTTTAATTCCAAACCAAAGTAAAAATTGATTAAATGAATCAACAAATGAATGAATAGCTTCTGAAAACATCGCACTTGAATTCGTAATGAATGCAACAAATGATTTAATCAAGCCTATAAAAAATTAACCGAGAGAGCAAGAAAAACTGTTTTAGATGAATCTTGTTTAGCCATTAAACCACGCTACGAGATCTTGGTATCCACCTATCCTCAGATCATCAATGTAAATCTGTGGCACTGTTTTAACATTTTCACCAATAGAGTTGTAAAATTTTTCTCTTTTTTGATCATCTGATAGATCAATTTCTTTAAACTCAATATCTTTTGAATCTAATAGAAGTTTGGCTCTGTCACACCAAATACAATTGTTCTTAGTGTATATTTCTACTTTCAATTTTCAAACGTACTAAACACTTCATTTGTAGTCTGTGTAACACGAATAAATGTTGTGCATTTTGGTAAGTCTTTGATAGTTTTAGCACCTACATAAGAACAAGCCGACCTCATGCCACCGAGTATTGATTGAACCGTGTTTTCAATGTTACCTTTATACTCTAATCTTACTTTTTTTCCCTCAGAAGCTCTATGCTTAGCAACGTCGCCATAGTATCTTTGCTGAGCTAATTCAGAAGACATTCCATAAAAATCTTTGTATTTTTTACCATTAGATTCAGTAACCAACTCCCCACCAGATTCTTCATGTCCTGCAAACATTCCTCCTAACATCACGAAGTCAGCTCCAGCACCAAAGGCTTTAGAAACATCTCCAGGAAATTTACAACCACCGTCAGAAATTACATGACCACCGAGTCCATGTGCTGCATCTGCGCATTCAGAAATTGCAGATAGTTGGGGGTAACCAACACCAGCAACTTTTCTAGTAGTACAAACGGAACCAGGACCAATGCCAACTTTTACTATGTCAGCTCCAGCTAATATGATTGCTTCAGTCATTTCTCTAGTAGCAATATTTCCAGCTATGATTATCTTTTCAGGGAATTCATTTCTAAATTTGTAAATAGCTTGAAGAAAATCTTCTCTATAACCATTGGCAACGTCTAGACATAAAAAATCAATATCATCATTTATTGTAAAAATTTCCTTTGCTTTTTGAAATTCTTCATCAGATGTACCAACAGTAACAGTTAAATATTTAGGATCTAAATGTTCTAAATTACTTTTCCAATCTTCAATGCTATAAAACTTATGGATAGCGGTTATTATTCCAAACTTTTCTAAGGCTTTAGCAGTATTAAAGGTACCAGTTGTATCCATATTTGCAGAAAAAATTGGTACACCACTCCAGGTTTTCTTGGTGTGTTTAAACTTAAAAGGTCTTGTTAGATCAACTTCAGATCTCGATACTAACGTGCTTCTCTTTGGTCTGATTAATACATCATCAAAAGTTAACTTTATTTCATCTTCAATTCTCATATTATTTAACCTTGTTATCCTAATTAACAGAATAATGTTAGTTGATTTTCCTTACTTTGGTGCTGGTATTCATTATTTCCCAAATGAAATTTCTGCTTTAAAAGTATTTGAACCAAGATATTTACTATTAATTGCAGATTGTATAAAAAATGATGAAACATTCACCGTAGGAGTTGATTTAAACACCGAAAATCAAATTATTTCAGAAGTAAGAATTATTGAATATCAGGACATCGATAACGCAGAACAATTAGTTATAACTCAATGTCTGCAAAATTATAAATTAAAAAATTTTAATTTTGAACATGAATATCCAAAAATTGAAAGCTTGGAACATAACGACATTGGATTGCCACCAGAAATATCTGAATTGGAAAGTTTAGAAAAGAAAATTATTAATGCCACAGCAAAGTTAATTGAAAATGGAATAAACTTAGAAATTCCGAATTTTAATATCGATTCATACAATAGGATAAATAAATTTTATGAACTGTGTGTAATGTCACCAATTAATCCAGAAATTAAAAATTACATATTGGAGGAAAAGGTATTGGAAAAAAAATTTGAAATTTTAAATAAATATATCGATAATATTTTGGGTATTTAAGAAACTAACCACCTGTTTAAAAAATTATTCATAGCTAAAGAAAGACTATCTATATTTTCATCAAGATAATTAAGTTCTGAATCTACATCGAATTTGGCTAACTCTTCTTTTGATCCTTCCTTCTCATACCATTTAGTAAATAAAGCTTTACTAATTTCTGGATGGAATTGAAAGGCAACAGTATTTTTTATTGTATAAATTTGTGGAAAATTTGTATAAGCAACTAATTTTGCACCTGGTGGAATTGAGAAAGTGTCCCTATGCCATGTAAATACTTTCACATCTTTAAACTCACTAAATTTCTCCATATCAGTTTCAAAATTTAAAGTTTTAAATCCAAATTCAATATTGTCAGCAAGATATGCGTCACCGCCAAGAGCATCTGAAAGTAACTGTGCACCTAAACAAATACCTAATATTTTTGTGTTATTTTTAACAGCACTTTGTAACCATTTCTTTTCAGACTTTAAATACTCATGTTCTGAATCATCATAAGATCCCATATGTCCACCTAAGATGATATAAGTATTTGTAAGATCTAAATTTTCCCAAGCAACTTCCCAAGCATTTAGAGTTTTTACTGAGGTAGGTATAGTTCCTAAAGTTACATCAGGATCATTTATGATAGCAATTACGTTATTCATATTGTGCGCGGAAGAGGACTCGAACCTCCACGGGTTTTACCCCACAGGATCCTTAATCCTGCGCGTCTACCAGTTCCGCCACCCGCGCTAAATCAATCTAAAAACCAAAAAAGAGATAAAGTAGTAGCTGCAAAGAGCAATGCCACAAGTGCTGTGATTCTACTTAAATTTCTTTCAGCTAGAGTTTGACCAATGTTACCTGAAGATCCAGTGCCACCAAGCATATCAGACAAACCTCCACCTTTACCACTATTCAACAACACTAAAGCTACCAGTGCAATTGATATGATAATATGAACTGTTACTAGAACTGCAGTAATAATATCCATTAGTAAATTTTAACCCTCCTCAGAACTTACTTTAGACTGCATTTCTACTTCTTTTTCTAATTTCTTTAATTCATTTTCATCTGCCAAATAGCCAATTCTTTCAATTTTTTCACCATCTATGTTAAAAGCAAGAGGTAAACCAGTTGGAATATTAACTTCAGCTATCTCTTTATCAGAAATGTTTTCTAAGATTTTTATCATGGCACGAATACTATTTCCGTGTGCTACAACTAAAATGTTAAAGTCATTTGTTTCTAACAAAATATTTTTTAAAGTACCTTCCACTCTTTGAACCACATCTTTTAGTGATTCACCAACTGGTAAGTTACCATCTACATCTTTATAAATTGGATCATTTTTTGGATTATGATCTGATGACTCATCAATACTAGGTGGTTTAACATCAAAACTTCTTCTCCAAAGTTGAACCTGATCTTCTCCGTACTTTTTAGCAGTTTCAATCTTATCTAAACCTTGAAGAGCTCCGTAATGACGTTCATTTAATTCCCAGATATTAAAAATTTTAAAATTTTTTCCTTTTTCTAGATTATCTAAAATAATGTTTGCTGTATCTTTAGATCTGTTTAAATAAGACGTATAACAAATATCCGGTATAAAACCTTCGTCTTTAAGTTTAAGACCAGCTAAAGAAGCTTCTTTTTTTCCCCTATCGCTTAAACCTACATCTACCCATCCAGTAAATTTATTTTCTAAATTCCAAAGACTTTGACCATGACGAACAAAAATTAAATTCATAAGTCTATTGAATTTATAACTTTAGTAAATTTATCAGCATCTAATGAAGCACCACCAACCAATGCTCCGTCGACAATTGGAAGGTTTAAAATTTCTTTTGAATTATCTGGAGAAACGCTTCCCCCATAAATAAATCTAAAAGTATCTTTAAAAAAACTTTTTGAACTTATTTCATCTTTAACAAAGCTTAAAACTTCTACAATATCCTCTAACTCTGCGACTTTTCCTGTACCTATTGCCCAAATTGGTTCATAAGCAAAAATTATTTCACTAACCTTATCTTTTCTAATGCCTTTAAATCCTTCATTCAATTGTGTTTTGATAAAATTTAATTGTTCACCATTATTTCTACATTCGAGATCTTCTCCAAAGCAAACGATGGGTGTTATGGATTTATCTAAAGCTTGATTAATTTTTAAATTTACGATTTCATTATTTTCATTAAAATACTCTCTTCTCTCTGAGTGGCCGATTATTGAGTAAGTTATATTTAATTTTTCAAGTTGTAAATTCGAGACTTCACCTGTGTAAGCCCCTTCACTGTATTGTGATATATCTTGTGAAGAAAGTTTGATTTTCAAATTATCTGAAA
>CBFHGZ010000020.1:9300-11598 GCA_965655535.1 Candidatus Actinomarina sp.
ATATAACTGTTTGAAGTGATCTTAAAGATGTGTGTGAAGGTGCTAATACAATATCGACTTTTTCTTCAGTCTCTTTTTCAATTGAATAATTAATTTTTTGAAGTAATTGAATGCCTTGAAGGTGATCCAAATTTAATTTCCAATTTCCAATAACAATTTTTTTCATAGCTTTAGATTATAAGTGAATTATATTTATCAACACCTGGCAAATCAATACCTTCTAAAAACTCTATAGAGGCACCTCCCCCAGTTGATATATGATTAAACATTTCTAATTTAGAAAAAGTATTTATAGCACTAACCGAATCACCACCCCCTACAACTGTATTTGCTGTTGTTTGAGAAAGAAAAGAAGTTACTTCTTTTGTTCCGTAAGCAAACGCGCTATTTTCAAATACACCCATAGGACCATTCCAAAAAATAGTTTTTGAATCTTCTAAGTATTTGATAAAACTTTCAACTGATTCTTTTCCAATATCAACACCTATGTCATCGTCACAAAAGTCGTTAATTTGCTTTTCAAATCTATCAGAGGAATTTATGTCTGTTGTAACACCAAAATCAGTGGGCAGTAATATTTTGGAACCTTCTGTAGAATCTAATATTTTTTTAGCAATAGGAACATATGACTCCTCAAATAATGATTTTCCGATATTGAATCCTAATGCTTTTAAAAATGTGAAACACATACCTCCACCTAAAAGTAAATTATCAACATTAGGTAATAAATTTTCAATCATCTGAAGTTTATCTGATACCTTTGCACCTCCAAGTATTATTGAGAAAGGTTTTTCTGGTCCTTCAATTAATGGTTGTAATTCAGAAACTTCTTTGCTTACAAGTTTTCCTTGATATGAATCTAAAAATTTTCCAACTGAAACTACGCTGGCATGTTCTCTGTGAGCAGATCCGAATGCATCAAATATAAAACTATCATAAGGATTTGATAATTTTTTTGAAAATTCTAAATCATTTTCTTCTTCACCTGAATAGAACCTTAAATTTTCTAATAAATAAACTTTTCCACTTGAATTATTTATTGTATCGCTAATATTTTCGTGTAAGCAATCATTTATAAACTCAACTTTTTCATTTATAATATTAGACAACTCAATAGCAACTGGTTCCAGACTAAAAGTAGAATCAAATCCTTTAGGTCTTCCTAGGTGGGAACAAAAAATTATGTTTTTAGAGATTTTTTTTAACTCATCTAAGTAAGATACTGCTTTCAATATTCTGAAGTTATCTGAAACTTTTTTATTATTTATTGGAACATTTAAATCAGATCTGACTAAAACGTTTCCAAGTTTAAGTTGCAAACTAGGCTTCTTTCATATCACGATGCATAACAACAGAATCATTATCGCGAGTTTTTAACCACTTATAAACTTCTTCAGCCATGACAACACTTCTGTGCTTGCCACCTGTACAACCAATAGCAATTCCAACATACGACTTCCCTTCAGATATAAATCTAGGTAAAAGGAAATCAATCATATCTTTAATTTTTTCCAGAAAAACTTGAGCATCTTCAAATGATAAAACATAGTTTCTAACCATTGGCGATTGACCTGTTGATGCTCTCAATTCTTCTCTCCAATGAGGATTTGGAAGAAATCTTACATCAAAAACAATATCTGCATCTCTTGGAGTACCATTTTTAAACCCAAATGAAGTAACTGAAATTTTTAAATCTTGATTAGATGCTTCACCTTGAAAGCCTTCAATAATCCTCTTTCTCAATTCGTGTACATTCATATCGGTAGTATCAAGTACTTGATCTGCTAGTTCTTTTATAGGCTTTAAAAGATCTCTTTCTGTTTTTACTGATTGAGAAATTGACTCAAGACCAATAGGATGTGGCCTTCTATTTTCTTCATATCTTTCAATAAGAGTTTCGTTATCGGCATCAATGAAAATTATTCTTGTTAAAACACCTGATTGACTCAATTTATCAAGACTTTCCCTGAGATCCTTTTGAGCAGAAGCTTCTTTAGCATCAATAGTAAGGACTAATTGTTTGTTAGATTCTGTTACATCATTTGATTGAACTACAGATTCGACTAAATCAGCTGGTAAATTTTCAATAACATAGTAACCCATGTCCTCAAATACATTAGAACTAGCAGAACGTCCTGCTCCAGACATTCCTACTAATAAAATTACTTCAGGTCTTTTGTTTGCCACATTAGATATATTAGTTCTTATTGAATACGAATTGGTAAATTAATTATTAAAGTAATTGTAAATTTTTTCAGCTTCTTGTTCTGAAACTATTTCACTAAGTTTATTGATTGA
>CBFHGZ010000021.1:0-3656 GCA_965655535.1 Candidatus Actinomarina sp.
GGGATTTCATAAACACCATCTTTTAAAACAACTGTAAAAGTTTTTCCAGATTCTGATCTGACATATTTTCCATTGACGTAATTTTTATAAGTTTTTTTAATCTCTATCATGATTTAGCCTTCAAGTAAGACAACAGACCTTGTCTTCCTCCTTCTCTACCAAAACCAGATTCTTTGTATCCTCCAAATGGTGAAGATGGATCAAATTTATTAAACGTATTTGCCCAAACTACTCCGGCCTCTAACCTATCTGCAGTCCAAAGAATTTTAGAACCTTTTTCTGTCCAAATTCCAGCTGATAATCCATATTCTGTATTATTTGCAATCTCTATTGCTTCATCAGGAGTTCTAAAAGTTAATGTTGTGAGAACTGGTCCAAATATTTCTTCTCTTGCAATATTGTATGATGGTTGAACATTTGTGAAAAGACTTGGTTTAAACCAAAAGCCATTTCCTGGAAGTTCACATTCAATCTGAAACAATTCACCACCATCGCTTACACCTTCATCAACCATTGATGAGATTTTATTTAACTGTTCTTTAGAGTTAATTGCCCCAATGTCTGTATTCTTGTCTAGAGGATTGCCAACTCTCAACGACTGCATTCTTTTTTCAAGTTTTCTAATGAACTCTTCCTGTATTGATTCTTGAAGTAATAATCTACTGCCTGCACAACATACATGACCCTGATTGAAAAATATTCCGTTAACAACTCCCTCTACTGCCTGATCTATGGCTGCATCCTCATAAACTATATTTGCTGCCTTACCACCAAGCTCAAGTGTTAAGCCAACATCTTTACCTGCTAAAGATTTTTGAATTAATTTCCCTACTTGAGTAGATCCTGTAAATGCAATTTTATTAATACCACTATGGTTAACAAGCTCTGAACCAGTTGAGCCATCTCCAGAAATTATATTTACAACACCTGGTGGAATTCCTGCAATTTCACATAGTTCAGCAAAATGGAGAGCTGTTAATGATGTTGTTTCTGCAGGCTTAAGCACCACAGCATTTCCAGTAGCAAGTGCTGGAGCTACCTTCCAAGCAAGCATAAGCAATGGAAAGTTCCATGGAATAATTTGACCAACGACTCCATAAGGTTTTAAAGCTTTGGTGCCCCATGAAATATCTAATTTGTCTGCCCAACCAGCAAAATAAAAGAAGTTAGCAGCAACTTGGGGTAGGTCAAAATCTCTCGATTCTTTTATAGGCTTCCCTCCGTCTATTGATTCTAGGACAGCAAACTCACGAGACCTCTCTTGAATCAACCTCGCAAGTTTAAATAAATATTTAGCTCTATCATTTGGAGAAGTTTTGGACCAAACCTTAAATCCTTCTTGGGCTGCTTGAACAGCGTTATCAACGTCAGATTTATTTGAAAGTGGAATTTTTGCAAGTTTTTCTTCTGTGGACGGTGAAATAGTATCTAGATATTTTTTACTTAAAGGCGAAACAAAGTCTCCCCCAATAAAGTTTTCATATTTATTCTTAATATCAACAATACTTGAAGATTCGATAGATTCTGAATAATTCCATTCAACCATAATTAACCCCTAGGAAAATAATAACTAGCTTGGTATGCACCTGTCTTTAATTTTCTTATTTGTTTCAAAACATCATCTAATAAACTTGAAGCTCCAAATCTAAACATATCAGGGCTAAGCCAATCAACACCCATTTCTTCATTTACAATAACAAGATATCTAATTGCATCTTTTGCATCCCTAATACCACCAGCAACTTTAATACCAGCCTTGATTCCTGTCATGTGGTAGAAATCTAAAACAGCTTTAGACATCACATAGCAAGCCTGTCTTGAGGAACCTACTGATAATTTACCAGTTGAAGTTTTTATAAAATCTGAACCTGCAGCTAATGAAATTAAACTTGCTTTTCTAATATTTTCATAAGTCTTAAGATCGCCAACTTCAATAATTGTTTTTAAGTGAACATCTCCACATAATTCTTTTAAGGCAACAATTTCATCATAAACTTTTCTATAATCTCCCTCTAAAAAAGCTTTTCTATTGATAACAATATCAATTTCATCTGCACCTGAATCAATTGCATATTTTGTATCAAGTAATTTAGATTCCATTGGTACTTGCCCACTCGGAAAATAAGATGAAACAGATGCTACTTTGACATCTGAGTGCATTACTTTTTCTTTAATTGGTCCTACTAGTGAGGGATACACACAAACAGCAGCTGCAGAAGGAATTGATTTATCAGACGGATCAGGCTTTATTGCTTTTGCTGCCATCTGTGAAATTTTTCCCTCAGTATCTTCACCCTCTAATGTTGTTAAATCACACATAGATACAATTAAATTAAGCGCTTGAAGTTTTGAATCTTTTTTTATACTGCGTGTGGCTAAAGAAGCAACTCTTTCATTTAATCCTATAGAGTCTATTTTGGAATCATATACAGACTCCAATACATCAGACCACTCTAAAGGACTGTTTAATACAGTATTTATCATATGTCTATGGTATACCCATTAATTGTTTTTTAGTAGTGGTATTTAATCTAGAGACTTGACATTTAGAGAGGCTGTATTTTTTGATTCTTCTTGAACCTGGTTCAAGCCACCAAAAACAGAAAAAATTTCATCCCATTCATCATATTTATCAAGAAGTGATTTGGCTTTTTCAGAATTTGTTTTTTCGTAATGTAGTTCGATCAAGGTTTTTAAATCGATCTTATCTAAATCAGTTAACTTTCTCATTTCTGGTGCTGTAGATGATATGAATTGTTCAAAATTTTTCTGAGTATTTAAGACTATAGCTTTCCCACCTGTCATGCCTGCACCAAAATTAAACCCAATTGGACCAAGTATTGCTAAAGTTCCTCCAGTCATATATTCTGCCCCGTGCGCACTACAGCCTTCAACTACACCAATTGCACCACTATTTCGAACACCAAATCTCTGACCAACAGTACCGGAAATATATAACTGTCCTCCAGTAGCCCCATATAAGAGAGTATTGCCAGCAGCATGATAGGTGCTTTTCATTTTCGCACCTTGTGGAATAATTGTGATGCTTCCTCCTGCCATACCTTTTCCAACATAGTCATTTGCACTTCCAGTTAATTTCAAATTTATTCCATCTCGTATAAAAGCACCGAAGCTTTGACCAGCTGCACCAGAGAGGCTTATTGTTGAGGGATATTTAGATAGTTTTGAAGATAAATTCTGTAAGGTTATCTCACCAGAAAGTCGAGCACCAATACTTCTATCTTCATTTGAGATTGGATACTGAATAAATGACTCTTTACCAGTGTTCAGAGATTTTATCACTTCAGAAGTAATTCTTCTTGAGAGTCTTCCCTCGTCATGTCTAATAAATCCAGGATGTTTTTCTTCAATTGAAGTGTTGATTAATACTTTGTGTAGAGACTTAGATAAGCTTGCATTTACTACTTTTAATCCAAGCAAATCTGCTCTTCCAACCAAATCAGTAAGGCTTTCAACATTAAATTCTTGTAAGTACGAAACAATATCTCTAGCAATAAATGTAAATAATTGTTCAATTTGAGAAGATGAACCAGGAAATTTAGCTCTTAAGTTAGCATCTTGAGTGGCTATGCCTACAGGACAAGTATTTTCATGACACTGTCTTACCATTTTGCAGCCTAGAGCAAGAAGAGGTA
>CBFHGZ010000021.1:3666-11014 GCA_965655535.1 Candidatus Actinomarina sp.
CAAATCTATCTGCACCTAATATGGCACCTATTACAACATCCTTTGCTGAGCGTAGTCCACCATCAACTTCGAGTAATACATTCTGTCTCATATTGTTTTGGACCAATGCTTGATGTGTTTCACTTAAACCTAATTCCCATGGTGAACCTGCATGTTTAATACTTATCCAAGGACTAGCACCTGTTCCACCATCACTACCGGCGATTGTAATAATATCAGCACCAGCTTTTGCTACACCTACCGCAATAGTGCCAACACCTGGTTCAGACACTAATTTAACTGAGACTGGACTATTAGGATTGAAAGTTTTTAGATCGTAAATTAATTGGGCTAGATCTTCAATTGAATATATATCATGATGTGGCGGTGGCGAAATTAAAGTTACACCTTCCATTGTATGTCTCAAAGTAGCAATATGTTTATCTACCTTAAATCCAGGCAATTGACCACCTTCGCCTGGTTTTGAGCCTTGAGCCATTTTAATTTGAAACTCCTCTGCTGACGCTAGGTAGTCAGGAGTGACACCAAACCTTCCAGAAGCAATTTGTTTGATTTTAGAATTTCTAATTGTATTAAACCTCTCCGGATCTTCCCCGCCTTCACCTGAACCTGACTTGCCTCCAATACTGTTAATGCCTTCTGCTAAAGCTTGATGTGCCTCTTCTGAAAGAGCACCAAGAGACATAGAGCTAACAACAAACTTTTTAAATATAGGTTCTAGAACTTCTTGAGAAATTTCACTATTTTGACCAGATAATTCAGGTATTGAAAATAAGTCTCTTATTTGAACATGAGGTCTATCTTCTAAAGTATCTAAGTACTGAGCCCAGTCTTCAACCTCTCCAGACCGTACAGCTTTTTGAAGCTTCAACACAGTCTTAGGTGATGTCACATGAGTTTCTGCATTCTTTTTATGCTTATAAAAACCACCTATATCATCTGGCATTTCTTCTATTTCACCAAAGACACCAAGATTTTCAAAGATTTCTTTTTTACCATGACCAGAAGTTCTAGTTTTGGAATACTTGAAATACTCATCAATTAACTCTTCATCTAATCCAATTATTTCAAACAGCTCAGAGCCTCTATATGATGAAATTGTACAAATCCCCATTTTGGACATTATTTTTAGTAAACCTTTGTTCAAAGCATTTCTGTAGTTTTCTTGCGCATTTTCAGGTTCAATATCAATGTCTTTATTGTTAATTGCAATTTGCCTTACTCTCTCAAGTGCTAGATATGGCCATACCGCAGATGAGCCATAAGCTATATGACATGCTAAATCGTGTGAATCTCTGACTTCTCCAGTTGCGACAATTATTGATGCTTTTAATCGAATACCCTCTTCGATTAAAAAGTGATGAACTTTTGCAGTGGTTAACAGTGAAGGAAGAGGAGACTCCCCTTCCTTAATTTCTCGATCTGAAAGAATAATGATAGATTTTCCATCATTAACACCATTTTTTATTTTTTCACACAAGTTGGATAAAGCATCATCAAGAGTAACTACCGATTTATCAAATGTAGTAGAAACAAGTAGTGATTTATTTTTAAATGATTTTCCTGAAACTAAATTATCAAATTCATTTCCACTTAATACTGGTGACTCTAGTGTGATCAGGTTTGCCTGTTGAGCTGTTTCTTTTAATATAGAACCTCTTTTTCCTAAGTAGGTTTTTGTTGACATAACAAATCTTTCACGAATTGGATCAATTGGAGGGTTTGTAACTTGAGCAAAAAGTTGATGAAAATATCTGGAAAGTCTTTGAGGGGATTTACTCAATACTGCTATTGATGTATCGTTACCCATTGAGCCTGTTGGTATGTCACCTTTAAGCATAGGTGTGAGAATTAATCTATCTTCTTCAGGGGTATATGAATAAAGGTTTGAAAGTTGTTTTAAGTCAATGCTGTCTTGTTTTGGATTAAACTTTTTATCTAAATTAAGTGGTTTACTTTTGACCCAATCTTCGTATGGATTTTTTTCACTTAAACGAGTAATGACTTGATTTTCATCTAGGAGTTCATCATTTTTAATTCTATAGCGTATGGTCTGCCCCGGCTCCAGTTGAGCAGTCTTTGTTGCACCAGCTTCAACAGATGGACATATTCCTATCTCTGAAGCGGCAAGTATATATCTATCAGAAACCATCCATCTCAATGGTCTCAGGCCACTTCTGTCAAGACCAGCAATTATATCTAACCCATCAGATGCAACTATTGCTGCTGGACCATCCCAAGGTTCGGTTAAAAATGAATGGTATTGATAAAAAGCTTTTTGTTTTGTTGTAAACCTTGGATTATTTTCCCATGCGGAAGGCATTAACATTTCCTGAGCATGAGCTAAAGTTCTTCCAGATTTAACTAAAAGTTCTATAGCATTATCAAGCTGACCAGAATCTGAAATTGAGTCATCGATAAATGGTTTGAGATCTTCTATATTTTCTTTCCAAAAACTTGATGTTGCATCAACTTCACGTGCTTTCATCCAAGAAACGTTTGACTGTATGGTATTTATTTCACCATTATGTGCAAGCATTCTGAAAGGTTGAGCCTTGTCCCATGTAGAGGATGTATTTGTTGAAAATCTTTGATGGAAAATTCCAAATCTAGTTTTGTACAGTGGGTTTCTTAAATCCCAATAAAAATCTGCTGCCTGACTTGCAGTAAACAAACCTTTGTATACAACTGTCCTTGCTGAACATGAGTTGATATGAATATTGAGCACGCCAACTTCTTTTATTGCCTTTTCTAAGGTTTTTCTGAACACATATAATGTTTTTTCAAATCCATTTAGAGATTTGTCTTCAGTAGAGATAATTGCTTGATAAATTCCTGGTTTTGAATTCTTTGCTAGAGTTCCTAAAATCTCTTTATCAGTAGGAACTTTTCTCCAATATAAAAGCTTGATGTTAAATTTATTTAAATACTCATTAATAAAGTCTTTGGAGTCTTCTATATTTTTAGGATCAAAAAAACAGGAAATTATTCCTATTTTTTCTGACTTATTTACTGCTACATCTAGATCTAAAAGCTCCGCTCTAATTAACTCATAAGGAATCTCTGTTAAAACTCCTGCTCCATCCCCAGTACCGTCAGCAAATTTTGCACCTCTATGGTCTAAATTAGATAAACATTCAAGAACTTTTAGTGTCATACCATGAGTTGCAGGTATTTTTCTCGAAGCTATGAACCCTACACCACACGAATCTTTTTCTGTAAAGTCAAACATAGTTACCATATAATAGGCTTAATTTTTTAGTTTATAAAGCTGAAAACCAGCCTGAAAAAATAGGGGGAAACCTAAATCTAGAAGGCTGATTTTCAAATGTGTATATTATTTTTTGAGAATAAAATCTCCATAAGCAGTAGTTCCATGCTCGGAAGCATCTAGTCCTGCTATCTCCTCTTCAGGAGTAACTCTCAAACCTAGACCAGAATCAATTGCTTTTAGTACAGCAAAAGAAGTCAAGTAAGCCCAAGATCCAATTGCTAATATTCCAATTAATTGAGGAACAAGTAGTGATGTACCACCATAAACTACACCGTCTGTTGTATCAAATATAGCTACTGCAAGAACTCCCCATGCACCACAAATTCCGTGTACAGAAATTGCTCCAACAGCATCATCTAAACCTTTTTTTTCAATAAATTTGATGGAATAGACTACAAGAACACCAGAAATAGCACCAATAATTACAGCACCTAAATTATTCACATTTGCACATCCTGCTGTAATTCCTACTAAACCTGCAAGAGCACCATTTAGTGTCATACTTACATCTGGCTTTCCAGAAATCATAGAAGTATACATTGCTGCAATAGAAGCTGCTGATGCAGACAATGTTGTTGTGACTGCAATTGCAGCTAGATCAACATCAATTGCTGCTAATGCAGATCCAACATTGAATCCATACCAACCAAACCATAAAATAAATACACCTAAAGCTCCAGCTACCATTGAGCTACCTGGAAGAGGTAGTGGTGAACCATTGTCATCAAATTTTCCAATTCTAGGACCTACAACTTGAACAGCTGCAAGGGCTGCAAATCCACCTACCATATGGACAACACCAGAACCTGCAAAATCTACAAATCCTAAGTCACCTAACCATCCTTGACCGCTCCATACCCAGTGCGTAACGATTGGATAAATAACACCGCATATAAACGGCTGAAAAAGTAAATATGCACTGAACTTTGTTCTTTCAGCTACAGCACCAGAAACAATAGTTGCGGCTGTTGCAGCGAAAACTACTTGGAAGAAGTAAGTAGTAGAGTCTCCCTCTAAGAAGAAATTACCATAAGCTAGGAATCCTCCTAGTGTTGTTCCTCCGTATGCCAATGCAAACCCAAATGCCCAGTAAGTAATTGCACCAACTGAAAAATCCATAAAGTTTTTCATAACGATGTTTACTGAGTTTTTTGATCTTGTGAAACCAGTTTCAACTAACATAAATCCTGGCTGCATGAACATAACAAGGATGCCAGCAATCAGAATCCATAAACTATCCACTGATTGAATAATTGTTGCTTCCATAAATCTCCTTTTGTTTTAATTAAATTTAAACAATTGAAAAAGTAATACATAGTCTTAGAAGTTAAATGATTATTACTGAATTGTTTCTTAATTGTTTCATGATTTGTGAGTGAAATGAAGCTTTATGTTTAGTAAAACTTAGTTATTCTTTATGTATGTCAAAAAACATTTTAGTTTCTGTTGCTTGGCCGTACGCTAGTGGTTCAAGGCACTTGGGACATATTGGTGGTGCATATCTGCCAGCTGATATTTTTGCTAGATACCACAGAGTGATTGGCAACAAAGTGTTGATGGTATCTGGAAGCGATGTGCATGGTACACCTATTACTGTTCGTGCAGATGCTGAAGGTGTTGAGCCCATAGATATTGTTAACAAGTATCACAATGAGTTTCTTGGGTATTGGGAAAAGCTAAATATATCTTGGGACAATTACACAACCACGATGACAGATACGCATATTGAAGTAGTACATGACATATTTTTACAACTTCTAGAAAATAGATTGATTGATAAGCAAACCTCATTACAGGCGTATGACAAGTCTGAAAATAGGTTTCTTCCAGATAGATATGTAGAGGGCACTTGTCCTCATTGCTCATATTCTGAAGCAAGAGGTGATCAGTGTGATAGTTGCAGCAAAACTCTGGATCCAGAAGAACTCATTAATCCAGTTAGCAAAATATCTGGAAGTACAGCGGAGTTTAAAGAAACTGAACATTTTTTCTTAAAACTTAGTTCACTTGAAGCCAAGTTGGCAGATTGGCTTGAAACAAGAGAAGGTTGGAGACCACACGTAATTAACTGGGCAAAATCGTTTGTAAAAGAAGGTTTATTAGATCGAGCGATTACTAGGGATTTGGACTGGGGAATAAAAATTCCGGTTGACGATTTAGGAGATGGCAAAAAAATCTATGTTTGGTTTGAAGCAGTTATTGGTTATCTCTCAGCATCTAAAGAATGGGCTAAGTTAAATGGTGATGAAGATGCGTGGAAAGATTGGTGGACAAATGAAGATGCAGAATCCTATTACTTCATTGGAAAAGATAATGTACCTTTTCATGCTGTTATCTGGCCAAGTATATTGTTAGGTTACGAAGGGTTAAATTTACCTACAAATGTTCCTGCTAATCAATACATTTTGGTAAAAGGAGAAAAAGCATCTGCTAGTAGAGGTGTTGGAAAATCTCTAGATGAATATCTCAACGAGTGGAATCCTGATTCTCTAAGATATGCACTAGCTTCCGTTCTTCCAGAACAGTCAGATTCAGAAATATCTGAAGATGAAATGATAAGGAGAAATAATGAAGAGCTTGTAGCTGCGTGGGGGAATCTTGTTCAAAGAGTATTTAAACAAATCCAAAATAATTTTGAAAAATTAAACAATATAGGCCCTGAAGAAGAGGTAGATAGTAAATTACTAGAAAGTGTCACAAATAGTTATGAACAAATTGGTAATCAAATCGAAAAAGTAGAACTCAAGTCTGCTTTACAAGAAAGCATGAAAGTTGTTTCCACAGTTAATGTGTACCTAAACGAAACAGAACCATGGAAAGTCATAAAAGAAGATGCTGATCGAGCTTATCGTATCCTTCACACATCACTTACAGCAATTGATTCATGTGCAAACTTACTTTATCCATTCATGCCAACAACTAGTAATAAAGTTAAGAATGCAATCCCCCGAGAAACAAATAACGACTGGGGTGTAAATAAAATAAAAACAGGAGCCGAATTAAAAGAAATTGGACTCCTGTTTAAAAAATTTGATTAAGATTTAGAATCTACAAAAATCTTATCAATCTCGTCTATCAAAGCTAATAGCTCTTCACCTACTGCTGGATCTTCAGTTTTCTTAGCTTCGCCTGCTTTTTTTGTTGCATTCCAAAAAAGATCATGAAGATTTGGATACTTCTCTAAGTGTTCTGGCTTAAAGTAGTCAGTCCAAAGAACCCATAAATGGTGCTTTACTTCCTCAGCTCTTTCTTCTTTGATAGTTACACATCTTTGCTTAAAACTAGCATCGTCTGATTCTTGATATTTTTTTGAAGCGTTTAGAACAGATTCTGCTTCTATTCTTGCTTGTGCAGGATCATAAACTCCGCAAGGTAAATCACAATGTGCATATGCAACGTTTTTTGGTTTAAACAATTTCATTAAACTCCTTTTTTTATATATTATAATTTGTTGTAGGCAATATGTTTAAAACACTTTCAAAGATCATCAATTTTAAAACTCTTTTTTTAGCCTTAATATACATATTTTTAAAAAAAGAAGACAAATCTTTTACTACTTACGAAATAAAAGAAGACAGTATGAGTCCAGAGCTTCAAAATGAAGATTATGTTATTGCGGTTAATCCAAAAGAAGATTTAACAAGGGGCGATATCGTAATTTTCAAGAACACTGAAAAAAATATTGAAGTTATTAAAAGAGTAATTGGCCTTCCAAATGAAATTGTCTCATCTAGTGAAGGTACAGTATTGATTAATTCTGAAATATTAAATGATCCGTGGGCTCAAACTTCTACAAATGATTTTATCGAAACAAAGCTTTCAAGTGATGAAATTTTTGTTTTGGGTGACCAAAGACAGCTTTCAACTAGCGATTCTAGAACCCTAGGCGCTATTAAAATTTCAGAATGTAAAAAATTAAAATATAGATATTTTCCATTTCATAGGGTAAAAAGTTATGAGTGATAGCTTAAGATGTAGCTGGTGCAAACAAGATATGGCCTATATACATGGCCATGCAGCTTGTATCAATAATACTTGTGCTATGTTTGGACTAAATCAAGCTGAATGCTGTTC
>CBFHGZ010000022.1:0-8423 GCA_965655535.1 Candidatus Actinomarina sp.
TATGGGATAGAGCTCATTGAAATGGGCCCAGAGATGAAAGCTCAATTTGATGAACTAATTAGTTTTGTTGAAAAAAGGGTTGGTTTGAAATTTACAGAATATCCAAAATTTCAACTCTATACAGTTAATGGCTATCAGGAATATAATGCTGTTTCTTATCTTGATGATTTCGATGAAGATTATGAAGAGGGTGAGTGGGAGAGAGCTGTTCTTTCAGAAAACATGTGGGGCTTAACAACTGCAACACCTGAACAAATGAAGAATTTATTAACAGAGTTTCAGCGTTGTGCTTCTTCAGGGTCGTACAATTTATTAGATAAAATTTTAAGAATCCCAGTTAAGAAAAATCAAAAAAAGTTTAATTTATGGGAACAAAGAGTTTTAGTTCATGAATTAACACATTCATTACAAGGACAGGTCGTCGATTTGTCTGGATGGTATTTAACTATGAAAGAAGCAGATGATTTTTCAGATTATCCAGGAAGAAGAGCGATAATGGAAGCCCAGGCTGATTTAATAGAAGCAAGATGGGAAAGTATGTTGGATAGCTATGACAGGACTACTATGAATTCTCAACAGCCTAACATCTCTTGTGCAGTTGAACTGCCTTCGTATTTTTACATTCCGTTTGATCTCTATTATTCTTTTGGACCTCAGCTTGTAAAAGAAATTAATTCAAATGGTGGCATGAATGCAATAAACGAAGCCTTGTTCGAATTACCAACAGATGAACAAATTTATAGTAGTGAAAAATATTTTTCTGGAGAAGTGTATGAAGAGGTCTCTCTTGATGAAATAACCATTAATAATTTTTCTTTAATTGATGAAGGAGATATTGGCTCATTAGATATGGTATACATTCTCCAAGGCTTTATTGGTAGGGTTGAGTCAGTTAAGGCAGCTATAGGTATAGGTGGCGGTGCTTGGAAAGATTACATAGATGAGAGTGGAAATCTTGTTATGACTTTAAAGGTTTCTGGAGATACAGCTCAAGACCTAACAGAAATTTATGATGCTTACTTATTGTGGACATCAAAGCAGGGTAGATTTGCTGAGGCTGAAAGCTTTGCAAGCGGACAATTGTTTGTAGGTGATACTAATTTCTGGATGTACAATGACGGCACTTTTATAAGAATGGTGTTAACCCAAGATAAAAGCATTCTTGAGGAAATTTCAGATCAAATAATAGATTTTTAAACAATGGGTAGTTTATATATCTGCCCAACCCCAATTGGAAACTTAGACGATATCTCAAAACGAGTTATTGACACACTTTTGAGTGTTGATTTTATATATTGCGAAGATACAAGAAGAGCTGGTAAGTTGGTTTCTAAATTTGGTATTGATACTCCTTTAAAGTCATTCTTTCTTGGTAATGAACACTCAAAAAATGATGAAATTATATCTTTATTAAAAGAGGGTAAAGACATAGCATTAATTTCTGATGCTGGAACTCCATTGATTTCTGACCCTGGATCTGAACTTATATTGGATTTAGTTAACAATGATTTGAATGTTATATCACTGCCTGGACCATCAAGCATACTTCCAGCATTGACAGTTTCAGGATTCAATCTTAACGAATTTCAGTTTCTAGGATTTATCCCAAAGTCTGGGAAGGAGAGAGAGTTGTATATGCAGAAATTAGTATCTTCAAAAATAACATCAGTCTGCTTTACTTCACCTAAAAGACTAAAAAAAGACTTATCTTTTTTCTATGAAAATGATTTCAAAAATAATATCGTTGTATGCAGGGAAATATCAAAAAAATTTGAAACAATCTATCGTGGAAATGCCGAAGCTTTACTCCAAATTTTACCTGAAGACATCAAAGGGGAAATTACAATTGTCGTTGAAGGCACTCCGTCAAACAAAACAAGAGATTTTGATTTAGAAAAGACGCTAAAAATACTTACAAACAGTAACTTGTCAAAAAGAGATATCTCTAAAGCAGTATCAGAAATTTCAAATTACTCTAGTAATGAAATATATGACCTTATTAAAGATCTTTAATACTCGATAAGCAATCACCGCAAATAAAGTTATCTTTGATTTGCTGAACAACTTTTGCATTTTTACAAAAAGTACACAATTGATCCCTTTTAGTAATAATTAACTTACCTTCTTCAACATATAATGAGATTTCATCTTCATGGGAAATATTGAGGGCTTCACGAATAGATTTTGGAATAACAACCCTGCCTAATTTATCAATTTTACTTTTGTTGCCTTTACTCATAATTTTTTATACACCTATTCTTATATAGTAGTGAAAAATAATGAAACATTATCGCAATATAAATGGGTAGATACACACTGTCATCTTCAATTAATGAAGGGTAATAACAGTGAAAGTGATCTTTTTAATCTTCACTATGTGATAATTCCAGGTGTTGATGTGAAGAGCTCTGTTAAAGCTGAAAATATGTCGGCAAACTTATCAATGGATTCGTATTGGTCAGCTGGTTTACATCCTCATGAAGCCGATGATTTGTCTGAATGTAGAACACAGTTGTACGAATTAATGGAACGCGCAGATCTCATAGGAGAGACAGGCTTAGATTTTTATCGAAATATGTCTACTCGTGAAAATCAGATTGAAAACCTACTATTTCACTTAAACGTTGCTGAAGAGTTGTCCAAACCAATAATTATTCACTGTAGAGATAGCTTTAAAGATGTTTACAGAGTTCTCGAAGAAGGAAGGTATTCGATTCCTGTCATTCTACATTCATGGACAGGTGGTAATAATTGGACAAAACAGTTTAAAGAACTAGGCGTTTACTTTTCTATCTCAGGAATTGTTACATATAAAACAGCACATGATTTACAAGCTTCCGTTAAACAAATTCCTTTAGACAAACTATTGCTAGAAACTGATGTTCCATATCTAACTCCTGAGCCTTATAAAGGCCAATCAAATGTACCATCAAATATAATGTTCACAGCACAAAAACTCTCAGAACTTCTCGAGTTGGAGTTAGAAGAACTTTCAAAGACAACTATTCGCAACACAGACGCTTTGTTAGGAAGAACTCATGAGTGAATATACATGGATAAATAAATTGGATTTCAAACCTAATTCAAACTTAGGTCAAAATTTTTTGATTGATACAAATATATCAAGAAAAATTACAAAACTTGTCCAAGGGCAGTTAGCTGATCCAATACTTGAAGTTGGTCCTGGTACTGGGTCTCTCACCAATGAACTGTTAAAAGATCAATACAGAATCAAAGCGTTAGAAGTTGATTCTTCTGCAGTAGGAGTTTTACAAGAGAGGTTCTCTGAGGTTCCAAATATAGAGATAATAAATGAAGATGCAATGACGTTTGATTACTCTCAATTAACTGGACCGTGGTGGATTTTTGTATCAAACCTTCCTTACAATATCGGGACGCGTTTGTTAGTAAAATTGGTTACTGAGATACCAGTACTTCACAGGTATGTAGTTATGCTTCAAAAAGAAGTTGCTCAACGCATTGTAGCTCAACCTGGCTCAAAAGATTATGGAGCAATATCGGTACTTTTTAGTTTGTATACAAATTCAAAACTCCAGTTTGATGTTTCAAGAAACTGTTTCCATCCACAGCCAAAAGTAACGTCCTCTGTTGTCACAATCCAGAGAGAGGCCTTAATTGATGAAGCAATTCGATTTCAAGCTTTTGAAATTTCAAAAACTGCTTTTCAACAAAAAAGAAAAAAGATTCGAAGCTCACTAAAGACAATACTTTCGGAAAGTCAGTTAGAAGAATTAGGTTTAGATCCAAATTCACGCGCTGAAGAATTGTCGCCTGAAGATTTTTACAAAATTGCGGAAGTGTCAATATGATTTTTCAAACTGCGGCAAAGATAAATCTTAATTTAAAAATATACCCATTAAATAAAGGGGAGAGATTACATAATCTTGAATCTGATATGGTTCCTATAAGCTTGTTTGACACAATCTCAATCGAAGAAAGTGATGTAGATGAAATTCTATTCAATAAAGGAGAATTGAACGGAATAGAAAGTACGCTGCACACATCTTTGAGGCTAATGAGAGAAGCAAATCCTGAATTTGTTACAAAGTTTAAAATTTATGTTGAAAAAAATATTCCCCATGGAGCGGGACTTGGAGGCGGAAGTTCAAATGCAGGTGGTTTAATAAATTTTTTATCAAGTCAGTATGGCTTAAAGACACCTAACTACATAGATATTGCTAACAATATTGGAAGCGATGTTCCATTTTTTGTAAATAATAAACCAGCAAAAATTTCAGGTGTTGGAGATATAATTACTGACATAAATTTAGACAAAGTTGATGAACTATTGTTAGCTGTTCCAAAGCTTCATATAAATACAGGTGATGTATTTAAAGCATTCGATAAAAGAGTTGAACAAGGTGTTGTTAATAAAACAAAAACATATTTTTCAAACGATTTATGGGAGGCTGCTATTAAGGTTGAACCTAAATTAGGTCAAAAGCAGCAAGATTTAAATAAACACTTTAACAAAGAGTTTGTAATGTCTGGCAGTGGTTCATCATTTTTTGCCCCTATTGACAATATCGAATACTTGGAATCAGAGATCGAAAAACTTGATTTACAATTGTTTTCAATTTGTAAAAAAATTGATTCCTGTTTCTTTCCAATAAGTGATTAGAATATATGCATAACAATTGGGGGATGGTGTAATTGGCAACACAATGGGTTTTGGTCCCATCGTTGAGGGTTCGAGTCCTTCTCCCCCAGCCATTTTTGAAATGAAAATAGCAACAATCATTTTAGCTGCCGGTAAAGGGACTCGAATGAAGTCTGAATTACCAAAAGTACTTCATAAAGTTCTTGGAAAAGATATATTGCAATATCCAATTAAAGCTCTAGAACAATATCAAAATAATTATGTAGTTGTAGGGCATGAATCTGAAAAAGTTATTAAAACATTACCTGAGGATATTCGATATGTAGTTCAAGAAGAGCAATTAGGCACAGGTCACGCTGTCTCCATAGCGGTAAACGAGGAAAGTTTTATAAATGAAGCTAATGACTATGTTGTAGTTGTTCCAGGAGATGTTCCACTAATTCAGAAACGAGATATTGAGAACCTTGTTTCTAAAGTAAGTAAATCTGAAAGTGCCGTGGGTTTTTTAACTGCTGAGATAGACAACCCTTTTGGGTACGGAAGAGTTATTAAAGATGGTACTTCAATAAAAATTGTTGAAGAAAAAGATTGTTCAGATGAACAGAGACTCGTAAAGGAAATTAATTCTGGAATTTACTGTTTCAATACGGATTTTCTTTCTCAACATATTAACCAGCTCAATACAGAGAATGCACAAGGAGAGCTCTACCTAACTGATTTAATTGGTATTGCAAATCTCGAAAATTTAGATATCGTTATAGTACAAGTAAGTGAAGAGTCAATAAAAGGAATTAACTCTATGGGTCAACTTAATGAAGTTGAAGACTTGATGCAAAAAGAACTAATTCAAAAGTTCTTGGACGAAGGGGTTTATTTCCAAGATCCTACCTCTACTTATATTGACTCAGACGTAACAATTGCTTCAGGCACAAAAGTTTATGCAAACACTCACCTTAAGGGATCAACAGCTATCGCTGCTAATTGTGAAATTGGACCAAATGCACAAATTAACAACTCATCAATAGGTGAAAATTCAAAAGTTCTGAACTCTGTTGTAGAGGATTCAATTGTTCATCAAAATGGAAATATTGGACCATTTGCACATATACGTCCTGGCTCAGAATTAGGAGAAAATGTTAAAGTCGGAGCTTTTGCAGAAACAAAAAAATCCAAATTAGGAAAAAATTCCAAAGTTCCTCATCTTGCGTATGTAGGTGATGCAGAGGTAGGTGAAAATGTTAACTTTTCTGCTGGTGCTATAACTGTAAATTATGATGGAAAGAATAAACATCAAACAACTATTAATGACGGTGCATTTATAGGTTCAGACGTGATGCTTGTTGCACCCATAACAATTGGCGAAGAAGCATTTGTTGGTGCTGGTTCTGTTGTTACAAAAGATGTACCTTCTAAAGCTTTAGCAATTGAAAGAAATAATCAAAAAAATATTGAAGGGTATGTCGATAGGAAGAAAAAAAATGATTGAGCAACCAGGTAAAAAGAAAATGTTGCTCTTTTCAGGCTCTTCTAATTTAGAGCTTGCAGAAAAAGTTTCTAGCCATTTAGGTACTGAGATTGCAGAGATGGAAGCAAAAGAGTTTGCAAGTGGGGAGCTTTACATCAAGCTTGGTGAAAGTGTTCGTGGTGCAGATTGTTTTGTAATGCAAAGCCACTCAGGTGATATTAATAAAACAATTATGGAACAACTTTTAATTGTTGATGCATTAAAGAGAGCATCTGCAAAAAGAATTACCGCTGTACTTCCTTTCTATCCATACTCAAGGCAAGATAAGAAAGCCTTACCAAGAGAGCCAATTTCAGCAAGACTGATTGGTGATTTATTCGTAGCTTCAGGTGTTGATAGACTTGTCTCAATTGATTTACATACACAACAGATTCAGGGATTTGTTGATCAACCGTTTGATCACCTCACAGCAGTTCCTTTGTTTGTAGATTATTTCAAAGATAAACTAGATGGATCAATATCTGTAATATCACCCGATGCTGGTGGTGTTAAAAGAGCAACTACTTTTGCAAAACACCTTGAAGCTTATGTTGGCTTTGTCCACAAAAAGAGAGATCCAAAAATACATAATGAAGTACAATCATTCACTGTAATTGGAGAAGTCGAAGACAGACACGTTATAATTGTTGACGACATTATTGATACTGGTGGAACTATTGCAGCTGCGTCTCGAATTTTAGAGCAAAAAGGAGTTCTCTCAATCAATGTTGCTGCTACTCACGGTATATTTTCAGATGGTTCTGTTGAAAAACTTAAAGACACACCAATCGACAGCATCATTACAACCGATACACTAAAGCAGAATGGTAATGCCGAAGAAATTGGAAAAGTTGAAGTTCTTAGTGTTTCACCAATAATTGCAAACGCACTAACATCTATATTCACAGATGATTCTGTCTCAGCACTGTTTATGGGAGAGAATGTTTTATAGGAGATAAAATGGCTGAAAAAATTAAAGCAAAAATTTACATGGTAGGTGCTGCTTCAGGAGTAGAGGTAGAAGTAAAAGATAAAGACAAGTTCCTTGAGGAGTTATCAAAGCTTACTAAAGAAAACTCTTTTTATATGCACAAGGATGATGATGGTGAAATTGCTATTAATACATCTTTGATTCAAGCCGTTGAATTTAGTGAAGATAAAGATAGCAAAAGGGGAGCAGGACTAGTTTCCTAAATATTTACGACAAGACCAGTTTTTCTATACTGTCTTCTTATTGATTTTCTCTCTTCTTCAGTCGTTCCACCCCAGATACCGGAGTCTTGATTTGTGCGAATTGCGTACTCTAGACATTCATTGACAACAGGACAATCCATACAGACAGCCTTAGCTTCATTTGTCTGTTTCATGGCTTTCATGGATGAACCTACCGGAAAAAAGAGATCAGTGTCTGCATAAACACAAGCACCTTCAAGCATCCAATCTTCTTGTTCGAAATCTATTTTAAACATTTCACACACTTCCCAACTTTGTGAAAACTTTCACAATCTATTGTAGTAAACTTATTGTTGTAAGGACTGGGTTTTGAAAAATATTTTTTCACATAGAGGGCTACCTCGTGCATATACAGAAAATACCTTTACGGGTATAAACAAGTCATATGAGTATGTTGATTTTGCAGAAGTTGATGTACGTATAACAAAAGATAATGAATTAATTCTTCATCATGATCCGAATATTGGCGACATAAATATTAATGAAGTTTCTTATAAAGAGTTGTCTAATTTATTGCAACAATTAGATATTGAAGAAATAGCTATAAAAAATAGGTCTCAATTTAGTGGAAAAGTAAATTTTGAAATTAAAACAGATTCACTCAATCAAACACAAAAAGATATATTGTTTCAAAAAATGTTATCAATTCTTAACCATGAAGACATTATTAGTTCGTTTGATTGGCAGATGATATTGTCATTTAAACATTTATTTAATTGCCAATATGGAATTATTTTGCATAAAGAAAAAGAGCTATTTGAAGCAGAGGCAATAGGAATTCATGATGAAGAGATATTATTTATGGTAAATAAAGATCTTTTTGAAAGTAGAAACTTTAATTTACCAAAAGAAAGGACCGTCCTTTGGACGGTAAATAATGAGTTAGATTTTCAAAGATACTTAGAAATTGATTTATACGGAGTTGTCACAGACATTCCTGATACAATGCATTTATACAGAAAGTGAGAATATGGCAGTAATAGATGATTTAAGTAACGCTTTAAAAGAAGCAATGAAGTCTAAAGATAAAACAAAATTAGATGCCATTAGGCAAGTCCAGACTGA
>CBFHGZ010000022.1:8522-10973 GCA_965655535.1 Candidatus Actinomarina sp.
TAAAAAAATGAACAAAGCTGTTGAAGAGTATGAATCTCTTGGAGATAGAGGTGTAGAAATGGCTGAAAAAATTAAAGGAGAAATTGATTTTTTGAGTACGTGGCTGCCTGAACAACTATCTGATGAAGAGGTAGAAAAAATAGTTGATGAGGTTTTGTCTGAATTAGGTGATGTTGATATGTCACAAATGGGAAAAATTATCGGTGCTGTTATGGCTAAAGCTGATGGGTTAGATGGCTCTACAGTTAGTAAAATTGTCAAAAATAAAATTTCCTAAAAATTACACCTTGTTTCGTATAAATTAACATTTATCCTTACTAATTATGAAAAATAATTCCTACACAATTGCTGTGCTTGGAGCAGGAAATATCGGTGCTTCTGTTATTGATCGTCTTTTAGATATTGATGAAGATCTAATTGATATTGAAGTAAAAAAAGTACTTGTTGCAGATATGTCAAAAGAAAGAAGTTTTGACTCATCTTTACTTACAGATAGCTTTGTAGATATTGTTCAAGATGAATCTATTCAATTGGTTATTGAAGTTCTTGGCGGTCTAGAGCCAGGAAAAGAATATATTAAACAATTATTAGAAAGTGGTAAATCTGTAATCACTGCAAACAAAGACATCATTGCTGATTGTGGTAAAGAATTAATCGAGATAGCTCAAAAAAATAATACCTGTCTTTACTTTGAAGCTGCGGTTGCTGCAGGAATACCAGTATTGAAGCCATTAATCGAAAGCCTTAGAGGGGAAGCAGTAACTCGTGTAGCTGGAATTATAAATGGTACAAGTAACTATATTTTGACATCCATGGAAGAAGGGAATACATATAATAGTGCTTTAGAAAATGCTAAAGAACTAGGGTATGCAGAGCCAGATCCTACAAATGATGTCGAAGGTATTGATGCAAAATATAAAGCAATGATTCTCTCTCTGCTTTGTTTTGGAGTTTCACCATCAGCCGATGATGTTTTTACAGAGGGTATTTCTAATGTTACAAAAGAGGATTTTGACTGGGCAAAAAAATTAAACAAAACAATAAAGTTAGTTGCACAAATCGATAATGACAAAAATGGGTTCAATGCAAGGGTATACCCAGTCCTTGTTGACACTAAGCATCCTCTTGCTTCAATACGAGGTGCATTAAATGCAGTTCTTGTTGAAGGCGAAAACATTAATCAATTAGTATTTTCAGGTCCAGGTGCTGGATCTGCCCCAACGGCTAGTGCCATTATTGGAGATGTCCTTAGTGCATGTCATCAAATGAGCAGCGGTCAAACAAATTGGTATCCGCTACGATCTCCAAAAGGAGAGATTAAATCAATGGACAATGTAGAGTCCAGTTGGTTTATGCGATTATCAGTAAAAGATGAGCCAGGAGTTCTTGCTACAATTGCAGGATTGTTGGGTAATCAAAATGTCAGTATTGAAAGCGTTATTCAAGAAGGTAGGGGAGATAATGCTGAACTCGTTCTCGTGTCTCACGAGGCGGCAGAGAAAAACCTTAGAACTGCAATCAATGAAATTGCAAATCTCGATGCTGTTAGTTCAGTAACTTCAACCATAAGAGTTTATTCTTAATTCAGTGATTACTTACAACTCAACTAGAGGAAGTTCAAATACTTTATCATTTAAAGATATTATTTTATCTGGTGTGGCAGATGACGGAGGTTTGTATTTGCCTAATAAAACTTCGCTTGAGAATTTAAGCTTTTTAACACAAGAAAATCTTTCTTACGAAGACTTTGTAAAGACAATTTTTATAGCACTTGATAAAGATGCTGCACCCTATGTTGATGAATTAAAACTTTACCCTGGGTTTAGCACTTCTCCAGAACCAGTACTCAAAGAAATATCTGATAATAAATTTGTTATGGAGCTATTTCATGGACCAACTAAATCATTTAAAGATTATGCACTCCAACCACTCGGAGCTATTGCCGATAAAAGACTTTCTGAATTAAGTGAAAGAGGACTGGTAGTTGTTGCAACAAGTGGTGATACAGGAAGTGCTGCAATAGAAGCTGTAAAACATTCAAAAAACATAGATATTGTAGTCTTGCATCCTTCAAATAAAATTAGTGAATATCAAAGAAAACAGATGACCTCTATTTCTCAACCAAATGTGTTGAATATTGCTATTGAAGGTTCTTATGATGACTGCCAGCGAATAGTAAAAGAGATGCTCTCAAAAAATCCATTTAACAGAAGACTTATTTCTCTGAACTCTATTAACTGGTTGAGAGTCATGGGACAGGTTTCGTATTATGTTTGGTTAACAAATCAATTCAGTTCCCCAGTAAATGTAGCGATTCCATCAGGTAATTTTGGCAATGCTTATTCAGCCTGGTTTGGAAGATCACATGGACTTGCAATTAACAACATACTGTGTTCTACAAATGTTAATGATGTATTGAATAGGTTTATTTCTTCAGGCACTTTGGAACCT
>CBFHGZ010000023.1:0-2392 GCA_965655535.1 Candidatus Actinomarina sp.
ATTGTCCTCCACGATTACAGGCATTGCGCCAGGTGGTTCTAAAACTCCACCAATACCAACCCCGCCAGATAAATGTACATTCTTTCCTATTTGAGCACAAGAGCCAACTGTTGCCCAAGTATCAACCATAGTTCCTGAACCTACGTAAGCACCGATATTTATAAAGCCTGGCATTACTACAACACCTGGTTCACAAAAAGCTCCGTACCTTACTACTCCTGGAGGCACTACTCTAATTTTTAGCTCTTCATAATTTTTCTTTGGTTCAAGTTTGTCAAAATAAATTAAATCGTTAGCGTTAATCTCTTTTAAATTTCTGATTTTAAAAAATAATAATATAGAGTCTCTAACCCACTCATTTATTATCCAATCTCCTGAATTTTCTTCAGCTACTCTCAGATTTCCAATATCAACATTTCGAACAACTTCTTCAATATGTTGAATATCCTCGTTACTAATGTTTTCTACATCAATATTTTCAATTGCTTCTTTTAAATTTTCCATTTTTTACTTTGGTCTCTTTTTATTTCCTAGATAATATTTTAATGTATGACGAAGAACACTTACAGACTTATTATTCTTTCTTTGACAGGATTACTCATATTTACAATCTATCTAGGTATGAGCTTTTATCAGCAAAACAATGAATCTTTTGTACTCCCCACTCCATTAGAAAATATTTATCCTCTACCTAATGATCAAGTACCTCAACAAGTTTCATTAGAAATTGACCTACCTGTCGGATATAAGTTAACCCTTATAGTTGATAATTATATAATTCCCGAAAATGAAATACAGTATGTTGAAGCTACTGGTGTTTACATATGGAAACCTAGGGTTAATGGGACCTTTGAGCAGTGGAGTCCTGGTAGCCATCTAATCAGAATCTCTTGGGATACCATCTCAGGTCTACCTGACTATGGTGAATATGAATGGACTTTCACTACTTACTAATAATCTTTTTGAAATCTTCTTCGGTTAAAATTTCTAGCCCCAAAGTTTTTGCTTTTTCTAGTTTGGAACCTGCGTTTTCACCAGCAATTAAATAATTTGTTTTTTTTGAAACAGAAGAAGTTACTATACCTCCATTTACTTCGATCATTTGTGTAGCTTCCTGTCTAGTATATTCAGTTAAAGTACCTGTCAGTACAAAGGTCTTACCAGTAAACAGTCCACTTGAAGCTTCAACTATAGTTGAAATATTAAATCCTAGACTTGTTAATTTGCTTAAAAGTTCTTTATTCTCCTTATTATTTATCCATTCTTTAAGCGAATTGGCAACGGTATCTGAAATTCCATGAATTGAAGTAATGTCTTCAGGGTTTGTTTTCATAATATTTTCAATCGAACCAAAAGAATTAATTAAAAGTTTTGAGGTTTGCTTTCCAACATATCTTATTCCCAAAGCTGCTAAGAGTTTTATGGGGTCTGAAGTAGTAGATGTTTTAATACCATCTAATAAATTTTTAGTCTTTTTATCTTTCCACTGAGGTAAGTTGATTAAATCGTCATAAGTTAGTTTGTAAAAATCTTGAATATCTTCAACTAAATTTTGATCAATTAAAACCTCAACCGTTTCTCTTCCTAAACCGTCTATATCTAATCCTTGTTTCGATGCGTAAAAAATTAATCTCTCTTTTTTTGCTAAAGTACACTTTTGGCTATTAGAGCATCGTGGTACTTTTTCTTCTTTTATGAATTCAATTTCATATTCACCGCAAGGACAAGTTTTGTCTAAAGTCCATTCTTCTTGAGAACCATCTCTTCTACTAGGTATCGATGAAACTACTTCTGGAATTACATCTCCAGCTCTTCTAACGACTACATAGTCGTTTATTCTTAAATCTTTTCTTTTAATTTCATCAGGATTATGCAAGGTAGCAAATGAAACCATTGCACCGCCAACACTCACTGGTTCTAAAACCGCTACTGGGGTTATTGCTCCCGTTCTACCTACTTGTAGTTTTATATCAAGCAATTTTGAAGTCTGCTCTTCTGCAGAAAACTTATATGCAATTGCCCACCTAGGTGCTTTTGATGTAAATCCCAACTCGTCTTGTACTGATGTTGAATCAACTTTTACAACAGCTCCATCTATCTGATACGAATATTGTTCTCTGTTTTCTTCAATATTTTTTAATTTTTTTTCTAAATCTGATAAATCATTAGAAATTTCAACATCATTTACGTTAAATCCGTAATCTTTAAGTGTTTTAATTTGATCAGAGTAACTGCTATTTTCATTACCAGAAACAATCAATTGATAAGCTAGTAATCTTAAATCTCTTTTTGAAGTAATCATCGGATCTTTTTGCCTCAGTGAACCTGCAGCGGCATTTCTAGCATTTATAAATTCTGTATACCCCTCTTGTCTAATTTCCTTCATTGTATT
>CBFHGZ010000023.1:2490-10943 GCA_965655535.1 Candidatus Actinomarina sp.
GTCTCAGTGAACCTGCAGCGGCATTTCTAGCATTTATAAATTCTGTATACCCCTCTTGTCTAATTTCCTTCATTGTATTTAATTCAGATTGAGTTAATGTGCTTTTATCTTTCTTCATTAAATCTTCTAAGATTTTTGCATCCTTTGCTTTTGCCTGATTTAACTGCTTGAAGCTTTCGACAGGCATATAAATTTCACCTCTAACTTCGATGAGATTTTTTGGTGCATTGGCTATTGATAAAGGAATATTTTTTATAGTTTTTATATTATGAGTCACATCTTCTCCAATAACACCATCTCCTCTAGTAATCCCTTTTTGTAAGATTCCATTTTCATATAGAAGTGAGATCGCTAATCCGTCAATTTTTGGTTCAACTGTGAGTGGAAAAATATTGTTATCTGTAAGCTTTTCAATTTTCTCAATCCATTTAGAAATATCATCCATGCTTTCTGCATTATCAAGGCTATACATTCTTTGTTGATGCTCAATTTGTTGAAAGGCAGAATCTACATCGCCAGTAACTCTCTGAGTGGGTGAAAACGTAAAAATTAGATTTGGATTTGAGCTCTCAATTGTTTTTAACTCATTATATAAATCGTTATATTCGCCATCTGACATAATTGGCTTGTTTAAAACATAGTAAGCGTGTTCTGCTTCAGACAACTGATTTATTAACTCTAGAACTTCTTCTTTAGTCATCAGCACTTTCAAGAATTTTGGATGAAATTCTTCCACCTCCGACAACCTTTGTGCCTTGGTAGATTACTCCGAACTGTCCAGGTGCAACTCCTAAAGTTGGAGAATTAAGAATTACTTCACACTCAGATTCGTTAATCTGATTCAATTCACAGGGTAAATCTTGAGAGTTGTATCTAGTTTGTATCGTTAAGTTTCCAGACTCTATTTCATTTACAAAACTTACATCATCCAATAAAAATCTTTTTGTGGTCAAATCTTCTTTACTACCTATAAATACTTTGTTTGAATTTACATCTATTTTTGTAACATATTTGGGCTCCCCCTGTCCTCCAGGTATTCCACGCCTCTGACCAATAGTGTAAGCATGTACTCCATCATGCTCTCCAATAACATTTTGATTGTTGTCTACTATTTCTCCAGCTGAAGATATATTTATCCTTTTATTAACAAAATCTCTGTAATCTTTTTTACCAACAAAGCATATATCCTGACTGTCTTTCTTAAACGCTGTTTTTAATCCTAAAGATGCTGCTATTTGACGAACCTCAGGTTTTGAAATTGTACCTAAAGGAAATTCAATATATGGGAGCTTGTCAGCAGTAAGCATATGTAAAACATACGACTGATCTTTATCTAAATAATCCGCCTTATGGAGTTCATAAGTATCATCATTCTGAATAACTTTAGCGTAATGACCTGTTGCAACTTTATCGCAGTTTAATTTCTTTGCTTGATCAATAAAATGGTCAAACTTAACTGACCTATTGCACTCAACGCAAGGATTAGGTGTTAATCCTTTTGCATACATATCAATAAAGTTATCTATGACATTTTCTGAGAAAGAGGATGTGTAATCCAAAACATAGTAAGGAATGTCTAATTTTGCAGCAACTTTTCTTGCATCCTCTGAATCTGCAGCGGTGCAGCAACCCGTTTCAGGCATTTCGCCATTTGGACCCTCCCATAGTTTCATAGTTATTCCTATGACATCGTGTCCTTGAGATTTTAATAAACCTGCAACAACTGAAGAGTCAACTCCTCCACTCATAGCTACTAATATTCTCAATTTGATAATCCTTTAACTACTGAAATAACTTTTTCAGCTGCAAATCTTCCATCACCAATATTTGTATTCCATCCAAAACTAAAACGAATATGGCTATTTATATCTTCAAAATCAACTTTCATTGCCTCTAAGACATGTGAAGGTTTTTGCGCTCCACTTGCACAAGCTGAACCACGTGAAACACCTATACCTTCTATATCCAGGGCTATCATCAAGGTTTCAGAATTTACACCTTTAAATTGAATATTTGAAATATGAGCTAAGCGATCAACATTACTACCAACAACAAAAATATCTAGCTTTTCATTCAGGATCTTTTCAAAATCGTTTTTCTCTTCTAGCATTCTTTTTCTATCAAAATCTAAATTGACTTGTTGCTCTTTTAATGCTGCAGCAAAAGCAACCGCACCGGTTACATTCACAGTACCTGCTCTTCTTTCAAGCTCCTGTTTTCCTCCATGAAGAAGACTAGGTAATTTAAAACTGCTACTAAGAAACATGATGCCTATTCCTTTAGGCCCTCCAATTTTATGACCAGATATTGCTGCAGAGTCTATTCCAAGCTTGTGGAAATCAATTTTTTCAGATGCTACAGCTTGTACTACATCTGAATGAAATAATATTTCTTCAGACACTTTTTTTGTTGCTAATGCCAGCTCATGAATTGGCTGTAAAATACCTGTTTCATTATTGGCAAACATGAAAGAAACAAGATCTGTGTTACTAGTTAATTTTCTTTTAAAAATTTCTATATCAATAACACCATCTTTAGTTGGAGGAATATAGTCAACACTGACTCCGTAGTCAGCAATCCATTCTGCAGAACCAAGAATTGCTTCATGTTCAATTTGAGATGTAATTATATGCTTATTTTTAGAATCTAAATTTAAAAATGGTGTTTTAATAATCCAGTTATCAGCTTCTGTACCACTACTAGTAAAAGTAATTTCACTTGGAGCTGCACCAAAACAACTAGCAACAAAATCTCTAGCATCTTCAAGCATATTTTTTGCATTTCTAGATAAAGCATGTCCACCAGACGAGTTTGCAAACCCATTTTGTTCAGCCAATTTATATGCATCGAACGCAACTTCCCTCATTGGACTAGTGGCAGCATGATCGAGATATAGATAATCCGTTTTATTCATATATAGTTATTTTACTTATGAACTAATATTGTAAAACAAGCATGAGTAAAAGAATTCAAGTTTCAACAGTCATCAATAAACCTTTGAATATTGTATGGGACGAAGTAAAAATCATGGAAAATCATGTAAATTGGATGGAAGATGCAGCAAAAATAGACTTTTTATCTGATAACACCGCTGGAATTGACACAAAAATGAAAGTTCTCACCAAAGTAGGTCCTATATCTTTAAATGATATTATTACTGTGACTGAATGGGTTGAAAAAAAATCAATTGGAGTGATACATCAAGGCATTGTTACTGGAAAAGGTGTCTTTTATTTATCAGAAATAAATGAGAATTCTACTAAATTTACATGGGACGAAGAACTTAAGTTTCCTATATATCTTGGTGGACCTATTGGTGAATTTTTTGGAGGAATGATTTTAAAACAAATATGGAAAAAAAATCTAAAAAATTTGAAAGAAATTATCGAATGAAAAGATTCTTAATACTCTTTTTAGTGAGCTTATTAGTAGCTTCCTGCACATCTACTGAAGAAGAACCTGATGCTGTTGAAGAAACCCAAGAAATAAATTTTACTGCTGGATTAGGAAAATCAACTACAGAGTATGTTTCTAATTGGAATAAATTAGTCTCTGAAATTTCTTCAGATGAAGAAACTTTATTGTTCTTTTCCATTGATCCTGAAAAAGTTAGATGGGAGACTCCAGAGCAAAAAATTCTAGTTTATAGGTTTGCAGAGACAGAAAACAACACCTACACGTTCACACTAAATCTTGGTGTAGAAGATGACATTGTCAAAGACGTTCAATTCTTTTCACCTGTACAAAGTGATGAAGTTAACTCTCAACGAACTAAGCTTTTTTTCTTAATATTGATTGCAATTGCAGATGATACGCTTGATAAAGACGGTAGAGAAAACATTCTTACAAACTTAGGTTTATATGATCAAGTTGAAAACCCTTACCAAGTTGGTGGTACTGTTGCACAAAATAAAATCAGGTACTTAATTGAACCATTGGTAGATAATGGATTATTGATTGGACTTAATTTTAAAACAACACAACTTGATAATTAAGTTGCTATAACCTCAGTTACTCCTGGAACTTTATCTTTTAAAATTCTTTCTATACCGCTCTTTAGGGTTGCAATAGATAGCGGACATCCTTGACATGCACCAAGCATCTCAATATTCACAACACCGTCTTCAACAGAAGCTAATTTTATATCTCCACCATCCGCTTGAACGGCTGGTCGAATATACTCAATTGTTGTATTTAAGACATCCATATCGATATCAGAACTAGGATCTCTATCTTTAACTTTCGGTAAATTTATATCAACCATAATTCAATTATATTCTATTTCGCTACCAATAGATTTCAGAAGCGAAACAATATTTTCATATCCTCTTTCAATGTGATCAATTCCAGTAATTGTAGACTCTCCTTCCGCTTGTAAAGCAGCAATAATCAAGCTAGCACCTGTTCTAATATCAGTAGAATTAACCGGAGCACCAGACAGTTTATTCACAGACTTAATCATTGCATGTTGATATCCTATTTGTACGTCAGCTCCCATTCTTTCAACTTCAGGTACCCATTGAAACCTTTGATCATATACATTTTCAGTAATTATTGATGTTCCTTTTGCCTTTAGTAAAGTTGCACCGAAAATTGGTTGCAAATCAGTAGCAACACCCGGAAACGGTAGGGTGGCTATTTCAGTTGCTACTAAATCTCCTTGAGTTGAAACTTCTATTGAATTATTTTCTATATTGAAGTGTGCACCCATGCTTTCAAATTTTTTGACTTCCATAGGAAGGTGATCGGGATTAATTCCATTTATTTTACCCTCTCCCCCTGTTGCCAAAATTGCACCTAAGTAAGTTCCAGCAACCACTCTATCGCCAATAACTTCATGCTCTGTACTATTTAACTTCTCTACACCTTCTATAACTAAATTACTAGTACCCTCACCAGTTATTTCAGCTCCCATATTTCTGAGCATCTTTACTAAATCAACAATCTCTGGTTCTCTCGCAGCGTTTTCTATGACCGTTCGTCCTTGAGCTAGCACTGCAGCGAGCAGTGTATTTTCTGTTGCGCCAACAGAGGCATAGGGTAGATTAATTTCCACACCTTTGAGTCCATCGGTTTTTGCAATTAAAATTCCATGACTTAGGTCAAAGTGTGCTCCCATTTTTTCTAGAGCTTCAATATGCATCCTCACAGGTCTTGGACCAAGTTGATCACCGCCAGGAAAAGCTATTTTGGCTTCACCTTTTCTTGCTAACAATGGACCTAAAACAATAATAGAAGCTCTCATTTTTTGAACTACCTCATAAGGAGCTTCAACGGAAATGTCTTCTGGAGATGATATCTCTAATTTTTTTTCATTAAATTGAGATGAAATACCTAAAACTTCAAGAACTTCTTGCATGTAATAAACATCTGCTATGTCAGGTACATTAGTTATCGTATATTTTCCTGAGGCTAAAACCGGCAAAATCATCTGCTTAAGAACTGCATTTTTTGCACCAGAAATGTTAATCTGACCACTTAATTTATTACCACCAACTATTCGTATTGCTTTTTCCACTAACATAGATGATACCTTTAAAAAATTAGAATATAAATATGAATAAATCTCTAGAAATAATTAAAGAAGTTTCACATGAAGATACAAGTTTAAAACTACTCGAACTTATTAAACAAAATATATCAAACAGCAGTACTGCTTCCATTGGACTTTCTGGAGGAAATACTCCTAAATACCTTTATAAACACCTAGCAAAAGAACCGTTAGATACAATTTTAAAAATCTGGACTATTGACGATAGGCATGTAACCCTTGATGATAAAAACTCCAATCAGAAAATGATAAATGAAATTTTTGGTGAGTCTGAGCACAAAATACTTGAAATAGCTTACTGTGATGACCCTTCTGAATGGGCAAAAAGATACAATGACCTTGTCTTGCGCGAAATTAATAACTTTGATATAGCAATACTTGGCGTTGGAGATGATGGTCACATAGCTTCCTTATTTCCAAACTCTACAGCTGAAGAAAGTAATGTATATGGTTTTATAGAAAATGAAGTTAACATCATTTCAAAGTGGAGGATGACAGCGACATTTGAACTCCTAAAGAGCATTCAAAATGTATATCTCCTAATAACAGGTCCAACTAAAAAAGAAATAATAGAGAAAATTGGCACCAGTGAAAATTTACCAGTTAATAAATTGATAAACATGAGAGAAAAAACAATACTCCTGACTGACCAATAATTTAAGAATCAATTATAGTAAGAGAAGAGTCATCTTTTGTGTCAGTCTGAACCACTACACTAATCCTTCTACCCTGTTGGATGGTGACTCTATTTTTTTATTATGACTACTAAAAATTATATTCAAATATTAATTACATCTGCTTTGTGGGGCTCATCTTTTTTAATGATGAAAATTGCTTTAGATGAACTTACACCATTTCATATATCTTTTTACAGAATATTTACAGGCATGTTGTTTATTAACTTAATTAACAGAGACCGAGTAAAGCTTACGGTTGAAGGACATATCCGACTCTCTCTTGTGGGGCTCTTGTGGATGGCACTTCCGTTTTATTTATTTGCTAAATCAGAAGAAACTATTTCATCAAGTCTTGCAGGTCTTATAAATGGATCGACACCAATTTTTATAAGTCTTGTTGCTATTACAATTTTTAAAGAAAAAATAAATGCCAGACAGGGACTATATCTATTCTCTGGATTTGTAGGAATTTATTTAATCTGTTTTGGCCTAAACTCAATATTTGACGAGTTGAATTTTGGAGCTCTATTAGCTCTTTTGGCGTCAATTAGTTATGGTTTTGCAGTTAACATCGTCCAGCCTGTTATAAAAAATATTGGTGGTATAAAATCTCTTAAAATAACTCTGAGATATGGATCTCTATTTTCCCTAGTTCTACTTATTATTAACGAACCTTTCATAATTCCTACTTTAGAAAGCTCTCTATTACCAATTTTGTTACTAGGTATTGGTAGTAGTGGAATTGCATTTCTTTCTTATTACAACCTGATTAATGATGTTGGTGCAATAGGAGCTTCTATTGCTGTTTATATAGTTCCAATATTCTCTGTAATCTTTGGATTTGTTTTTTTAAACGAATATTCTGACTTAATACAATTAGTTGGAATATTTATTGTAATATTTTCTGCTTTTCAATTTTCAAAAATTAAATCTTAGTTTTAGGAGTCACAAATACTCCTTGAGAAGTTGCTGCTAATTCACCTGAATCTAGATAAAGCTCAGCTTTATATATAGACTCCTTTTCATTGTGAGATTCTCTCCATGCTCTAGAAACAACATAATCACTAGATGAACTTACAGATTTGATATAGCGAACTTCAAAAGACTTCGTAACAACTCTTTCACCTAAAAGATAGCTGAGAGGACCCATTGTACAATCCATATAAGAATCTAAAATTCCACCTAATGTTATATCCAATGGGTTAAAAAATTTAGCTAATACTGGAAATTTGCAAGATAATGTTTCTTTCTCAAAATCAAAATCTAAAAATTCTCCCTCGAGTTCTTTATAGATATTTGGAATCGGTAAGTTTCCCCAGACTTCATCATTCATGTTTCTATTTTAAATAAATTGGCTACTTTGCTTAATCAAAGTAGCCAATATTACAGGGTATGAGTAATTTAATAATAGGTATGGGGTAAGACAGTTTTTAAGTACCTTTAGGATGCCATACTGTTTTTGTTTCTAGATATGGCAAAATTGACGACAGCCCTTCGTTTGAAGGAAGGTGTTTGACTCTCTTTACTGATAATGATGCATTTTCTTCAATATTCTTCAGAATTTCATCATTGATAGAACTGTGAATTGAGATTAAGTTTATTTCGACATGTTTACTTACATCTTCATGTATTGATTCAAAATTACCAGACATCATATTAAGTACACCTGAAGGAAGATCTGAATTATTAATATCTTCAGCAAACTTTAATGCCAACACACTTGCATTATCTGATAAAGATATTACTGCACATCCAACTGTTAATGGAGGGAGAATTGACTGCAACAATGAATTAAGCGAAAGTTCATCTTTATTTAATGAAAAAACAACTCCTATTGGATTTTGGTGAGAAATATTGAAATACTCACCTGAAACTGGATTTAGATTTCCTGTAAGTTGCTCCCATTTATCTGCCAGACCTGCAAACCAAACTAAGTTCTGTATAGACAACTCAACATCTTTTTTTGCTGCTTGAGCAGAAACTCCATGGGATTTAAGCAATTCGACGTAACTATCTTTATTACCTTCAATCATTTCAGACAATCTATATAAAATCTGCATTCTTGTAAAAGGAGTAGTCTTACTCCATTGCTTAAAGCCAGTCTTTGAGGATACAACAGCATCTCTGATATCTTTTCTTGAAGATAGAGGGATTTCATAAACACCATCTTTTAAAACAACTGTAAAAGTTTTTCCAGATTCTGATCTGACATATTTTCCATTGAC
>CBFHGZ010000024.1:0-5992 GCA_965655535.1 Candidatus Actinomarina sp.
AAAAGATACATAGCCCTATCTGCTTTCGTAGGAAGAATTTGTTCTTTTAGTAAAAGTTTTATGGCATCTGCAACTGTTTGAAGTAAACCAAATGGACCAGCTCTATCAGGACCTACTCTAGATTGCATTCCTGCGACTACTTTTCTCTCAAACCAAATAAGCAATATAGTGTTCGTCAATAAAACACCTAAAACAATATTTGCTTTAACTAAAGAGAAAACTAGTTCAGGTGACATTTAAAGACTCCTTAGCCTGTGATGGATTAAATTCTATATCTTTACTGAAGTCAAATTTGTTTAAATCTCGTCTATTTGTAGGAACAAAAACTACCCCATCATCCAAATCATTATTAATAAAGTAATCGACAGTTAGTTCAAAGTCTCCTTGAATCATATTGCATTTTCCAGAATCTAGCTTAAAACTATTTGCTGTGTTTTGGTTTAACTCGATGTATCTTCTGCTGCCAAGCATGGAGATGCTTTCTGAATTTCTCTGTGTAACTTTATCTCCATATAATTTTTTTCCTAAAAGGAAACTTGATTTTATATCTGACTCATCAGTACAACTTATGTTCGGTTTAACATAATTTAAAATTCCATCAAAATTAGAAGGTTTGTTTAAGTTATCAAAAATAGGTTTTTGGTTTTGTTCTAAAGACGCATAAGCTGCATCGTTAAGAGCTTCAACACTATGATATTGGTAATCTACTTCGCAAAAGCTTAATAAATTAGAAACAAACTCCCAGTCTCCCAAAGTCTTTCCTGGAGAAGGAACCAGTTTATCAATTCTAGATGTTCTGAACTCAATATTGGTAAACGTACCAACATTTTCACCCAATGTCGCGGAAGTTGGAATCACACAGTTCGCTAATTCTGAAGTTTCATGTAAAAACATATCTATGGAAATTACATTTTGAACATCAGATATTATCTCTTTAATTTTTGTTGAATAAATTGAGTCGCCTACAGGGTCAGCACCAATAACAAATAATGTATCTGTGTTTTTGCTGTTTATATGGTTTACAAATTCCTTTGTACCTTTTAAGTTATTAAATGTTTGAAATGCACCATAAATATTTCCACTCGAAAATGCATTCATTAATTTCATTTTTGAGTTTTCATTAACAAAATTAACTAATTTTTCTAAACTGTTTGACGATTGTACTGGGCTAGATTTTCCAATAACTAAAAATGTTTTTTGGTCTTTTATATATTCAGTTAAACCATCTATTTGATCTAGGGATTCAACTATTTCAAGATTTTCTGAAATAATTCCTTTGCCATATATTTTTGTTGCAACATCTTCTAAAGTTTTGTTATTAGGTCCAAAAATAACTAGCTTTACACCATTTTTTACTGCTTGTCTTAATCTCAAGTACAAAACTGGCAGGTTTTCTTTAATATCTTCAGCCCAAACTATTATTGTGTCTGATGTATTGAGATCAGAAATTGTACCAAGTGAAATATCTTCACTAAAGAATCCTTCAAATAAATTATCATCATTTAGGTAGACTTCAACTTCTTCAGATAGTGTTTCAGATAAATGTTTATAAGCCAACATATCTTCGTTTGATATATTTGTTCCCATCAAAAATTTAACCTTTTTGGATTGTTCGATAACATTATTTTTTATATATGAATAAATTTCTTGGAACCCTGTTTCAGAAAAACTATCATTTTGTCTAATTAGTGGATTTAAGATTCTATTTTTTGAATTTAGATATTCAAAATTGTATCGACCTTTATCACATAGCCATCCCTGATTAACTTCTTCATTATCAACTCCTAAGATTCGAAGCATCTTGTTTTGTGAGGAGTTTAGTTCAATCGTACACCCTACAGAACAACCAGTACATGTTGATGTTGTTGACTTTAGGTCCCATGGTCGAGCTTTAAACCTGTATGAAGTAGAAGTTAAAGCACCAACCGGACATATTTGAACAGTGTTTCCAGAAAAGTAAGATTTAAATGGTTCGTTAGGAAATGTATTTACTTGTGTTTTGTTCCCACGTTGAATAAATTCAATTAACGGATCTCCAGATATCTCATCAGAAAATCTTGTACATCTTGCACATAAAATACATCTTTCTCTATCAAGCAAGATAATTTCAGATATATTTATTGGTTTTTCAAAATGTCTTTTCTCTTCAATAAATCTACTCTCGCCTGGTCCGTAAGCCATAGTTTGATCTTGAAGTGGGCATTCTCCTGCTTTATCACAAATTGGACAATCTAGTGGGTGATTGATTAATAGAAATTCAAGAACTCCCTCCTGTGCTTTTTTAACAGTTTCCGACTCAGTATCAACTACCATATCTTCAGTAACATTTGTTGTACATGAAGGAACTAGCATTTTACCTCTAGGTGTTTCAATTTCCACCAAGCACATACGACACATTCCCACAGGATCTAGTCTTTTATGCCAACAAAATCTTGGTATATGTATTCCTGAATCTTCACATGCTTCAATTAGTAATTTGTTTGGTTCAGACTGAATCTCAACACCATTAACAGTTATATTCACGTTATCTGTCATATTTTTACTTTTGTTGGTATCAATGCTTCAACTTCGTTTCTAAAGTTGTTCATTAAAGATGTAATTGGAGATACTGCGGATGGACCAAGTGGGCAAATTGTTGTCATTTTTGGAGGCCATGAAAGTCCAGGAGATATATTGTCACATATATCAAGTAACAATTCAATATCAGATGTTTTACCTCTACCAGAAGCAACTCTTTCAAGAATCATTTCTAACCAAGTTGTACCTTCTCTACATGGAGTACATTGACCACATGACTCATGAGCAAAAAAACTTACGATGCTTTTAGCAGCTGAAACTAAATTAGTATCTTCATCCATCATTACAACTGCACCTGACCCAAGCATAGAATTATTTTGAGCAACATCATCAATTGTCATTTTTATATCTAGCTGATCACCTCTTAGCCACGGTGCTGAAGCGCCACCTGGAATATAAGCTTTTATGTTTTTACTGTTCCTAACTCCTCCTCCGAGGGTTTCTACAAACTCTCCAAAAGAACTTCCCATTTCAATTTCATAATTACCAGGTCTGTTTATATGTCCTGATAAGCTAAATATTCTTGTACCAGTTGAACCTTCAACACCTAATTTGTTGTATTCTTTTCCAGTATTTTTTACAATCCAAGGAACAGATGATATTGTTTCAACATTGTTTACCAATGTTGGTTTCATGTACAGACCTTTTACTGCAGGATAGAACGGTGGTTTTAGTCTTGGTTCACCTCTTCTTCCCTCAAGTGAATTTAGCAGAGCAGTTTCTTCACCACATATATAAGCACCCGCTCCAAGATGAACGACGATATCTAAACTAAAGTCGGATCCAAAAATGTTTTTACCTAAATAGTTTTTTTCATATGCTTGTTCTACAGCATTTTGAACTCTTCTTGCTGGTTTTGCATATTCGCCTCGAATATATATAAATGCTTCTTTAATGTTTGCTGAAAAACAGGTTAATATAATCCCTTCAATTAATTGATGAGGATCTCTTTCTAGCAGTATTCTGTCTTTAAAAGTTCCTGGTTCTGATTCGTCTGCGTTAATAACCAAATATCTTTCTTGGTCCTCAACTAGCATTCCCCATTTTGTACCTGTAGGGAAGCCGGCACCTCCTCTACCTCTAATGTTTGAGTCCTTAATTTCTTCTAAAACATCGGCGGGGCTTCCGTTTTTAAGAATTTTCTTAGCAACTTCATATCCTCCATTTTTTTCATAAGAGTTTAATAAGTGACTATCGCTTGGATTATCACGCATATGTTTAGTGAGTAAAATTGTTTCTTTCATTTAGAAACCTCATCAGTGTCAAAAGTTTGAAATCCTGGAGCTGTACCAATTGTTCCACTAGTGTCTTTTATAGCCCAATCAAAAGACTTAACCCCGCCAAACTTCTCTTGTAAAATATCAGCATTTACTAATTCAGGTTGCTCATCTTTAAGCATTTGACATAAACTAATTGCATTTGACGGAGTCAATCCTTCTACTGTTTCATAATTAACTTGTACAGCAGGAGCACCTCCACAAGCTCCAATACATTCAACTGCTTCAAAAGTAAACAACTCTTTTTCATCAGTTTCATTATTATCTAAACCAGTAAAATCTTTAACTGCATCAATTACACTCTTTGAATCAAGAATCTCACATGATATTGATTTGCATACACTTATCAAATATTTCCCAGTTGGTTCTTGTTTGTACATTGAGTAAAAGCTAGCAACAGATTTGACTTGCACTTCAGTTATTCCTACTAATCCACTAATTACTTCAACAGAATCATCAGAAATATACCCGTCTTTGTTTTGTGCAATATGTAAAAGTGGCCCAAGTGCAGACCTTTTTTGAGGGTAAAAGTCAATAATTTTGTTCGCTTTATCTAATAAATCTTTATCCCATGTCATCTATCAACATCTCCAATTACAGGGTCTAAAGATGCAATAGCAGCTACAGCGTCAGCTATAGGACTATCGGTCATAATTACAGGTAATGCTTGAAGATTGCAAAATGAAGGTCCTCTTACATGCATTCTGTAAGGTTTTGAGGAACCATCAGAAACTATGTAACAACCTAACTCTCCTCTTGGAGACTCCACTGCTACGTAGGCATCACCTTCAGGTACCTTGAATCCTTCAGTGTAGATTTTGAAATGATGAATTAAAGCTTCCATTGATTCATCAAGCCTTTTTCTAGGTGGAGGTGTTATTTTTTTGTCTTGAATCTTGTATGGTCCTTTTGGCATGTTGTGCATCGCTTGTTCGACTATTTTTAAACTTTCAAAGATTTCTAATACTTTAATTCTCCATCTTGCAAAAACATCTCCCTCGTTGAGGATTGGAACGTCGAAATCATAATTTTCAATTCCTGAATACGGTTGTGATTTTCGTAAATCCCAATTTAAACCTGACGCTCTAAGACTTGGTCCTGTCACACCATATGCCAAACATTCCTCTGTAGAAAGTATTCCAACATTTTTAAGTCTTCCCTGCCATATTGGATTATCTAACAACATATCATCATAATCTTGTAATTTTTCAGGAATAATTTTAAGAATCTCTTCTACATCTTTTTGCCAACCATCAGGGAGATCTGCAGCAACACCGCCGGGTCTTATGTAATTGTGATTCATTCTTAAACCAGTTGTTTTTTCAAAAAAGTTAAGAATGTATTCTCGTTCCCTAAATCCAAAAATCATCATTGAAAGAGCTCCAATATCCATTCCGCCAGTTGCCAACGCGACTAGGTGGGAAGAAATTCTATTCATTTCAGTCATCAATACCCTTATTGCTTTTGCTCTTTCTGGAACTTCAATGCCAATTAGTTTTTCAGTAGTTAAAGAAAAAACTAACTCGTTAAAAAGTGGTGATAGATAGTCCATTCTTGTAGTGTTAGTTGGACCTTGGAAGTAATTGAGTTCTTCACCTGTTTTTTCCATACCGGTATGTAAATATCCAATTACAGGCTTTACTCTCCTAACCACTTCTCCTTCTAACTCAGCTTGAAGTCTTAATACACCGTGTGTAGAAGGATGCTGAGGACCCATATTGACAATCATTCTTTCTTCATCGTCAGTTTCTTCACCAATAACAAAATCATCGAGCACATCTGTACCGGTTTGTATTTTTATTTGCTCTTCACTCTCGGTCTCTAACATTTTTTGTGAGCCTTCATCAGTTGAAGAGATATTCCAACCACCTTCTTCTGAATTGGTCGCCCAGAAATCAAAATTTTGAAATAAATTTTTTATTTTGTCTTTTCTAGAGTTTTTACTTTTCATTTAATCTACCTTTGGAGCATTCTTAAATTGAACAGGAATTCTTCCAGAACCATAGTCTTTTCTTAATGGATGACCCACCCAATCATCAGGCATTAAGATTCTTGTTAAATCAGGATGATCAGAGAACTTTATACCAAACATATCAAAAGCTTCTCTTTCATAAAAATTTGCACTTGGAAAGACACTG
>CBFHGZ010000024.1:6091-10924 GCA_965655535.1 Candidatus Actinomarina sp.
TCAGGATGATCAGAGAACTTTATACCAAACATATCAAAAGCTTCTCTTTCATAAAAATTTGCACTTGGAAAGACACTGGTTATTGAAGGTACTGATAAATCTTCATCGCTTATTTCAACTTTTATGGTTTTTCTTTCATTTTTAGAAGTAGATAAAAACTGAACAACTAGTTCAAACCTTGGTTCCCTTTTTCTAAACCAATCAACGACAGTAAGATCGACCATAAGTTCAAAACCATCTTGGTTAAGTTCTTGAACAGTTGAAAAATAATCTGAAGGGGATAATTTAATCTCTTCGTTCATCTGTTAATTTCTCCTGCCATGATTTTGTCATGTAAAGTTAAAATTCCATGCATTAATGATTGTGGACCCGGTGGACATCCTGGAACATATATGTCAACAGGTACTATGTGGTCTACGCCTTGTACAAGAGCATAGTTATTAAACATTCCTCCAGTTGAAGAACATGCTCCCATTGCAATAACCCACTTTGGTTCTGTCATCTGATCGTAGACTTGTCTAAGTACTGGTGCCATTTTTTGTGACACCCTACCTGCAACAATCATTAAATCTGCTTGCCTTGGGGATGCTCTAAATACTTCCATACCATATCTTGCAAGATCATATTTAGCACTTCCTGCAGCCATCATTTCAATTGCACAGCAAGCAAGTCCAAAAGTTACTGGCCACATAGACTGTGTTCTTGACCATCGAACTGCCTTATCAATAGTTGTGGTAAATATATTATCTGGCGAAAACACTATGCAACCTTTCTTTGTAAATTCTCATCTAAATATCTTTGCCTTCTTGGAATGTTCCAATCAAGCACGCCTTTTTTCCAAACGTAATATAAAGTTTCGAGCACGAAAAAAGAAAATATTGAAATTGCTGCAATACCGTACCAACCCAAACTATCAAATCTTGTTGCCCACGCAAAAAGAAAAATTATTTCTATATCAAAAACAATATAAAGCATCGCAACCATATAAAACTTAACTGGAAACCTTTGTGAGGGCTCAACTTCTGGAAATATACCACATTCATATGGAGCTAACTTTTCAGGTGTACTTTTTTTAGGAGAAAGTAAGTAAGAAGCGCCTAATGAAACTAAGGCAAAACCCAATGCCACAATAAACATGATTAAAACTGGCAACCAATCTAACACATTATCTCCTTATTTGTGAAAAATTTCACAAGCCCTATCTCCCATTTTAGTATTTTTTTAACAATAAATTCTTTCAGGTTTTAGTTTTTTCCAACATATGAAAGTATTTTATTTGGAAGTAGAAACTTATACCCAATTTTCAAAACCTCACTTAAAGTTAAATAAGCTTCATCAAATAATAACTCAACAACAAAATCGATTGTATCTTGATCTTTTGAAGCAACTTTCAATAGCCTTCTCGTCATAAATGGACTTTGCAAAACAAGTCTTGCAAGAGCACAGCTTAGATAATGCTTTCTAAACCGTTTGTTAAATTCTTTTTGATAAGCTTTTAAATCATTTGATAGATCTTGATTATGAAATTTTTCATAAGTATTTTTAGCAAGTAAATATCCTGACTCCATTCCATAAAAAATTCCTTCACCACTCATAGGATTTATCATTGAACTTGCATCTCCAACAAGAGCAACATTCTTTTCATAACTATTTGATGGTCGATATGACGCAAACGGAAGCAAATATGATTTTTCTTTCCTCACATTTTCAACAATGACTCCTCTTTCTTCCATTTGTTTGATGAAGTTGTCGAGTAATTGATTAATGTTTAATTTATCTTTTTTGAAAATACTAACCGGTACTCCTATACCGATATTTAAAAGTGTTCCTTTACTTGGAAATGCCCAGGCATAACCTTTTTCTGCGGATACATTTATTTCAAACATGAGCGTTCTTTCTTTAAACACTTCTAGGTAATTGGGGCTATCGATATAAGCTCTGATAGCTATTGCTTTATGCCAGTCAGAATTTTGATTCAAATTTAATTTTCTTCTAACTCTAGAGTTTGCACCATCTGCTCCGACAAGTAGTTTTGTATTAAAAATATAACTTGATTCATCAGATTTAACTTCAACATTTATACTTCTATCATCTTGTTCTTTAAAATCAACAAAAGAGTAACCTTCAAAGACTTCTGTGCCTACATTTTTTGCTAGATTTAATATTCGATTATCTAAATCTTCTCTTGGGATGACATAAACGACTGAATCTTCTTTGTTTTTGACCTCTGGAATATAATTTTGAATACCAACATTATCTGGACCAAATAAAGTAGTCGATACAACTTCGGGTTCACCCTCTAATATATGTTCATTATTAAACCTCTTTAAAGCATTAATTACTCCTGGTCCAATGGCATCACCACATGATTTATCTCGTGGAAATACTGATTTATCGATAATTCCTACTTCTAAATTATTATCTAAATTTTTATAAGAAATTGCTGCATTTGCTCCAGCCGGGCCACCACCAACAATTAAAACATCAAAATGTGCATCAATATTTACCATTATTACTAAAACTACAGCAAATCTATAAAAAACATAAACTGTCAATTTATGTAAAAAAAAATGTTATCTCAGTTATGGATAATTCTTATATCTAATTAGATTGTGCATTAGTGAAAGAAAACAAAAGAATACCCCCCGCAACAGTTAAGAGGCTTCCGCTGTATTTACAGTGTCTAGAGCAAATTAATCCTGATGAAATTGGTGTATCTTCAAAAAAACTTGCTGAACTTACAAAATTAAATGATGCGCAAGTAAGAAGAGATTTATCATATTTAGGAACTCTTGGTACTAGAGGCGTAGGATACGATATTGTTACTTTAAGAAACCAATTACAACTTGAACTTGGACTTGTTGAAGGGTGGAGCGCAGTAATTGTAGGAGTTGGTAATCTAGGTTCTGCCTTAGCTCACTATGGAGGTTTCAGAGACAAAGGGTTTGGGGTTGTTGGATTGTTTGATGATGATCCAAAAAAAATTAATAAGCAAGTTGCTGGTCTTGTAGTCAAACCATTAAAAGATTTGCCAAAAGACTGCGAAAAATTCAATGTTGCAATTGGAATTATTGCTACTCCTGGTCAATATGCACAAGCTGTTGCAGATGAGTTGATCAATTGTGGAGTTAGATCAATATTGAACTTTGCACCAGTGCTACTTAAAAATGTACCTGATGTACAAATCAGATCAGTTGACCTTTCACAAGAACTTCAAATTTTAAGCTACTATTTAGATAGACCTGTATTAAAAGCTGTAGATTAAGAATTTCTCTGAAAATAAAATCCTAAAACACATCTAATTATCAAACTAAAATTAAGAGAAATCCACAACATTTCAATTGTATTGCTGTAAGTTAAAAGAACATTACATAAAATTCCACCCAAAACTGAAGATAAAATTGTAATTATTGAAAATTCTTTTGACTTATCTAACCCCAGTAAAACTCCATCCCATAAGAATGCGAAGCAACCAACTAGCAAGCTAATAGCAAAATAAAATTCTACATTTCTTGAAATAAATTGTGATAAATTTTGACCAGATATAGCATCAACCAAAATACTGACGATAAAAAATGATAGAAAAAATAAAATTGTAGAAAGAATGCCTGTTATCTTGTATAAATGTATTTGAAGTTCAGATTTTTCAAAGTTCTGTTTTTTAGACACTAATTCAGATACTAAAGTTTGTGAAGCAATTGCTACAGAATCAACAAATACATATCCAAGAGACCAGATCTGCAATAAAACATGTTGTAATGCAATCTCTTCCATTGACATTATAGAGGATCTATTTCTGAGATAAGCCATAAATCCTGTCAAAAAAAATGATCTTACAAATATGAATAACCCAATATTAAAAAACTTATTTACTAAAAATCTTTTATCAACAATGTCTGTTGTATTTTCAAATTGTTTGCGTTTAGTTGATAATATTTTTGCTGAATAAATAGAGGCTGCGAAAAATGATAGTGAACTAGCAAATCCAATACCAGCAGCACCAAAGCCTAGATAAAGACCAAAAAATAAACTAAATAAAATATTCAAAACTGAAACAACTATGGAACTATATAGTGTTATCTTTGGATACTTTAAACCTCTTAATACTGCGGTTGAATACATGTTTAATAAATAAAATGGAAGCCCTAAACATCTAAAAACTAAATAATCAGATGACAAAAATGAAACACTCGATGTTGGTTTAAATAAATTTATAAAAAATTCGTTTGTAAAAAATAAAACAATAAACGATACAATACCAAGAATAATTGCTGCTTTAGTACCAAAATCTATAAAAAAGTTTAAGCTGTTAAATTCTTTTTTAGTGTTAAATGAACTCACTAAAGGTGTTGTTCCATATGCTAAAAATACAAAAATCCAAATAAAAACAAAGTAAATAGTTTCACCAATACCTATTGCTGATAACGTATTTAAATCAATTAAACCTGCAACTCTTGAGTCAATTAAACCTACAATTGGTTCCAATAAAAGCCATAACAAAATAGGGTGAGTGTTTTGCCAAATATCTTTTGTCACAACCCTATTCATAATGTTTAGTTTTGAGATATCCCCATAAAATAATTTCTCTCAAAGCTTCCTCTCCTAGATTTTGAGGTGTTATCGAGTCTTTATAAATATTGTATTTGTTTAAATATTCATTTATTACCTGTGTTGGAGTTTTAGCTTGCTGTTCAAAAGGTTTTGAAAACTCTTCAAATAAGTTTGTTGATAATTGATTTGCATCTTCAAACAAAATTCCTTTAGAAGTTAAAAAATGACTAACACCATTGATTAATGAGTTTACAAATTTTTTTATATCTTCACTGTTCATGA
>CBFHGZ010000025.1:0-2536 GCA_965655535.1 Candidatus Actinomarina sp.
TCTTTACTTCCATCTTTAATTTCAATTTGGTCTCCAACCTTTATTTGATGAGAAGGCACATCTACAAATCTTCCATTTACTTTAAAATGTCTGTGTGAGACAAGCTGTCTAGCCTGTGGTCTTGTTGAAGCAAAGCCAGCTCGATAAATGACATTATCTAATCTTGACTCTAGAAGGACTAAAAGGTTCTCACCTGTAATTCCCTGCATTCTTGAAGCTTCTTTGTAATAGTTTCTGAACTGTTTTTCTAGTACTCCGTACATATATCTAACTTTTTGCTTTTCTTTTAATTGAGTACCGTAATCAGTTTCTCTTGCTCTTTTCCTACCATTTTCTCCTGGTGGGTAAGGTCTATCTTGTAACGCCTTATCACCTTTTCTATTTTCAAAAACATTAAAGCCAATACGTCTTGAAACTCTTACTCTAGGACCTGTATATCTAGCCATTATCCTCTTCTTCTTTTCTTTGGTCTACAACCGTTGTGTGGAGTTGGAGTAATATCTTTAATAGTCCCTACATCCATACCCATATTTTGCAAAGTTCTTACAGCTGTCTCTCTACCTGCACCTGTACCGCTGATAATGATATCTAATTTGTGAACACCAAACTCTGTAGCCCTTCTTACAGCTTCTTCAGCTGCAACTTGTGCTGCATAAGGTGTAGATTTTCTTGAACCTTTGAATCCAACTGAACCACCAGATGTCCAGACAATTGTCTGACCTCCGTTGTCGGAGATATTAATGATTGTATTGTTAAAACTTGCTTTTATATGAGCTACACCTGAAGGTATATTTTTTTTAACTTTTTTCTTTGTTTTTTGATCAGCCATTATTTAGTAGCTTTCTTCTTTCCTGCAATAGCAAACCTTGGTCCTTTACGTGTTCTTGCATTTGTATGTGTCCTCTGCCCTCTTACAGGAAGACCCATTCTATGCCTTAAACCTTGATATGTACCAATTTCTGTTTTTCTTCTAATATTTTGTGAAACGTCTCTTCTAAGGTCACCTTCAACTCTGTAATTTGCTTCGATATATTTTCTAATCTGAGCAACTTCATCATTTGTTAAATTATTTACTCTTGTACTTGGATCTATGTTAAGGTCAGTGCAAATATCTTGAGCTCTTTTAGCCCCTACGCCATGGATATATTGTAAAGATGCTAAAACTCTTTTTTCCCTTGGGATGTCAATACCTGATATACGAGCCATTAATTAACCTTGCCTCTGTTTATGACGAGGGTTTTTCTTATTGATAACATATAATTTACCTTTTCTCCTGACGATTTGATCGTTAGGCCCTCTTTTTTTAACACTTGCTTTAACTTTCATTTATGTCTCCATATAATCCTACCCCTTGTTGGATCGTATGGGGAAACTTCCATTTCCACAACGTCGCCAGGCAAGATTCTTATATATCTCATACGCATCTTTCCAGATACATGAGCTAAAATCTCAGCACCACTTTCAAGTTGCACCTTAAAGGATGCATTTGGTAAAGTTTCCATAACCGTCCCTTGGACTTTAATTATGTTTTTATCTTTTTCTACCAAAATAAGCCTTGAATATGTGACCGATAAACCAGATTAGTGCGATTTGAAACTATTACAAACATAAAATTAAAATAAGTTTTTAGTAAAAACCTCTGTTCCTTCCTCAGTTAAACCAACAGTATGCTCAAAATGAGCTGAATTTTTTCCATCTGCAGTTCTGACCGTCCATCCATCTGAATCAACAAATGTTTCAAAAGTTCCAAGATTAAACATAGGTTCTATACAAATCGCCATACCGGTTTTTAATTCAAAACCAGTTCTTTTTTTACCATAATGTGGAACTTGTGGTTCTTCATGCATTTCAAGACCAATTCCATGTCCAACATAATCTCTTACGTTACCGAAATTGTTTTTTGTAGCTATTTTGTCTATCTTATTTCCAATTGTTCCTAGCTTTTGGCCATCCTCAACTAAATTAATAGCTTGATTTAAAGCATGTTTTGTAACGTCTAATAACTTTCTATTTTCATCTGTAATTTCTCCTACACCAAATGTAAATGCTGCATCAGCATGATATCCCTGAAATGATACTCCTACATCAATAGATATTAAATCACCTTCATTTATCACAGTATCATCAGGTATTCCATGTACAATTGCATCATTGGGAGAGGCACAGATATATGCAGGATATGGAGCCATTCCAGGAGGTGCATATCCAAGAAAACTTGATTCTACATTAGACTTTTCGACTACTTCTTTAGCAATGCCATCAAGATTTTTCAATGTCATTCCTTCTTTAGTTTTGTTAAAAATCTCATAATGGATTTTAGAAACGACTTCACCAGCTTTTTTCATTTTTTGAAAGTCTTCAGTAGTTTTATATGTAAGCATACTTAGGAAAAATTAGCCTCAATAGTTTTGTAAATCTCTTCAATATCTCCCAATGCATTGATTGTTACTACCTCGTTAAATTCTTTATAAAAATCAATTAAAGGCTCTGTGTCTTCTTTGTAAACTTCTAGTCTAACTTTGATTGATTCAGCGGT
>CBFHGZ010000025.1:2633-10818 GCA_965655535.1 Candidatus Actinomarina sp.
CTAAATTCTTTATAAAAATCAATTAAAGGCTCTGTGTCTTCTTTGTAAACTTCTAGTCTAACTTTGATTGATTCAGCGGTGTCGTCAGATCGACCACTTGTTTCACCTCTTAAAATTATTCTCTGGACTAACTCTTCTTCATTTACATCAAATACTAATACTTTCTTAACTGGAAACTCATTTGATATTTCTTCTAAACTTTTTGCTTGAGGTAAAGTTCTTGGAAAGCCATCTAGGATTGCACCATTTTTACAATCTTCTTCATTTAATCTCTCAATCAACATTTTTATTACTAAGTCATCTGGTACAAGCTTTCCTCCATCAAGCAAAGATTTAGCTTGAATTCCTAGTTGAGTACCGTTGCTTACATGTGCTCTGAGCATGTCCCCTGTTGATATATGTGCTAAATCAAAAGTTGATGCTATTTTTTGAGCTTGAGTTCCTTTTCCGGCACCTGGTGGGCCCAGAAAAACAAATAGATTACTCAATCAATAAATCCTTCGTAGTTTCTCATACTAAGCTGACTTTCAATCTGCTTCATAGTTTCAAGAGCTACACCAACTGTAATCAGAATAGAGATTCCACTAAAACCTAAAGGTATATCCCAGATAGCAGATGCAATTGAGGGCAGTACTGCAACTGAAGCTAGGAAGATTGAACCAGGAAGAGTTATTCGATTCACAATATGTGATAAATAATTTGTTGTAGAAATTCCAGGTCTTACTCCAGGAATAAACCCTCCTTGGCGTCTAATCATGTCAGATTGCCTGACTGGATCGAATTGAATAGTTGTATAAAAATATGTGAAGAAAATTATTAACATTCCTAAAAAGAAAATATAGAACCAAGTAGTACCTTGGGAATTAGCAAGGTTGATATCAATCCAATTTCTAATTGCTGCAGTAATATTATTGTCCTGTGGTAAAGATGTAGCTACTAAAGCGGGAAAGAACAAAATACTTGTTGCAAAAATAACAGGTATAACACCAGCACTATTTACCTTAAGAGGAATATATGTGCTTTGACCACCCATGACTTTTCTACCTCTAACTCTTTTAGCAAATTGAATAGGTATTCTTCTCTGACCCTGTTCAACATAAATGATTCCTATGATCATTAAAACAAACATAACCATAAGGAAGGTAAATTGTCCTACTCTACCTTGTCCAGCAGTAACTTGATATGCGCTTCCAAATTGAGCCGGTAGCTGGCTTACGATACTTGCAAAAATAATTAGAGACATTCCATTTCCTACTCCTCTTTGAGAAATAAGTTCAGCAATCCACATAATGAATGCTGTACCTGCAGTCATTGTAAGAACTATTAAACCAACCCTTGAAGGTGTATAGTTGGGAATTAATGAGATACCACCAGTTAGGCTTCCTCTAGAAAATAAATAAGTGAAAGCTGTTGATTGTAGTAACGCTAATACAATTGTTATATACCTTGTCCACTGGGTGATAACTTTTCTACCTGATTCTCCTTCTTCTTGTAGTTTTTGGAGCCTAGGTATGACAACAGTCAATAATTGTAGAATAATGCTAGCTGTTATGTATGGCATAATTCCAAGAGCGAATACAGAAAATGTTTCAAGTGCACCACCAGAAAATAAGTTTAACAATCCATAAATTCCAGCTTGTGATCCAGATTCAGTAAGCCTTTGCACAGCTAACAAATCTACACCTGGAACAGGAACTGCAGCACCAAGTCGATAAACTGCAAACATAAAAAGAGTAAATAATATTCTTTTTCTTAAGTCTGGAATTTTGAAAATATATCTAAAAATAGATAACTGCATATTATTCGTTAATTAGCTCTACAGATCCACCAGCAGATTCAATTTTTGTTCTGGCAGTCTCACTTATAGCATGAATTTTTAAATCTATCTTTTTTGACAAATCACCATCGCCTAGAACTTTAACAAGACCTTTTTTTCTTGTTAATCCTAATTCTCTTAAAGTATCAGGAGTTACTTCGCCTTCGACGCCTCTTTCTTCTAATTCATTTAAATTAACAACAACATAAGCCATCTTAGGTCCATTATTTAATCCTCTTAATTTAGGGATTCTCCTGTATAAAGGAATTTGGCCTCCCTCAAAGTAAGCCGGAACGGTTTTCCTAGCACCAGTTCCTTTGGTGCCTCTACCTGCTGTCTTTCCTCTTTTGCCAGCTTCACCACGTCCTTTTCTTAACTTTTGTTTTGTAGAACCAGGTGTTGGTTTTAAATGATGAAATTTAAGTTTTTTCATTATTTAACCTCTTCGATTTCAACTAAATGCTGTATTGTATTTATCATACCCTCAATCATTGGATTTAATTCTTTTTCAGATGTTGAGTTAATTTTCTTCAATCCTAAACTTTTTACAGTTTCTCTAACATTAGTTTTTTGGCCTATCAAACTTCTTTTTAAAGTAATTTTAACTTTCATCAGAAGCCCTTACTTTTCTCTCAGCTTTTGTTTTTTCGTAAGCTTCTACTAAACCTGGAGGTGCGACTTCTGAAGATTTTTTACCTCTTAATTTTGCAACACTGTCTGGAGTTCTTTGATTTAATAGTCCGTTAATTGTCGCTTTAGCAACATTTAAATGTGTTGGTGACCCAAGTGACTTAGCAAGAATGTCTTTCACACCAGCAACTTCTAAAACTTGACGTGCTGCCCCACCTGCAATAACTCCTGTACCTGGAGCTGCAGGTTTAAGTAAAACTTCAGATGAACCATGCTTTCCAATTATTGTGTGCACAATTGTTGAGCCTGCCATAGGAATTTCATTGATATTTTTCTTTGCATCTTCAATTGCTTTTTGAATAGCTAATGGAACTTCAGATCCTTTTCCATAACCAATTCCAGCTTTACCTTTTCCATCACCAACAGCAACTAATGCTGTAAACGCAAAATTACGTCCACCTTTAACGACTTTTGCAACTCGATTTATATGAATAACACTTTCTTGAAGTTCTAATTCTGACATTAAAATTGTATTCCTTTTTCCCTTATTCCTTCAGCTAGAGATTTGACTCTTCCATGATAAATATATCCTCCTCTGTCAAAGACACAAGACTTTATATCTAATTTGTTAAGCTTATCTCCAATAAGCTCTCCTACTTCTTTAGCTATATCTACGGAAAGACTTTTTCCTTTTATTTCTTTAGATAATGTACTTGCAGAAGCAATGGTTACTTGATTTAAATCATCGATTGCTTGCGCATAAATATTAGAGTTGCTTTTGAAAACTGCAATTCGAGGTGTTGTAGATGTTCCAGAAACTTTTTTTCTAATTCTAATTTTTCTATGTTGTCTTTTGTCTTTAACTTTCACTTTATGCTCCCGCAGCTATGGCAGCTTTACCTGCTTTTCTTCTTACGTATTCATCTTGATATCGAATACCTTTACCCTTGTAAGGTTCTGGCGGCTTAATTGCTCTGATATTTGCAGCAACTTGTCCAACTAAAGCTTTGTCTATACCTGAAACATGTATTGTGTTTTGATCTGGAACTTCAAATTTAACTCCATCAACAGCAGGAAAAATTACTGGATGTGAGAATCCACATAAAATCTCAATATCATTCCCTTTTAATGTTGCTCTATGTCCTACACCTTGAAGAAGTAATGTTTTTTGATAACCCTCAAGAACACCTTGAATATTATTTGCAACTAAAGATCGATAGAGTCCGTGAAGACTTCTAACTTCAGGGTTCTCACTGGTTCTTGAAAAAACTAGCTCCCCTTCTGATAATTCAAACTTAATTCGTTCATCAACAATTTCTGTTGTCAATTCACCTTTGGGACCTTTTACAGTTATTGAGCTTTCTCCTAAAGAAATCTCAATCTTATCATTGATTTCAACTGGTTTGTTACCAATTCTACTCATGACCAGACCTCGCAAATTAGCTCCCCACCAAGTTTTCTTTTTCTAGCTTCAGAATCAGGTAGAAGACCTCTTGATGTTGAAACTACAACAGTTCCCAACCCTCCGTTATTTCGGGGTAAGGAATCTGAACCAACATAAAGTCTTCTTCCAGGCTTGCTCAATCTATTCAAACCTGCCATAACTGGTGACCCGTTTTCATCATATTTCAAATCTATAACAATTTTTTTAGTTGAATTTTCGCCCTCAACTTTTACATCTGAAATATAGCCTTCAGACTTTAAAAGCTTTGAGAGTTCTAGTTTGAATTTAGAATGAGGAACTTCAACAGTAGGTTTATTTACCATTGAGGCATTTCTCAAACGAGTTAAAAAATCGGAAATTGGATCAGAATTCATATTTACCAAGAAGCTTTCTTAATACCAGGAAGTTCACCTTTTAGGGCTAAGTCTCTAAAAGTATTTCTGGACATACCGAATTTCCTGAGAGTTCCTCTAGGTCTTCCGGTAACTTCACATCTGTTTCTATGTCTTGTTGCAGAAGCATCTCTAGGCATACGTGCAATCTTTTTTTGCGCTTCTCTTTTTTCCTCATATGAAGTATTGGGATCTTTAACTATTTTGAGGAGATCCTGCCTTTTTTCGGCATACACTTCTATTGTTCTTTTTCTTTTATTATTTTTAACTATTTTGCTTGTTTTTGCCATATTAATTCTCCCTAAACGGAAATCCTAGCGATTGTAATAATACATATCCTTGGTTGTTATCGGTAGCAGAAGTACAAATTGTAATATTCATACCTCTAATATCTCTAACTTTGTCGTACTCAACTTCTGGAAAAACTAATTGCTCGGTTAGTCCAAGAGTATAGTTTCCATTTCCATCAAATGACTTCTTGTTAAACCCTCTAAAGTCACGAATTCTAGGAACTACCACTTGAACAAACCTGTCGTAAAATTCCCACATTCTATCCCCTCGTAAAGTAACAGAAACACCTATTGGCATTCCTTCACGAATTTTAAAACCAGCGATTGACTTTTTAGCTCTTCTAATAACAGGCTTCTGACCAGCAATTGCAGTTAACTCATCTGTCATTGACTCCAATGCTCTACCATCTGTGGCTGCTTTACCATCTCCAATATTGATGACAATTTTTTCTAACGTTGGAATTTGACTTACATTTTGTAAGTTAAGATCACTCATAACTTTAGTTTTGAGTTCTGAATTAAATTTTTCTTTTAACCTAGGAATCATACTTCATCTCCTGTTTGAGCTAAAACTCGAAACTTTTTACCATTTTTATCAAATTTATAAGCAACCCTTCCTGCTTTTTTCTTAACTACAAGAGCTACATTCGATACATTTATTGGCATGCTCTTGTCAATTACACCACCTTGCATTGTTTGACCTTGTGGTTTTTGATGTTTTTTAGAAACATTTACACCTTCAACAAGAACTGTATTTTTCTTAGGAAATGCTTGTAAGACTTTTCCTTCTTTACCAGCATCTTTCCCTGAAATTACTTTGACCATATCACCTTTTTGAATCTTCATTACAATACCTCTGGAGCTAAAGAAACAATTCTCATGAATCTTTTTTCTCTTAATTCTCTACCTACAGGACCAAAAATTCTAGTTCCTCTTGGCTGCTCTTGTTCGTTAATTATTACGCATGCGTTTTCATCAAATCTTATGTATGTGCCGTCTTTTCTTCTTGTCTCTTTTTTTGTTCTCACTACTACAGCTTGAACTATGTCACCTTTCTTAATTTGGCCACCAGGAATAGCATCTTTTACTGTTGCGACAAATGTGTCACCTAAACCTGCATATCTAATACGAGAACTTCCTTTTACTTTTATACACAAAACTTCTTTTGCACCAGAATTGTCAGCAACTTTAAGTCTTGATTCTTTTTGAATCATCTTGCACGCTCCACTACTTCTGTAACTCTCCACCTTTTAGTTTTAGATTGTGGCTTAGTTTCCATAATTTTGACAGTGTCTCCAACCTTTGCTTCAAATGACTCATCGTGTGCATGAAGCTTTCTGGTTTTTTTAACAATTTTTTTATATTTTGGATGAGGAAACTGAAGCTCTATTGCAACTGTGACAGTTTTTTCTCTTGCATCCGAAACTACAATTCCAGTTCTTACTTTTCTGGATGTTCTATTTTCTTCACTCATTACGATTCCTCATTCTTTAAAGTATTATTTTTTTCTGTTAAAACTGTATTAGCTTGTGCTATTTCTTTTTTTATTTTTCTAAATACAGATGTATCTTCAAGTTGACTTGTAGCTAAAGAAAATCTTGAATCCATTAATTCTTTCTTCAAATCAATGATTTTATTTTCTAATTCCTGAACTGATAGCTCTCTTAAATCTTTTACGCTCATACGCTGTCCCTCGCAACAAATTTTGTTTTCATAGGAAGTTTGTGACCAGCTTTTCTCATTGCTTCTCTAGCAATATCTTCCGAAACTCCAGATACTTCAAAGAGTATTCTTCCTGGTTTTACGACTGCTACATAATATTCAACATTGCCTTTACCAGATCCCATTCTTACTTCTGCTGGCTTTTTTGTTATAGGCTTATGTGGGAAAATGTTAATCCAAACTTTACCACCACGTTTCATAGTTCTAGTGATTGTTATTCTGGCAGCTTCGATTTGTCGAGCAGTTACATATGAAGTTTCAACAGCTTGAATACCAAAATCACCAAAATTAACAGTGTTACCACCTTTTGAATTACCTTTTCTTCTACCACGAAAGGCTTTTCTAAATTTTGTTTTTTTAGGCATCAACATATTTATTCTTCTTCCAAAATTGATTTTTCTTCTTCGAACTCGGCTTGAGCAACTTCTTTAGTTATTTTTTTGCCTCCACCAGCTTCGACTATTCCTGGGGAGGATGGCTCTTCATTAGATTTTTTTCCTCCACCAGCTTCGAGAATTTTAGGTTCTTTTTTCTCACCAACAGCAGCTTCAGCTCTAGATTTAACAGATTTAACTCTTCCTGCTGCAGGGCCTCCACTAGCTAAATTAGCTTCTGCAGAAATTTTGTCCTGCCTCAACTTGTTTGAACCAACAACATCACCCTTATAAACCCATACTTTCACACCAATCGCGCCAACAGTTGTATGAGCAGCTGCTCTACCAAAATCAATATCTGCTCTTAAAGTATGAAGAGGAACTCTGCCTTCTCTATACCATTCTCTTCGGCCCATTTCTGCTCCACCCAATCTTCCAGAGCATTCGACTCGAACTCCTTCTGCACCTGCTTTAAGTGCAGCTGTTACTGCTCTTTTCATTGCTCTTCTGAAAGCAACTCTGTTCTCTAATTGATCAGCAATTCCTCTTGCAAGAAGTTGTGCATCAAGTTCAGCTTCTCGTATCTCGATAATATTTAGCTTTACTGGTTGTTTAGAGAGTTTTTCAATTCCTTTTCTGAGCCTATCAGCCTCTACACCTTTTCTACCAATAACAACACCTGGGCGAGCTGTATGGATATCTACAGTTAATGTTCCGCCTTTATCTCTTCTTTCAATATCAATTCTTGAAACTGCTGCTTTTGGAAGTTGTTTTCCAAGAAAATTTCTTATTTGATAATCTTGGTTTACTAAATCTTTGTAATCTTTTCCATTAAACCATCGTGACTTCCAGTCATTGACGATTCCGATTCTAAATGCGTATGGATGTGTTTTCTGACCCATTATTCTTCAATTCTTTCTAATTCAATTAACAAATGAGAAGTTCTTTTGTTAATTCTTCCAGCTCTTCCTCTTGCTCTTGGTCTAAACCTTTTTAAGGTTGGACCCTCATCTGCAATTGCTTTAGAGACAAAGAGTTCTGAAGCATTTAAATTATAGTTAGCTTCTGCATTTGCGATAGCGCTTTCTAAAACTTGCTTAATTTCAACAGAGGCTTTTCTCTTAGTAAAAGTTAAAACATTAAGAGCATCTTGTACCTGGAGTCCTCTAATCAAATTCAAAACAAGCCTCATCTTATATGGAGATTGCCTTATGTATTTTCCTTGAGCTTTTACAGTTGTGTTTTCCATTAGTTTTGTCCTGGATGTCCTTTAAATGTTCTTGTTGGAGAAAACTCTCCTAATTTATGCCCCACCATTGCCTCTGTGACGAAAACCGGTAAATGCTGTCTACCATTGTGTACTGCAATTGTTAAACCAACCATCTCAGGGACAATTGTAGATCTCCTACTCCAAGTCTTAATGACACCTTTATTTCCTGCATTCTGTGCTTCTTCAACTTTTTTGAGCAAGTGCTCGTCTACAAATGGTCCTTTTCTTAAACTTCTAGCCATACTAA
>CBFHGZ010000026.1:0-1292 GCA_965655535.1 Candidatus Actinomarina sp.
GGCATTGGTTGTGCAGCTCGTTTTCCTTACTATATGAATACTTACGGCGTTCACTCAATTCACGGTAGAGCTCCAGCTGTAGCTACAGGTGTTTCTGTTTCAAATCCAGACTTATCAGTGTGGGTAGTGTCAGGTGATGGAGACGCATTATCCATAGGTGGCAATCACTTAATTCATGCATTAAGAAAAAATGTCAATATCAAAATTTTAATGTTCAACAACCAAATCTACGGTTTAACTAAAGGACAGTACTCCCCAACTAGTGAAGAAGGTAAAAAAACTAAGTCTTCACCTTTTGGTTCTGTTGAGATGCCTTTAAACCCAATGAGCGTAGCACTAGGTGCTGAAGCAACCTTTGTTGCTCGATCTATTGATATGGATAGAGATTTAACAGCAAATATCTTAGAAGAAGCTAAAAACCATAACGGTTCAGCCTTTATTGAGATTTACCAAAACTGTAATGTCTTTAATGACAAGGCTTTTGAGCAATTGACCAATAAAGAGACAAAAGTTGCCAATAGAATTAATTTAGTACATGGTGAAAAGGTTGTCTTTGGTACCGATGACCACAAGGCAGTAGTTATTAGAAATGGAATTGCCCAAATAGTTGACACTAAAGACGTCGATGAGTCAGAAATCTACGTGCATAACATTTATGAAGAGAATCCATCAATAGCTTTTACTTTGTCAAGACTATCACACGGACCATACGGCCCAACTCCCCTGGGAGTTTTTAGAAAAGTACAGCGAGAATCATTTACCGAAGAAGTTCATCAGCAAATTAATAATGCAAAAGAGCAAAAAGGTGAAGGTGATTTAGACAAACTTATTCGTTCTCTTGGTACCTGGGACGTTAATTAACCTCTACTGCTTTTTTAATTTCATCTAAATGAAATTCTTTTACAAGCTTCCCATTCCTGTAAATAGTCTTTAAAAGGTTTTCTTTATCTTCGATATTTGTGATTGAATAGTAAAGCTCTTCGTCTTTGTAGACATAAAAATAACCTTTTTTTGAAGCTTTTGAAGTATCATTTTTAGGATTTTTATATGTTGGAATCCAATTTTCACCATCTTGTTTTATTGCAGATAGCTTCATAGCAAATGAATAAGTATCTCTATTAACTTTTTGCAGCAATCCTCCGCCCATTCCAAAGGCAATATTAGATGCTGATAATTTTTGCTCCTCCATTTTTTTTAGAATAAGTTCTATGCTTGTTAAATCTACACCATCACCTTGTATGACACGTATACAATCAGGTAAAACTTTGTATCCTTTTGAATTAATATAAAAT
>CBFHGZ010000026.1:1391-8318 GCA_965655535.1 Candidatus Actinomarina sp.
TTTAAATCTACACCATCACCTTGTATGACACGTATACAATCAGGTAAAACTTTGTATCCTTTTGAATTAATATAAAATCCAAAATTTTCTTCCTTCATTAATAATTGAATTAATTCAATTACAGTATCAGGTAAAATACCTGAATCAGGTCTAGCTACAAATGTACCTTTTGAATTCTCAATTATATTTTTTAGATCTGTAGAGATTATTTTTTCAGCTGTTTCAAATAAATCGTAAGAATCAATTACTGATGCAACTGTCTTTTCCTCAGTGAGAAATGTCTGCATGATATTTTCGTGAGCGTTTTTTTCATCACTTTCTCCCCAAGAAATAATCGTAGAATGTTCTGAAGCAGGAATAGATAAAGAAGGCATATCAGCATGATAAAAATCTTTAAGAAACAGCGCACCTTCCACTGTATCTGATCCCAAAAAATTTAAAAGATGTGCTGCTCCACCTATTCTTGATGATTCATAACTGGATACACCTCTTGCACCAAAATCATGCAATTTAAATCCAATTTCCTCCTCGGGATTATCAGAAGTTTTATTAAGGAATCTAAGAATAATTTTTTTTGCTTCTCTAGATATGGTTGCCACAGATGAAGGGTACCAAATAGCTCTTAAAAGAGCCGTCTCTAAATAAGTTACTAACCATGGAAATTGAGGGTCAGTATTTGTTATCTGAACTAAAGGTATACTCTTGTTAACAACTGAGCCTTCAGCAATTGCTTGAATTTCTATTGGAAGATATCCGTTATATTTATCTAATATTTCACTCCAACCTACTTTATTGAAAGTCCCAATATGGGGTAAAAAAAAGCTTTCTGCTTCTACTATATCACTGTGAGTAATTGGCTTAAGCAGGTAATTTTTAATAAATGCTTGTAAGCCAAAAAAAACTACTTCATGATTGTTTAGATCCCTAGGTTCAATATACGCATTTAAAAATCGAGTTGATTTTGGGTATTGTAAATAATGAGAAGCTTTATAGGAATCTACATCAAGTAGTAGGTTGTAATTTTGTGACACATTAAAATATTATCCAGTTAATCGTGTTATGTTAAATAGCCCATTTACAATTTGTTTTTTTACTTCTTTATTTTTTGTTATTAAAACAAAAATATCTTCCTCCATAGGATTAACAATTGTTCCATTGATTTTTGATATAGCACCATCCATATAGTTAACAATTGGTTCATATGCTAAACGATCATGTGGAAAAGGTGCATAAGTAATAATTGCATCAAAATCTGAAAAACCAATTGAAATAACATCTTTACAAAACTGATTCTTACTTTGTAAAATACTAAAATTTTGCTGATTCACATTAGAAGTATCAAAATTATCCTCAATTAATATTGAAATTTTATCTGAGATATTTTTGTTCAAATTTTTATAATCAAAACTTGTGTATACCAGTTCATTATTATGAACTACCGTAAATATATCTTGAACAGGACAAACTACAATGCCAGTTTTTACGACCCCTTCTACACTACGAGCTATTAGAACTCCCCATTCTGAACGATGTTGAGAAAAAGCCCTTGTTCCATCTATAGGGTCGACTACCCACATTGTAGAATTTTTACCCCTATGAAATCCTGTTTCTTCGCCTAAAAATGAATCTTCTGGAAAAAACTTGCTAATTATTTTAAATATCTTCTTTTCAACCATTAAATCAATATCAGTAACTATAGATCCATCTTGTTTGGTTCTTATATTGAAATCTTTATAAAAACCGTCAAGTGCATAATCTTTGATTTCATTAGTTAGAGAAATTAAAAATTCTTTTTCATTCATTACTGAAAGATATCATAGAAATAAATTGTTAAGTAAAAAGTAAGAGTTTATTAAGTAAATTTAAATTAAACTCTCAGCAAAACCCTCTCTAAGTCCAACTGGTGACAATTTAAAAGAACTGTATCCAAAGTTTTGAAGCAGAGCATTCATGATGAGTAAACCAGGTAACAAAACTTCTGCTCTATATGGATTAATAAAATCTAATCTCTTTAGTTTTTTAATTTTTGACTTTGATAATTCATTTATAGTTTCTTCTAATATTGACGATTTTTGCTTTGAAATGGTTGATCTATCAAGAGCTTCTCCGTTGTTTATGAGTTGAAAATAATTTCTTGCAGTTCCTCCACAAAATACAACTTCTTCAGTATTCTTTAATAAATTTGAATTGTTAAGTTTGTATTTTATAAAATCTGAAGATGATTTAATTTTTTTCTTACTAACAGGTTGACTTCCTATTATATTTCTTATATCTGAAGTTCCAAAATCAATACTTTCAACTAGAAAATCATCTTCATGCTTTGTAATCTCGGTACTTCCACCTCCAAAATCAACTACAAGCATATTCCTTTTTTGATAAATTTTTTGCACTCCTTTGTATGAGTACTTACCCTCCTCATGACTTGATAGTATTTTTCCTTCTACTTTCAGATTATTAATAAGATCACTAAAAACTTCGACACCATTTGATGATCTTCTAAATGGACTAGTTCCTATAACAAACCAATAAATTTTTTTATCAAAATTTTGTTGATGTTTTTCAATATTTTTTTGTAATTTATTTATTAGTTTGTTGATCTTAAGTGGTCTTATTTCTCCAAAGTTTGTGACTTCCCTACCTAGTAAGGGCCAAATTTTACTTGTTTGTATTAAATCAACTTTATTATTAAAAACAGCAGTTCGTGCAGAATTGCCACCTATATCAATAATTCCTACGAGATTAATACTTACTCACTTTATGATTTATATCTTTTAGCGGACTTAATTTTTCCATTTTCTATCGAAAGCCACCAATATCCACTTTTTTCTATCTCAAAACTTTTAACTTTAGATAATTTATTTTTAACCAAATACTTTGATAAATTATACATAATATCGCCATGTGTAGACAAAACAACAGTCTTACAGTTTTGACGTAAGGCAAACTTTAATGATTTTTTAAAATCACTTCCCTCATCCAAATCAGAAAGTTCATTAATTTGTTGAGATGTGTTAAGACTTAAAACACCCACAGTTGTAATGCATCGTAATCTTGGTGAAGAAAAGATCATTATAGGTGCTACATCATTTACTTTTTTAAATTTTGCAGCAAATCTATTTGCTTGTATATTGCCTTTTGCACTGAGAGGTCTTTTATAATCATCAAATAGCCATGAGTCTCTTTTACCAGCATGTGCATGTCTTATATAGATTATATTTTGAACAGCCATTTTTAGTTTTTTAATTTTTCTTGTATTGAATATTTACCATTCAAATTATTCCAATTACCTGTATTATCCATTTCCCATGTATTTGAATCTGATTTTAAATACATCTTTGTCAATTTAATCAAATAATCTTTAATTGTAGCATCTAAGATTGGTACCAAGATTTCTATTCTATGTCTTAAGTTTCTTTGCATCATATCTGCAGATCCAATATAAATTTTTGAATTTTTGTTTTGTCCAAACATATAGATTCTTGAATGTTCTAAAAATTCACCCAATACGGAAATAATTCTTATATTTGATTCCGCTTTAAGAGAACATATCCCCCTAATTATTAAATTAATATTTACACCATAACTTGCAGCTTTTTGTAAAGAATCGATAATGAAAGGATCTGTTAAATTATTAATCTTTAAAAATATATAACCCTTTGCACCAAGCAAGGTTTGTTCTTCAATCAATTCCAATATTGAGTTTTGTAAAGTTTCTGGTGCTACAAGAATGTTTGTAGCTTTTCTTCTGTCAGCATAAGCAGTTAATGAATTAAAAATGAGCTGACAATCTAAACCTAATTGTTGATTTGCAGTAAATAAACCAATATCTTCATACCCTTGAGAAGTTAGATAGTTGTAATTTCCAGTCCCAAAGTGCATGTATGAAACAAGTGAATCTCCCTCTTCCCTTACAACTAATATCATCTTTACATGGGCTTTATACCTTGGATCGCCATAGGAAACATGAACACCTGATTCTTCTAAAAATCGTGCATTTTCAATATTCTTCTCTTCGTCAAATCGAGCTCTCAATTCAATTTGTGCTGCAACTTGTTTTCCACCTCTAGCTGCGCTTGCTAGTAACGATGTTATCACATCACTTTCTCCAGATTGCCCAGTGCGATATTGAGTCATTTTAATGGTTCTAACTTTAGGGTCAAAACATGATTGTCTAAGAAATTGAATTACACTGTCATTGAATGACTGGTATGGATGATGCACTAATATATCACTTTTTTTTATAGAAGTAAAAACATCGTCTTCAAATGAAAATTTATCATTGAAATTCGACCAACTAGATTCTTGATTTGAAAGCTTACCAATTCCATTAATTTGAAAACTAGTGATTGGTTTTTCAAGATTAATAAATAAATCAAAATCTAATTCAAGATTGCTCATTAGATATTTCTTAGCTTCGATAGATACTTTCTCGTCTATCTCAATCCTTACAACTCTACCTAATCTTCTTGATTCTAAACTTTCTTGAATAACATCTAGAAAATCTTTTTTAAGACTTTCTCTAAATTCGAGATCAGCATCTCTTGTAATCCTAAACCAAAACTTCTCAGAAACTTTATATGGTTTAAACATGATGTCTATAAAGTAAATAATTAACTCGTGCATCCATACAACTTGAGACTTATTTACATTGCAAAATGGTCCTAAGCTTGTAGGAACTTTTATTCTTACAAAATCTTTTTGTAACATATTTTTAGAATGTATAAAAACTCCAACTGAAAGTGATAAATCAGATATATACGGGAAGGGATGTGTTTGATCAGAAGCAAGAGGAGTTAAAATTGGCATTACATTATGAACAAAATAATCCTCTAACCTTGAAATTTCAGACTTATTCAAATCATCCAAATTTAAAATTTCTAATGATGAATCGTGTAACTCGCTAAGAAAGTTATTTTTCCAAATAGCGTTTCTTCTCTTCATCAAGTCAGCTGCTTTTTCGAAAATACTTTTGAAATAAGCAATTTTTTCATCATTGTTTAAACCATTTTTGTTTTGAAGGTAAATTTCATCTAAAATTCCAGAAACTCTAATTTGAAAAAATTCATCTAAATTTGAATGAGTAATTGCAAACAAACTAAGTTTGTCTTTTATCTTTAACTTCTTTTCTTGAGATAATTCGAGAACTCTCTCATTAAAACTTAACCAAGACAACTCTCTATCTAATAAATATTCATTCATCTTCAAGTTTAAAAATTACTGTAAAAGTAGATCCTTCGCCTAATTGACTTTTTATGTTTATATTTCCTTTATTTCTATCTACAGCATGTTTAACAAGGGAAAGACCTATACCAGTTCCACCTAAGTTTCTTGAGCGACCTTTGTCAACTCTATAAAACCTTTCAAAAATCCTTTCTTGATCTGATACAGAGATTCCTCTTCCTTTATCTTTTACAACTAACACAACATCTTCTTTATTTTTATACAATCTTATCTTTACCTTTGTGTCTTTTTCTGAATAACTACAAGCATTCCTAAGAAGGTTTCTAACAATTAATGCAAAATCATCAGGATCGATATACATGTAAATTTCTTCAGACTCAATGAATACTCTGTTTAGGTTCTTTTTTGATAAATAACTTACTTCTGATTGGATGATAGAACTTAATTCAATAAATTCTTTTGAAGGTTCATTTGACTCAAGTTGAGATAAATCAAGTAAGTCAGATAAAAGTAGGGTCATTCTCTCACTGTCTTTTAAGATTTGGTTCAAGAATAACTGAGCATCGTCATATTTTTTTGCTTCTAATGCATTTAATGCAGTTTCTACTGCTAGTTGAATAGAGGTAACGGGAGTTTTTAATTCGTGAGATGCATTTGCAATAAACTCTTGCTTAAGCCTATCTATTTGATTACTATTTTCCATCGGAAACTAGTTTATAACCAACACCTCGCACTGTAACTAATTTTTTAGGTTTTTTTGGATTTTTTTCTATCTTTTCTCTAATTCTTTGGATATGAACATCTAAAGTTTTAGTATTTCCGATAAATGAATACCCCCAAATTTCATCAAATATCTCTTCACGAGACATTAAATTACCGCTATTTTCACAAAGAGCATACAACAACTCAAACTCCCTAGGTGTTAATTCAATAGATTTCCCACTAACCTTAGCTTCGTATCTACCAATATCTATTTCTATATCCCCCACTTTAAGAAAGTTTTGTTTTACATTTTCTTGATAATCAGTTCTCCTTAAAACTGCTCTTACTCTACTTAACAGTTCTCTTACTGAAAAAGGCTTGGTGACATAATCATCTGCACCAATTTCAAGACCAGCAACCCTGTCTGCTTCACTATCTTTAGCAGTAACCATTATTATTGGTACATTCGAATTTTTTCTAATAGATCTACAAATATCTAATCCAGATATTTCTGGAAGCATCAAATCTAAAATAATTAAATCAAATTTTTCTTCATTAAAAATTTCTAATGCAATTGGTCCTTCGTCAACATGAACAACTGAAAATCCTTCTGATTTTAAATTGTAAATTATTGATTCAGCAATACTATGTTCGTCTTCAACTAGTAATATTTTTTTGGCCATTTAAAATTCTTCAAATTCACCAGTTACTAAAAAATTTGTTAATTCACAAATATCTACTGCATGATCACCACCGCGTTCAAGAGTTCTCAAGCAAGAAACTAGTCTAAATAAACCAGCATACAAATCTTCATTACCAGCAATAGTAGGCATTACTTCAAGCATTTTGTTATATAATTTATTAATGTCTTTATCCAATTTTGCCGTTGACTTTGCTAATTTTTCATCTCTATTTTTAAGACTCTCTATAGCTGATGATGTCATATCAATAACCATATCTCCCATTTCAATAATCGTTTGATGTATAGATTCTGGTACTGGTAATTCGAATATTTCCTGAGTTGTCTTTCCTAAGAATACTGCC
>CBFHGZ010000026.1:8416-10501 GCA_965655535.1 Candidatus Actinomarina sp.
TAAATCTCCTAATCTTTCAAGATGTAAACTTGCTTGAAGAATGCTCGTTGCCATTCTCAAATCGCTAGCAACTGGTTGAGTTGTAGCCATTAGTTCAAACCAATCACGATCTATTTTTAAATATAATTCATCAATTTCATCATCTTGCTCAATAGCTCGGATAGCTCTATTAATGTCTCTGTCTTCTAGCGCTCTAACACCATCAACTAAAGCTTCTGTAACGACTTTAGCCATTAAATATAAATCGGTTTCTAGTGCTTGAATTTTTTCCTCTAACATTATCCAAACCTTCCACTTATGTATTCTTCAGTAAGACTTTTGGTTGGGTTCGTAAACATTGTGTTGGTATCTGTGAACTCTACAAGCTCACCTGTTCTAGACTTACCGTCTTCTGATGTTTTTGTTGTAAAAAATGCACAAAAATCAGATGCTCTTGAAGCTTGTTGCATATTATGGGTAACTATCAATATAGAAAAATCTTTTACAAGAGATTGCATTAAATCTTCAATTCGTTTTGTTGCTACAGGGTCTAAAGCAGAACATGGTTCGTCCATTAATATCGTATCCGGCTCAACAGCAATAGTTCTTGCAATACAAAGTCTTTGTTGCTGTCCTCCAGAAAGCTCAAGTGCATTCTTATCCAAGTCATCTTTCACTTCGTCCCATAAAGCTGCTTGAGTTAATGCTTTTTCAACTCTGTCATCCAAATTATCTATCATGTTGTTTACTTTTAAACCAAATGTAATATTTTCTTTAATTGTTTTTGGGAAAGGATTTGGTTTTTGAAAAACCATTCCTATTCTTCTTCTAACTTGGACAGGATCAACGTTGCTATCATACAAGTCAACCCCTTGATAATTAATTGTTCCATAAACTTTTGCACCTTGAATAAGATCATTCATTCTATTAAAAGATCTTATTAATGTACTTTTTCCACAACCTGAAGGACCTATAAATGCGGTAATTTTATTTTTAAAAATGTCCATATTGACATTTTCAATAGCTGTAAATTCTCCATAATTAACAGAAACGTCTTTGACTTCAAAGACTTTTTCAACATTTGTAGTTTCTTTATTTTCCATATTGATTTCCATTTCTTTTTTCAATTTTAACCTCCAAATTTATAAATCTTTTTCAAATCTATTTCGAATGTATAGAGCCAATGAATTCATTGTAAGCAACAAACCTAAAAGTAATATTATTCCAGCTGAAGCTGTGTTCTTCCATTCTTCTTGTGGATATCCAATCCAGTTATAAACTTGAATTGGAATAGCGGTAAATCCACTTAAGGGGTTGTCGGGAAAGTAATTTACGTAAGTTAAAGCACCCATAAAAATTAGTGGGGCTGTTTCTCCAATAGCCCTTGATAACCCAAGCACCATTCCTGTAACCATCCCTGGAATTGCTGAAGGAACAACTTGTCTAAAAACAGCCTGAAATTTAGTTGCTCCAAGGGCAAGAGCACCTTGTCTTATGGTATCAGGAACAGCTTTAAGAGCTTCTCTAGATGCAACAATAACAACTGGTAATATAAGCAAAGTCAAAGTCAATCCTCCAGATAGTACAGATCTACCAAATCCAGCTAGCCTAACAAAAACAGCTAGACCCAAAAGTCCATAAATTACTGATGGTACACCAGCTAAGTTAGTCAAGTTAAGTTCTATAAATCTAGTTAATCTATTTTTCGGCGCAAATTCTTGTAAATAAATAGCTGCACCAGCACCAAATGGAAAAGTTGCAGTTATTACAATAATCATCAACCATATAGTTCCTACAAAAGCAGGACCTATCCCTGCTTTAAGTGGATCTCTTGAATCCAAAGTAGTTAAAAAATCTCTCGGATTTTCTATCTGAATTTTATTAATTAACCCGATTTCATAATCATCTGTTAATCTATTTAAACCAGTAGACAATACATCAAAGATCAAAGTCATCAAAGTTAATATTGCGATAACTACACACAGGTATAAGAGAAAAAGAAACAAACTTTCTTTAATTGAGTTTTCGGTTTTTCTTCCAGTTAATATATTACTCATATTCTTTCCTGTACTTTCTTGAAATATAATCTGATGCAATATTGAGAAT
>CBFHGZ010000027.1:0-8191 GCA_965655535.1 Candidatus Actinomarina sp.
ATGGATGAAATCACGTTGGGAGTCTAGAGGCTTATCAATGCCAGAAACAAATATTAAACAGGCAGAAATTCCAAATAGTGCAACAAAATTAAATAATACAATGGGAACTGCACCTGGAATTTTGATAGAAGTTCAAAACAAATTAGTTTTTATTTTACCTGGGCCACCAAGAGAATTTATTCCACTAATAAAAGATGAAGTTATTCCTAGATTAAAAGATAAATTTATATCATCTGAAAAAGATTATTCGTTTATTACTTTCTTTAACCAACCAGAGTCTTCACTAGCTCAAAGTATAAATAAATTTAAACCTGAATCTTTAGACCTTGCATATCTCGCTAGTAAGGGAATTATAAAATTGCGTTACGATAAAAATTCAGTTACTAACGATGAGTTGAGTGATTTTATTAAAAACGTTAAAAGTGAATTTTCAGAGGACATACTTGCTTTTGAAAACATATCAGCACCAAATGTTCTTTTTAATACATTAATTGAAAAAAAATTAACAATTTCAGTCGTTGAAAGTATTACTGGTGGGAGTTTCACTGCAGAACTGGTTAAATTTCCAGGTGCTAGTAAAGTGCTAATTGCTGGAAACACGCTTTATACTACAAAAGCAAAAGAGGAATTTTTAGATACTGAAATTTCTGATAATTGGGTAGTCTTATCTGAAGAACTCTCCAAAAAGTCATTAGAAAAATATGGAACAGATATCGCAGTTACAATTCTTGGAGAAGCTGGGCCAGTTCCTTCAAGTAATTATGCAATTGGAGAAATCTTTATTTCAATAACTTCAAACACTAATACCCAAAATACTCAGCACAGACTACGTGGAAATAGGGAAGATATTCTTGCGAGATCAGTAAACAATATAGTTTGGGATTTAATAAATTTTGTTAAATAATTGACTCGAACAAATGTTCGATTAAAATATGTCATATAGAGATGTTTTAATAGTATTTAATTAATCTAAATTGATAGGAGAAAACAATGGATAAAGACAGGGCAAAGAAAATAGACACAGTATTTTCACAAATTGAAAAGCAATTTGGTGAAGGATCTTTAATGAAACTAGGTGCTGACCAAATTAAAAAAATTCCAGCAATTTCTACAGGAGCATTATCTATTGATCTTGCTTTAGGTATAGGTGGTATTCCAAGGGGAAGAGTTGTTGAAATTTATGGACCTGAGAGTTCAGGTAAAACTACTTTATCATTACATATTGCTGCTGAAGCTCAGAAAGCTGGAGGAGTTGCAGCATTCATTGATGCAGAGCATGCTTTGGATCCAATTTACGCAAGAGCATTAGGTGTTGATGTTGATGAGCTACTAGTTTCTCAACCCGATACAGGCGAACAAGCACTTGAAATTGCTGATATGCTTATTCAGTCAGGTGGAATTGATTTAGTTGTTATTGATTCCGTAGCAGCGTTAGTGCCAAAAGCTGAGATAGAAGGTGAAATGGGTGATTCACACGTTGGATTACAGGCACGACTTATGTCTCAAGCATTAAGAAAACTTACAGGATCATTGCATAAAACAAACACAACGGTAATTTTTATAAATCAAATAAGAGAAAAAATCGGTGTTATGTGGGGATCGCCTGAGACTACAAGTGGAGGTAGAGCACTAAAATTCTATTCCTCTGTAAGAATAGATGTGAGAAGAATTGAAACACTTAAAGTTGGCCCAGAGCAGATTGGTAATAGAGTCAGAGCAAAAATTGTTAAAAATAAAGTTGCTCCACCATTTAGAGAGGCTGAGTTTGACATAATGTTTGGTCATGGGATTTCTAGAGAAGGAAGCTTACTTGATGTAGGCGTAGAACAGGGAATAGTTCGAAAAGCAGGTGCTTGGTTTACTTATGATGAGGTACAACTTGGTCAAGGTAAAGAAAATTCAAAACGCTTTCTTCGTGAAAATCCTGATACCGCTTTACAGCTTGAAACCGATGTTTATAAGGCAGTAGGATTAATTGAATCTGAAGAAGTTGCTGAGGAAGAAATACAAGAAGAAGAACCTTCAGATAAATAAATCACGTTTATTTAGTTAAAAAGCTTTTTATAATCTTAATGTGGAACAAACTGTTGAGATTAAACAAAAATATATAACAAAGCCTTCTAGATCTGGTTTAAAATATCACCTTAAAACCTTTGGCTGTCAAATGAACGAGCATGACAGTGAAAGAATAGCAGGACTATTTGAACAAGATGGAATGGTTCGAGCAATAGACGAGGACGCTGCTGATGTATTGTTTGTTAATACATGTACTATTCGAGAAAATGCTGATGATAAATTATACGGTACGTTAGGGCAGTTAAAACAGTGGAAGCTAAAAAAAGAAAATAGAAAACTGTTAGTCGGTGGATGTGCTGCTCAAAAAGACAAATCATTGGTAAGAGATAAAGCACCTTGGGTAGATGTAGTTTTGGGTACCCATAACTTAACAAACGTTATTAATCTACTTAATCAGAGTGAGGACTGGGGCCCTGTTACTGAAATAATCGACGAAATAGATGAAATGCCTACCGAAGCACCTTCAATAAGAGAGTCTGAGTTTTCAGCATGGCTTACAATTCAAATTGGTTGTAACAATTCGTGTACATTTTGCATAGTTCCTTCTGTAAGAGGTGCTGAAATTAGCAGAAGGCCTTCAGATATTATTAATGAAGCTAAATCCATGATAGATAGTGGAGTAAAGGAAATTACATTATTGGGTCAAAATGTAAACTCTTATGGTAGAGATTTGAGAATAGATAATAAAGCAAGGCCATATTTTGCTCAATTGCTCTATAAGCTAAATGAACTTGATGGCTTAGAGAGAATTAGGTTTACTTCACCTCACCCTAAAGATTTCAAAAAAGAAACATTAGAAGCTGTTAATGATTTAGAAAAAGTATGTAAACAAGTTCATGTACCACTTCAAAGCGGAAGCAGTAAAGTATTATCTAAAATGCAAAGAGGCTATACAAAAGAGAAATTTCTTGAAAAAATTGAATTAGTAAAAAATACAGTAGATAACGTCAGTTTGACATCAGATGTAATTGTTGGTTTTCCAGGTGAAACAGAGGATGATTTTATAGACACATTAGAAGTTTTAATGTCATCAGAATTTGACTCTATATTTATGTTTCAATTTTCACCTAGACCAGGAACAAGAGCTTACGACATGAAAAATGATTTCATAGAAAAAGAAATTATTACTGATAGGTTTAATAGATTAAAAGAAATACAAACTGATATTAGCCATAAAAGATTTAAACGATTTATTGGCACAAAGCAGAAAGTCCTAGTCGAGAAAACTTCAAAAAAGAATAGTGAGATATTTACTGGAAAAATAGATGGTGGTCACATTACACATCTAGATAAGGATAATCTAGCTATTGGAGATTATATAAATGTTGAAATTAAAGAAGCAACTCCTTTTTATTTGAAAGCTGAAATTATTAATTGATATATTTTCTTACAGGAATTACGGCATCAGGTAAATCAAATCTTGCACATAAGATCGCTATCGAACGAGGTATGTCTATTCTTTCTGTTGACTCTATGGCTGTTTATAAGGGTTTGGATATTTTAACTGCAAAACCATCTCAAGTCATGCAGGCACAAGTTAAGTACTACGGAATAGACATTGCTGATCCTGATCAAAATTTTTCCGTCGTTGATTATTTAAATTATTTAATTGAACAAAATATTCCTGAAAAGTCTTTTAATGAAGACATTTTAGCCGTTGGAGGTTCTGGTCTTTACATTAAAGCCATGATTGACAGATACGAATTTAAGCCTACTGATCCTACAATTCGATCAGAATTAGAGCAGTTAAATTTTGATCAGTTGAAATTATTTCACGAACTTAACGAAATTCCACTTCCAAATGTTGAGTTAAACAAAAGACGTTTAATAAGAAATATAGAAGATTTTATATTGGAAGAGTCAAAATATGTATTTCCTGAATTATGCATTCCAGATAATTACGTTGGGGTTTTCTGGAATCATCCTGATTATAAAATAAATATTGAAAAGAGAACTAATTACATGATAAATAATGGACTACTTGATGAAGTTGATAATTTACAAAACCCATCAAAAACTGTATTACAAGCTATAGGACTTAATTTATCAGATGATTATGAAGAAAATATAAATATCAAAACTAAAAGACTGGCTAAAAAGCAAATAACGTGGTTTAAAAAAGAATCCAAACTAAAAATGTTGACGACGGATAATTCTGAAGTAGTGTATGAAGAAATAATGAAAGTTATAGATGAGTAATTTTGCTTATATGTCTGGAACTGGGAATGATTTTTTGGTTGGTATTTATGATGGGCCAGTATCAGAAATTCAGATAATTGCATTAGTTAGTGATGCAGATGTAGATATAGATGGTGTAATTTTTGTTGAATCTGTTGATGATCAATGTATAAAAATGCATTATTTCAATAATGATGGCTCTGAAGCGGAATTATGTGTTAACGGTGTGAGATGTTCTGCTTATTATGCCTATGATAATGAATTAGTTTCAACACCAAATTTTAATGTAATTACACCAGTAGGGGATATTGATGCAACAATTTCTGAAAATGAGGTAGAAATAGATGCACCATTACCTACTTTTGATAATAATCTTATAAATATAGAAAATATATCTGGCATCAAATCCAATGTTGGTAACCCACACTTTTTAGTTGAAGTAGAAAATGTTGATAATTTTGACTTATCAAATGCTCATAAAATCATTTCAAGTTCTGAACACTTTCAAAATGGAGTTAATTTAGAAATTTATCAAGTCATAGATAATAAATATATAAAATCAAGAGTTTTTGAAAGAGGGGTTGGCGAAACTGATGCATGTGGATCAGGCGCTCTATGTTTGTTTAATTACTTATATGCAACAAACCAGGTTATAAACAACTCTTTTGTTATGTATCCAGGTGGAGATTTAAATCTAAAATTTGAAAATGATAAGTTATATCTTAAGGGAGAGGTTAAATATCTCTAAATAAACTGACGACTTTACCAACAGGTTGTATAAAGTCATTGACAAGAATATTTTCATAATTTTTATTTGCTGGTATTAAATATTTTTTTCCAGATATTGTATCTAGAAATTTTATTGTTGCTTCATTTTCATTAACCATAAAAGCACCAATATCACCATCTTTAGGTTCAATTTCTTTATTAATTACTACTGTATCTCCATTAAAAATGCCTGCATCTATCATAGAATCTCCAGAAACTCTTAAAGCAAATAAATTTTTATTAAATTTTTCTTCTGGAATTGGAATTGTTCCAATGTGATTTTCTTCAGCCATTAATGGTGTACCAGCTGATATTGCACCAATTATTGGGACTAGTTTTACATTATTTATTGGAGAATTCTTTACAAATGATCTTGAAATATTAGGTTTTTTGTTTAACAGTCCTTTAGAAACGAGATTATTGATATGATGTTGAACTGAACTTGTAGATTTTAACCCTACAGCTGACGCTATTTCTCTTACAGAAGGGGAATATCCTTCTTTTTCAATTTTTTGATTAATGAAATTAAGTATTTCCTGTTGTTTTTTCATAGAATAATTATAACACAAATTAGAACAAATGTTCGATTTAAATTTTGTCACATCTCATTTCTATATTTATATTATGAAAGTTAAAGTAATGTTTGTATTTCTGGTTTATATTTTTAGTTTTTTAATGATAGATATTGCAAAAGAACCATTTGTTGAGTCTGAAATTGATCAACTTGTTGAATATAAAGTTGAAAGGGGTGATACTTTATGGAAAATAGGGAAGAAACTCAATATAGAGAACTATGAAAAGTTTTTATACGAAGTAAAGATGATAAATAAAATAAGCAATTCTAAATTAAATATTGATGATATTTTATTAATACCTAAAAATACTTAACAACGTTAAATTTCATTTGATACAACATTTTGTATATAGTAAAATTATACTACATATGGTATGCCCTTACTGTGAAAAGATTGAAACAAACGTCATTGACTCAAGGAAAAACAATGATGGTAAATCTATTCGAAGGCGTCGAGAATGTCCTTCATGTGAAATACGTTTCACTACTTATGAAAAAGCAGAAATCGAGCAAGTAGTTTTAAAAAATAACGGAAATATTCAACCATTTGATTATGAAAAGTTATTTAAAGGGGTAGAAAATGCATTTGGTGGCTTAGATCTAAGCGAAAAACAACTAAAAAATCTAGTTGATAATATTCATGCTGATTTAAAACTTGAAGGAAACAAAATTAAATCTGAATATATTGGTGAAACAGTACTAAACCACCTGAAAGAGGCTAATGAGGTAGCTTATTTAAGGTTTGCGTCTGTTTATAAAGAGTTTTCTGATGCAAGTGACTTTCAAAAAGAAGTTGATGAATTTACTTATGGTAAATCTGAAAAATTATCGTAAATTAATAAGGCATTTTCATTATAATCACTTAAAGATTTCTCAAAAGCATCTAGTTCAGTATTTTTATTTAAGTAAATTGCAGTTGCAATTGAGGCGGCAACATCATATTCATTGTTTCTTAATGCACCTAGGTATCTACCATGGAGGTCTTCTGCAGTAGAAATGGCAATATTTACTAAATTTTTATGATTATTGAACTCCTCTAAGTCTGGGAGTTGGTCATAGTTCACTTTACTAGTAGCTACTATGTTTGATAGCTCTAATGTAATTGCATTAATATCTACATCTTCTTCTTTGGTAGGAAGTTCGTTGTAAATTAATACTTCTGAGTTCAGTATTCTATATGAAATCACTAAATCAAGTTCATTTACAAGTTGAAAAATATCATTCAAATTATTGTTAACTTCATCAAAATTTATGTCGTCTCTAGTAGATAAATTGGTTCTATATTCTATTAAAGAAGATTCAATTTGTTGCAAATTAGCACTTGCATTAGAGACATCGTATTTTGAATAAAAAGTATTCGTAGATATTTCAATAAGTGTAGGAAGTAATTCAATTAAATTATTTGAATTTGAAGTTATAGTATTTGTTTCTTCTTTTATTATTACCTGATCGGTTTGGTAATTTGAGTATGTATTTATTCCTAAAAACGTTGAAGTCATAAATATTGCTGCCATAAGTGTTGGATTTAACCATTTTCTTCTTGTTTCAAGATCTGTCCAAACTTTTTGAATCTGTTGTGTTATGTTCAAAGGATTAAAGGTATCTGTTGGAGTAGTGTCTAATTTATCTGAAAATAGAAAGTCATCATTAGTTGCTTCAAAACGCTGTTGTTTTACTTGGGGAGCTTCAACGTCAACCAAAGTTTCGAACGTAACTTCTTCTTCAAAAGTAATTTCACTATCTTGTTGTTGATAAGTAGATGTTTCTATTGTTATATCTGTCTCAAAACCAAGTAGATCCAGTAATTTAATTTTATTATTTGTTTTATTTCTTCTGTTAAAAATATCTATAATATTCATCATTGAAAGGTTACCTTTGAACAATACTATAAATATCAAAATAAAGCTTTTAAATGAAAATGCAAAAGTTCCAGTTAAAAAACATGAGAAAGATATTGGTTATGATCTTTTTTCTGATAATGAATATTTATTAAAAGCTCAATCTGTAACTATGGTGCACCTTGGTATATCAATTGAATTACCTAATAATACAGGAGGCTTTGTCCTTCCAAGATCAGGACTATCAAGTAAACATTTAATTGCACCAATTAACTCACCTGGTTTAATTGACCCAGGATATACAGGAGAGTTAATGGTACCTTTAATGAACTATTCAAACATGGACTACACTGTGGAGTGCAATGAGAGAATTGCTCAACTTGTTGCCATTAATACTCAAACAATAAATTTTCAACAAGTTGACGATCATGACACATCAGATAGATCTACTGGTGGATTTGGATCAACAGGTAAAAATTAATTTATTTAATCACTAGTTTTAGTAATATATAACCTATGCGGTAGTAGCTCAGCTGGCTAGAGCGTCTCGTTGCCAACGAGAAGGTCGAGGGTTCGAATCCCTTCTACCGCTCTAACGGCGACGTGGCGGAGTGGCTACGCAGAGGTCTGCAAAACCTTGTACACCGGTTCGATTCCGGTCGTCGCCTCCAAACTATGATTTCAATAACCGGTTCAGGCGAGTATTTAGATTCCATTCGAAACGTTGACGCTGAGTTGTTAAATAAGTTAAAAGATC
>CBFHGZ010000027.1:8201-9435 GCA_965655535.1 Candidatus Actinomarina sp.
CATATGTTCTTACCTTCCCAACAGCTGCAGGTCAAGAGAGTTCAAGCAGAGTTCAATATTGGAGTGATTTAGCAACAGATCATTTTTCAAAACTTGGTGTAAGACACAAAGACTTTCAAGCATTAGATAGTGAAGCGTTGAACTCTCCCGAAGTATTAAAAGAAGTTGAGAAAGCAAACTTTATATATTTTTCTGGTGGAAGCCCAAACTACTTGTATAGCCAAATTGTTAAAACTTCTTTTCACAAACTAATCCTAACAATCGACAAAGAAAATGGAATTCTTGCAGGTTGTAGTGCTGGAGCAATGATTATGGGGGAGAAGATGATCAAAGGAACTGGACTAGGTTTAATAGAAAATTCTTTGATTATTCCTCACTATGGAGAATCCTTTTATTCATGGGTAACAAATACAGTTAAATTACTAAACAGAGGTAAGTATAAGCTCATTTGCTTAGAAAAAGATACCTACTTTGTTTTAACAGAGAATGAAATAGAGATTATAGGTAAGCAAAATGTACATATTATATTTAAGGATCAGCATGATACGTACCAAGGAAATTCAACCATAAGCTTGGATGTATTAAAGTTATAAGTATGTGCGGAAGATACTATTTAGAAATCTCAAAAAATGAACTTTCACATGTTTCAAACATTGATGAGTTTGAATTTGACACAAATTTTAATATTTCGCCTCAAAGTAAAGTGCCGGCAATTATAAATAATAACTTAACTATGACTACGTGGGGATATTTTCCTGATTGGTTAAAATCACAAGCAAACTCTAGACCACTGTTCAATACTCGTTTCGAATCTGTACAGGAAAAGAAAACCTTTCAATCTGCATTTAAAAATAGTAGATGCATAATACCTATCTCCGGTTGGTACGAATGGAAACGTGATGGAGAAAACAAAACTCCATATTATTTTTCAAATAATTCAACTATGTTTGCTGCTGGCTTATTTTGGACAAGAAGCAGTGGAGATATCGAAACGAGCATTATTACAAGAGAGGCTTCTAGTAACTTAAATGTTATTCATAATAGATCACCCCTAATTCTTAAAGAGGACGAATTAACTATTTGGAATTCTGATATTGATTCAGGTGAAATTTATGATGGAGTTAATAATTATGACTATAACAAAGTTAGATATTATGAAGTTGATAAAGCCGTAAATAATCCACGAAATAATAATGAATCACTAATTAAAGAATATACAGAAACACCTTTTTAA
>CBFHGZ010000027.1:9445-10460 GCA_965655535.1 Candidatus Actinomarina sp.
ACACCTTTCTAATGAATTTCCAATCACCTATATACTCATTTAAATTTACAATTTCTTGGATTGTTGTTTACTCAGGAATTGTGTACGTATTGTCACTATATTTACATATTGCTTTAGCGATATACCTTGGTCTTTGGATACTCAATTTATTAATTGAATTAGTTGAAAGATTATTGTTACGATTTGGAACGAGAATTTATACAACGGAAAGATAAAAACGTTTTATAAAAGTTTCTTTTCTTTGTACAATTGAAGTTCTGGGGAATTAGCTCAGCCTGGCAGAGCGCTTCCTTGACATGGAAGAGGTCACAAGTTCAAGTCTTGTATTCCCCACAAATAAATCTTCTACTTTATTTAAATCGTGGAAAAAATTGACTTGTTTTTTCTTTGTACTCTTCATATCCAGGTCTTTTTTTCAAAGAAAAGTATTCAGAAGGAACAGCTCCAGTTTTGTAAACTAAAGTGTCATACATAAGCTTCGATGCATACAGTAAACATACAGCAATTAATAACATATTAAATTCAGATATTGTCTGGTTATTTAAAAGTGAAGGTACCGAATACAAAATAACACCATTCCATATCATCCATTCAAAAAAATAATTCGGATGTCGACTATATTTCCATAACCCAACATCACAAACTTGATTTTTGAGACCTTCCTTTTTCTTTTTGCGTAAAAATTTTATTTTTTGACTATCAGCAAGAGAATCAAGAATTATAGAAATTAAGCACATAAAAAGACCTAGATATTCAATAATTGTTAAAGTGTTTAAACTACTTGAACCAGATAAAAATATAGGTATTGCTAAGAATGTTGCATTAGCTAACCCTTGTGTGATTGCATCAACCTGTAATGCTAATTGAGTGTTTGTTTTTCCTTCTTTTCTCCAAACTATTCTTTGATACTCATATCGTGAAAGTTCTTTATTCAAATATCCTTGCTTCCATAAACTTAGAGCACCAATGCCCATTCTTAAACCAATAATTGATACGATGATGCTTGCGATAAGCA
>CBFHGZ010000028.1:0-5185 GCA_965655535.1 Candidatus Actinomarina sp.
CCTGCTTCGCCTGCAACAGCTTTTGCTAAGAGAGTTTTTCCAGTTCCAGGAGGTCCTACAAGAAGTACTCCTTTTGGAATTTTTGCACCTAATTTGTTAAATTTTTCTGGGGATTTTAAAAATTCTTTAATTTCTTCTAACTCTTCTTTTGCTTCTTCAACTCCAGCTACATCTTTAAAAGTTACTTTAGGTGCTTCCTCATCGAGTTCTTTAGCTTTAGATTTACCAAATTGCATAACCTGATTTCCATTTGATCTGACTTGGGAAAACATATAAAACATAAATCCAGCTAAAAATAGCCACGGCAAAAAAGCAAAGAAATATTCTTGTAGCCCTGCTGGCTCTGTATCAGTATTTAAAATAATATCTTGATCTACTAAGAGTTGAAATACTTCTCCCTCAAAACCCTCTGGATATTCTGTTTGATAAACTGTTTCATCATTAAGCAACAAAAACTGAACCATATTTGATTGTTCTTTAATGGTTGCTTCAGAGACATTATTAGATAAAATTTCATTTTTAAATTCTGTAAAGGACCTGTTTTCAGGTGCATTTACTGTGGAGTTGTATTGTTGAACACCAAAAAATATTAAGAGGCCTAATCCAACATATAAGAAAAAACTTCTATTGTTCTTTTCAGTACTTTTTTTATTTTTTTCCATTGTTAATTAATTTAATACTGTTTCGTTTAAAAGTATTTACCGTTTTACTCTAGGACCCCTAGATAAGGCAATTCTCTATATTTTCCATCAAAATCCAAACCGTAACCTACAACAAACTCAGGACCAATCTCAAAACCACTGTATTTAATATCTACTGGTTCACTATTTTCTTTAGATTTTTTAAACATACAAAATATTTCAATACTTTCAGGATTTCGAGAGTTTAAAAGGTTTACTAAATGTGACAAGGTCAATCCCGTATCATATATATCTTCTACTAAAAGAATATGCTTTCCTGTGATATCAACATCTAAGTCTTTATCAATCTTTATTTGACCAGTTGATTCTGCACCTTCATAAGACTTGATACTCATAAATTCAAATGAAACATTTATATTTAAACATTTAGCTAAATCACTAATAACAATAAATGCACCTTTGAGAATTCCCACAATTATTAAATCTTTGTCTTTGTAGTCTTCATTTATTTGACTTGCTATCTCAACTACTTTATCTTCTATTTCTTTTTGAGATATTAATTCTCTAGATATTTTCAAAACAACTCTTTTCTATGGAGGTGTTAATTATAAAACTCTCTATATGAGAATCAAAACTGTTTACATCATCTGACTTTCTTATTCCAGGAATCCAAATAATTTTGTCGTCTAATTTTAAGACTGGCCAAACTTTTCTGAGTACTTCGTTTACCCCAAAAGATCTAAAAACCTCAGAAACCTTTTGATCAATACCATCAATTAAAATACTATCACCAGGTTCAATTTGATTAAACTTCAACTTATTTCTTAAATTAGTAGGCAATTCAATACTCCAATTATTTAAATTTTTATCTTTTTCAATTTTTTGAAAATTAAAATATCCTATTGAGTTAAATAGCTCATTTGAAATTTGCCAGTTTGATGTATTGATAAAAAGCAACAAACCTGCTTGTGTTGAAATATTCCAACCACTAGCAAAATCAAGATTGTTTTTATTTTCAATAACTGAAAATATTTTTTCAAAATCTTTTTGTTCTAATCCTGTATTGCCAAATAAATATGAAATTTGTGTTAAGAGATAATCAGTAGTGGGATTATTTTTATTCAAAAACGTAATTGGTACTTCAATATATCCTGGAGCGACTTTAATGTATTTTTCAAAATCTCTACTAGTAGTTTTTATATAGTTTATTTCATTAATAATTCTTGAGATTCTTTTGTTTAAATCACCATCAAATTTATCTTTAATTTGCGGAACCAAATCATTTCTTAACCAATTACGCAAAATTTTATTGTCATTATTTGTTGCATCATCTAAATAAGGTAGTTCATATTCTTGAGCTAGAAGAATTATTTCCTTTTTAGAAAAATTTAACAATGGTCTTTCTAAATTGTTTGATTCTGATGGAATGGAGGAAAGCCCTTTAAGCCTTGTACCTCTTAGCAAGTTTATAAAAAATGTTTCAATTTTATCATCACCATGATGTCCAAATAACAAAGTTTCATCTTCAGAAACATTTTCAAACAATACACGGTACCTCTCTTCCCTCATTTTGGTTTCAGATGCGCTAATCTCTAAATCTGTTGAAATATTAATGTGCTGAAGATTAAGACAATTAGCAACTGCTTCAGCTGCTTTTTCTAAGTTATTCGAATCAACCTGATTATGATTGACAAATATTGATCTTACATTATTTGTTTGTTTGGAAACCAATAAAGCTAATACAGCACTATCTACACCACCACTTAAAGCAATAACATATTTTTTTTCGGGAATAACATATTCTTTAAAATATTGATTTATTAAGTCCATAGAAATAAGATTAAAGTTATTTTTCTATAACCTTGTATCTTTTTCTTGTAACTTGACGAAAGTATTGAACTACATTCCCCAAAATTACTAATGTTGCAATTGCAACAGTTGTTGGTATCAAAAATCTATAAGTCCAGTCAATATCCTCTACTTGTTCAGGTGCATCTTCGATAACGATTGCAGGCACGGGAACATCTCCATGGTCATCTGCAAAAGCCATAACTGGCAAAATGAATACTGACAACATTAATAAAGATATTAAAAATTTCACAATATGAGAGTAGTAAAACTTTCGTAAAATATGAAGAATTTGTATGAATTATTTGCCCTCACTAAGTGCGATGCAATGAAATGCACTATTTTGCAATGTTTATATTTAAATTATGTAATTTTGAAAACTCATCTAGCTTTTTTTCATTAATATTTTGTTGTTCATACATTTCAATTTCTTTTGGTATATCTACATCCTTTCTCAAGGTTGTTAAAGTTTTAAATAATTTAAGGTCTTTAATGTTTTGTGAGATATTATCAACTAATTTTTCACCACCTCGGTAATTTGATCTAATTTGATCTAAATTTTCAATTATGTTCTCAACATTTTCAAATTCTGAAAGCAATTTTGATGCTGTTACCTGTCCAACTCCTTTTATTCCTGGTATCCCGTCAGAGGAATCACCTGTTAGCGCTAAAAAATCAGGAATTTGAAATGGATGTATCCCAAACTTTTCGTAAACACCATCTGCGTTTGTAAATTTTTTGTACCTCGTTGAATACATTACAATTTTTTCATCATCAACACACTGCATTAGGTCTTTATCTAATGAACCTATAACAATTTTTATTTTTGAATTCTTAAAGTTTTCACAGATTGACGCAATGGCGTCATCAGCCTCAAACTCTTTTGTTGCAATTAACTGAATTCCCAATAATTTAGTTACCTCTTCGGTTAATGAGAATTGGTTAAGAACTTCCACTTCAATTCCCTTGCTTGATTTGTAATCTACATATAAATCATTTCTGAAAGATTCAACTGTAGAGTCAAAACATACTGCAAGGTAAGAGTATTTCTTTTGCAACGATTGTAGGTGGTTAATATAGCCTTTTAAAGCACCAACTTCTTGACCATTAGGAGAAGTTCTACTTGGGTATCCAAAGTGTGCACGAAACAACTCATATGTTCCATCTACTATGTATAATTCCATACTTTTAATTTACTCTATAAAAAGCAAAAATCCCGACTGATCTTGCGACCTTTCGGGATTTTCTGTTCTATCTTCTTTTCTATCTTTCGATTTCTTTTCCGATAGTATTAAACAAATTTACATCAGATTTTCTCTTGATGCAAGATATTTACTAATCTATTTTTCGCGAACTTATATATCTTCTTTTTGTTCCCAGTTACGACCTGCAGTACCAAAATGAGAAAATAGTGTATCTGTTGTGTAATCAACATCAAGGAGATTTAACCTTTCAATTATCGAACCTGGTTTCATATCAAATTTGGAAATGAAATCATTAAGAACGTTCTCATCTACATTTAACGTATCAAATGTATCGACAGTTAATTCATAAGGTTCTGCTATTCCAATAGCATACGAAACTCTAACAAGACATTTTTTAGAAAGCCCGTGATCGACAATATTTTTTGCAAGATGTCTTGCTGCATAAGCTGCTGACCTATCTACCTTACTTGGATCTTTCCCTGAAAAAGCTCCACCTCCTACAGGTACTGTAGGACCATAAGCATCGACTACTATTTTCCTACCAGTCAATCCAGTATCACCTGCCGGTCCGCCTTTTACGAAAGAACCAGAGGGATTCAAGTCTAATTTAAACTCTTCATTTATTATTTCTGAAACAATAATTGAAACTTCTTCAAATAAGTTTGCTAAATCAATATCTTTTTGATGCTGAGTAGAAACAACAACTTTTACTACATCTCCTCCGGTAGTAACCTGTACTTTGGAGTCAAGATCTAGCTGTGCTGATGCATGCTGTAAATTCCACAGTTCTTTTTGAATTTGTCTTGAGTAGTCAAAAGTTTTAGGTAATTTACTAACTGTTTCATCAGATGCAAAACCTACCATTATTCCTTGATCACCTGCACCTAGGTCTTCATCATCTTCAACAGCTGATCTAATTTCTTCTGATTGAGGAGTAAGAACATTCATGACACTTAAATTATCTAGATCGAAATCTTCAAAACTTGTTTTTATAGTTTTTGATAATGCATCTTTAACAATTTCACTTACTTTACTATCAGTAATTTCAGCAATATCACTAATTTCGCCACCAACAACTACAAGTCCACCTTCTTTTGTTCCAGTTAGAAAAGTTTCAACTGCAACTTTTGATTTCTTATCAGTTTTAAGTGCACTAGCTAAAACATGGTCTGAAATTAGGTCAGCAATTTTATCTGGATGTCCAGGCGAAACAGTTTCAGCAGTTCTAAAATTTGTCATTATTATATTGTCTCCTTTACGGCATTATTTGCATTTATCATATTTGTTAAACTTTCTTTAACTTCAGTCCAATTTCTTGTTTTTAAACCACAATCAGGATTTATCCAAATATTTTTTACATCCAAACTTTTAGCTAATTGCTGAATTCTTTGAAATGCGTCTTCATACTCTAGAACTAACGGCGAGTGGATATCATATACACCAGGACCAACAGCACCTTTGTATTTTTCTTTAAGTGTTGGATTTACTAAA
>CBFHGZ010000028.1:5282-9876 GCA_965655535.1 Candidatus Actinomarina sp.
GATCCATTCCGCTTCTTGAAGCTTCAATAGATAATACATCTACATCAAGTGCATTAATAGCATCTAAAATTTCATCGAACTCTGAATAGCACATGTGAGAATGAATTTGAGTTGAATCCTCAACGGCAGCTTGTGAAAGTTTGAATGAATTTACAGCCCAATCCAAATACTCTTGTTTATATTTTGGATTCAGCGGTAGTCCCTCTCTAATTGCAGGTTCGTCAATTTGAATAATCTTTATTCCATTTTTCTCAAGATCAAGAACTTCATCCCTAAGTGCCAAACCAATCTGGTAGGCTACTTCTTTTTTTGAAATATCATCTCTATAAAAGCTCCACTGGAGAATAGTCACTGGTCCAGTTAACATTCCTTTCATTCTTTTATTAGTTAAGCTCTGAGCAAAGGAAGACCAGCTAACAGTCATGGCGTCTTTTCTATGAACATCTCCAAATATAATTGGTGGTTTTACACATCTGCTTCCATAGCTTTGAACCCATCCAAATTTAGAGAATGCAAATCCTTCAAGAAGTTCACCAAAATACTCCACCATATCATTTCTCTCAGCTTCACCATGAACTAAGATATCTAAACCTAACTCTTCTTGAATCTCAACAGTTTCTTTAATAATTTCTTTTATTCCATCTTCATATTCTGATTGAGAAATTTCATTAGATTTAAATTGTTTTCTTAATGTTCTAGTGTCTCCTGTTTGAGGAAATGAACCAATAGTAGTCGTTGGAAAAGTAGGAATATTTAACTCAATAGATTGTAACTTTAATCTTTCGTCTCTATTTGTTTTTCTTTCAAAAGACTCTTCTGTTAAAGAATCAACCCTATCACGGACAGTTTCAACTTTTCTTCCGAGTAAAGCTTTATCAGAATCTTCTCTAATTTTTTCATATGAAACTAATTCGTCACTTTTCATATTGTTTTCAAATGAATTTTTTAATAAAAATAATTCATTTAGCTTTTCTTCAGCAAAAGAAAGAATATTTTTTAAATCAGAATTTAAAGCATCTTCCTCTTTCAAGCTATATGGAACGTGAAGCAAAGAACATGATGTTGAAATGCTAAATTTATTTAGATTTAGATTTGAAATTCTTTCAAATATTTCGACTAAATTACTCTTCCAGATTGTTCTTCCATTTATTACCCCAAGATGAATTTCTTTTTTAGAAGATATCTCAATAATTTCTTCATCTGTAAATCCTTCGTAGCAAAGATCTAAATGAATAGAGCTAATTTTAGAATTCAGTACTTCATCTAAAATTCCATCATATTTTCCAAAATAACCAAACAAGTGAATTTCCAATGGAGATTTTTCAACTAAATTACTAAATACATCAAATGTATCTTTTGAGAAACTATGGCTTCCTACACCTAGAGACCCCTCGTCGATCAAAATTTCATTTAAACCTAAATCTTTTAATTGATCAAACAAACTCAAATAAGCATTTAAAAGTTTTTCTGCTTTAGTTTGATCTAAATTATTCTCTTTGCAAAGAGTTAAAAATGTAGACGGTCCAATAATTTTAGGAATTACATCAAAACCTTTTTGGGAAGCTAAGTTTAACTCATGTTTAAACCTTTCAACATTAGGTTTAAATTCTAAATCCCAATCTATTTCTGAAACTAGGTAGTGATAATTTGTATCAAACCATTTTGTCATTTCTAAAGGAGATTCATTTTTTCCATTTACCTCCCCTCCTCTGGATGCTTTAAAGTAAGAGTCTAAATCCGAATGGTTTGTGTATTTAAATCTCTTTTGAGGTATACCTAAGTGAGTAGCTGTATCTAAGACCTGATCGTAAAATGAAAAATCTCCAATAACTACTTTGTTTATGCGATTTTTTGTTTGGATATCCCAATTGTTACAAATTAATTCGTCAGATTTTGAAACCAATTCTTCAAGATTTATTTCAGATCTCCAGTACTTCTCTACTGCCCACTTAAATTGTCTTTTATTACCAACTCTGGGATAGCCTACAATCGAAATGTCAACTTTCATATTTTTATTTCTCCTTTATTTAAAAACTCCTTATTTTGAATTAATTCGTAAATATCATTAAATGCTTTATACCTATTTAGAGTATAAAAATGTAGACCATCTGCACCATAGTCAATCAAATCATTACATAAATCAGCAATGTATTTAATTCCAAATTCACGCTCTTCTTCTAAAGAACTACAACCAGCAAATCCATCATTTAAACTCTCAGGTAAAGAAATATCACATATTTTGGCAAATCTCTTAGCTTGTTCATAGCTAACTAAAGGCATAATTCCAGCATAGATTGGGACATTTAAACTTTCTTTATTTGCAAATTCGTGAAATTTTTTATAATCAACAAAATCAAAAAATAATTGAGTTGCAGAAAAGTTTCCTCCAGATTTCACTTTTAAATTAAATGTCCTCAAAGTTTCATCTTGATTTTTATCTTCAGGGTGTCCAGTTGGAAAACAACCAAATCCAATATTTTTAATTCCTTTTTTTGAAAGATATTCAATTAAATCACTAGCATGTTCAAATTCTGAATTAAGTTCGTCAAAATCTTCTAAATCCATTAGAAAATCATCTCTGGGACAATCCCCTCTAATAATTAAAAATGACTCAATTTTGTTTTCAATATATTTATTTAAGATTTTATCCACATCATTTTGTGTTTTGTCACAGCTTGTAATGTGTGCGACAATTTCCGGAGACATATATTTCCTTAAAACTTGTACTGAATCAATTATTTCTCTATTTTTAGAAAATCCAGCACCATCTGTATAAGAAACGAACTTAGGGTTAAATTGTGCAAGTTGTTGAACGGTGTTTTCATAGGTTATAAACTCCCTCTCATTTCTTGGAGGGAAAAACTCAAACGATAATTCTAAATTTTTGCCAAATACCATAATTAAATAATGCATTTTGACTTTTGGCTATTTTTTGCAGAGTGCCGCATCGTTTTAGCACCTTGGATAGCCTTCCAGGTTGCTGAGGAGTTAACCTCTCAAAATGCAATTACTATATTAACAAATTAATAAATTAATTCAATAATGTTTAACTTGATTTAAATAAGTATCCTTAAAGAACATGCTTAAAGAAATCAAAAAAATTTCAAGTCTTCTTTTATCCGTTGGATTCTCCTCGATTGGATTTATTGCTGCAATTACGGTTACGGTTCTAGCAGCTCGTGAAGTTTCAAATAATCCATTATTTGTAGGTTTTCCAAATGCTATTGGTGTTGGAGGTGCAACACTTGGTACTCAACTGTTCTATATGTTAAGCAAAAATTATTCAAGAATTCATGCACTGAGTGCAACTTTTGCAATAGGTGCAATTGGCGGTGTGATTCTATTTACAAGTCTTTTAATTGATTCATTCGCTTTATTGTTGGTAGGTGCGTTTGTACTGGGTATTGGCCAATCTGCAACCTTGCAATCAAGATATGCTGCGTCATTTGTTGCATCAGATAAGTTTAAAGCTACAGCCCTTTCCTTAGCTGTATGGTTTTCAGTTTTTGGATCTATATTTGGACCTCGCCTTGTGGGTGAATATTCGGACTACTTTGCAAAAATTTTCGCCTCAGATTTAATTATTGGATATGTTGTTGCGACATTAGGAATGTTCTTTGCGTCACTCTCAATTATTATTTTTACCTCCAAAAATAATCCCTTAAGAGAAAAAGAGACAATTGAGACTCAAAGTTCCAATAATATTTCAAATAATAAAGATGGAACTTTTTTATCAATTTTATTGGTCCTCAATCATTTCACAATGGTGGTGATAATGTCAGCTACACCTTTACACATTCAAGATATTGGAGAAACAGTCAGGTTGGTTGGAGTTATTATTAGTTACCACACACTTGGAATGTTTCTTTTTTCACCGATTCTTGGCAATTATGTAGATAAATATGGATATAAAAAATTTACATATGCTGGCTCTTCAATTCTTTTACTAAGTTGTGTTATTACTTTTTTAAACTCTGAACCTTTTTTTCTTAAGATAGGCCTTTATTTATTAGGTTTGGGATGGAACTTTAACTATGTTGCGATAAGTTCTGCCATTGCGAAGTTTTCTTTAAAATATTCAACACCTTTAAACATAAAGAGTGATACTTATGTATTTGCAGGAAGCTTTATTGCACATACTTCACTCGGAATAAGCTATTTATTAATTGGATATAGTGGGCTCAATCTAATAGGCATCTTAATTTCATCATATTTACTTCTAAGTCTAAGAAAACTAAATAAAATCAATCTTTAATAATGGCAACAAAATTTAGTAATGAAGAAGAGTATTTAATTTCACTTAAGCTTCCAATTTCAAAATTAATACAACAAAATGGTCCCATTAACTTCAGTACGAAAAAAAAAGATCCATTTAATGAGCTAGTAAATATAGTAATTTCTCAATTCATCTCAACTAAAGCAGCAGCTGGAATAAAAAAGAAAATGCTTATTAGTTTGAATGAAAAGAAATTTTCAACACATTCTTTTCAAAAGCTATCTATTCAAGAAATTAAAGATCTTGGTTTAAGTACCAACAAAGCTAAATCAATAAAAGAATTAGAAAAATATTTCTCGTCTCAATCAACTAAAAATT
>CBFHGZ010000029.1:0-6073 GCA_965655535.1 Candidatus Actinomarina sp.
ACAGGATTACCTTCTTCAATGTGGTTGGAATCACCCATTAAAACAACACCAATGGAGTCTTCTTCTAGGTTCAGCGCAACACCCACTAAACCACCAGGAAACTCTAGAAGCTCTGATGCCATTACGTTTTCAAGTCCTTTTACTCTTGCAACACCATCAGCAATAGCTGCAACATAGCCTACTACGTCATCTTTGACAGAGTCTTTCCAGTCACCTAGTGTTGATTTCAGTGAATCTGAAATGGCTTTTGCGTCAATATTTAGATCGCTCATTCTACCTACCTTCTAATACAGTTTTAATTTCTGAAAATTTAGATGAGAGAAGCCCATCAAATGTTCTCTCTCCTACGCTTACGCTAATTCCACCCAAAACTTCTGGGTCTACTTCAATGCTAAGTTCAACATCAGTTCCAACTTTGCTTTTAATAGCAGCTTGAAGTGCGTCTTTAGTTTTGTCATCAAGTTCAATTGCAGACACAATTTTGGCAACAGAAGCACCTCGTTTGTTTGCAATAAAATTTGCTACATGAGATTCAATATCTGAAAGATTGTCTCCATAGCCTTGAGAAATAGTTAAAGTCACTAAGTCAACTGTCATTGGAAGCACTCGAGAATTTAATAAATTCTGTACAGCTTCAATTTTCTTCTCAACAGGAATACTGAAATTCCTGAATACATCTAGTGCTTCAGAACTTCCAGAAAGAGACTTGAAAACTTGGAGGATTTCATTCTCTACTCTCTCCGCATCATCTGATGATGATATTATTTCAACAATTCCTTTTGAAAATGACTCTACTGACATTTTTACTTATCCCAAATCCTTGATAAATTTATCTACTAATTTTTGCTGATCATCTTTAGACATAGATGATGCAACTTTTTGAGAAATTTCTAATGAAAGGTCAGCAACTTCACTTTTTAGCTCAGATGCTACTCTCTCTTTTTCAGCTTCAGAATCGGATTTTGCTTTTTCAACAATTGATTCTGCTTCTTTTCTTGCTTCCGCAATCATATCTTCTTTGATTTTTTCAGCAGCAGCTTTACCCTCATCAATGATTTTTTGAACCTCAACATCAGCGTTAGCAACCATACTGTCGTACTCTGCTTTAGATTTTTCAGCATCAGCTTTTGTTTCTTCTGCTTCTTTAATCTGACCTTCAATCTCTGAAGCTCTTTTTTCTAATGTTTCATTTAATCCAGGTAGTGCCCATTTCCAAATAAAGAAAAATACAATGGCAAAAGCAGCAACACCGGCTACTAGCTCAGATGTCGCAGGAAGAAGTAGATCTATTCCAGATCCTGATTCTTCAGCTTCTGCTAAAAATGTTTCTAAATTTAAGTTCACTTTCTAACTCCTATACCAAGAAGAATAGAACGAATCCAATAAGTGCTAGAGCCTCAGTAAAGGCTATACCTAAGAACATAGTTGTTCTTACCATACCAGCAGCTTCTGGTTGTCTTGCCATAGCTTGAACGGCGTTACCAGCAATTAACCCGATGCCAACACCAGGACCAATTGCAGCAAGTCCGTACCCTATTAACGCATATGCAGCTTCCATTTTCCTCCTTATTGCTTAATGCTCTGGATGCAGAGACGTTTGTATATACACTGCAGACAACAATGTAAAAATGTATGCCTGCAAAATCGAAACTATTAATTCGAAACCATAAATTCCTAATCCGAGAGTAAACCATGCTATGCCTACAGGTGCTTTAGAGAGTATGTAATCGGCACCACCCGGTTGGACAATAAAGAAATATGCTGATGCTAATAAAAGACTCAACATAACGTGACCAGCTACGAGATTAGCAAATAATCGGACTGCTAAGCTGAACGGTCTAACTAATAAAACTGAAACAAGCTCAATTACTCCAACAAGCGGCTTAAGAGCAACGGGTACGCCTGGAGGCCACACTAAATGAGAAATGTATCCAAATCCCTGTTCTTTGATGCCTACAAAGACAAAGATAAAATAAGTGCACAAACTTAAAAACAATGGAAGTGCCATTCTGGAAGTTACTGGAAAGTTTATTAATGGAGCCACTTCAAATAAGTTTCCTACAAGAATGAATAAGAATATTGAAATTAAGTATGGTGTAAACTTTTCACCACCACGGCCTATAACTCCAAGAGCAATTTCATCCTTCACGAAAGAAAAGATCGACTCAACTACAGATTGTAATTTACCAGGCACTACTGATTTCTTTCTTAGCCCAAAAAATACAAGGATTACAGGAATTAAGGCTGCTAAGAAGATAAGAACTTCTGTTCTAGATATTTGAGAACTTCCAAAGTTAGCAAATTCGAATAAGTCTTTTACGTTTGCAGGTTTACAAACTACTTCATTTATAAAATCACAAGTTTCAGCTGCTGTTATCATTTGCCCAATCTAAATCTGTGTCTTTTCTCTTAATAACCATAGTCATTTCTATAAATAACATGGTCAAAAAAACAATTGGCACTGTCAGAGACATTGCCAAATCATCTGTAGGATAAACCCTTTTTAGTAATAAGAGAAACCCAAAAATAAAAATTAATCTAAAAACATAACCAAATAATGCAGCAAAATAATAAAAATTAAGTGATATTTTTGCAGCAAATGACATGAGGAAAGCGCCAAGAAAAAAGCCAACAGCAACAATTATTGATGAACCCATAGAAGTTACAAATGATTCAAATGATTTGAAATAAAAAGCAACTGGAACTCCTACATATATAGGTATCGACCTAAGGAGCATCCTTTTAGCAAGTTCAATTTCAACGTTCATTTTCTTCAAGTCTTTCAGAAAGCTTCCACATTTTTCTATATCCGTCATAAATTCCAATAAGTACAAATATCACTACAGGAATGGGCTCATAGCCAAAAAAATTTTGAATTAGTAATCCAACAAGGAGTCCACTAATTATTGAAGTAGAGAATGATGTTATTGGTCCAAACTCTTCAAAGTTGATTTTTGATTTAGCCATAAGGTTGAAAACTATATGCGAGTTCTGAAACTTCTTCTTTCAACTGACCCAAAGAATCTTCATTGTCTCTATTTTTAAGAATTGACGATATTAGATACCCAATTTTTTCCATTTGTTCTTCTTTCATTCCACATGTTGTAACACCTGGTGTGCCCATTCTTATACCTGAAGTTATGAATGGTGAACGTGGATCAAATGGAATTGCATTTCTATTTAAAGTAATTCCCATGTCATTTAGAAGTATTCCGGCTTCTTTACCAGTTAAATCTTCATCCACGCTTCTGGTATCAACCAAAACAATATGGTTTTTAGTACCACCACTCACTACCCTAAGTCCTTCATTTAAAAAACTGTCTGATAAGGCTTGAGCATTTTTAATAATCTGTTGAGCGTACATCTTAAAATCATCTGAAAGAGCTTCTTTAAAACATACAGCCTTTGCAGCAATTTGATTATTCAAAGGTCCACCTTGTGCACCTGGGAAAGTATTTTTATCTATGTCTTTAGCAAATTTTTCTTTTGAGAGAATTAATCCGCCTCTAGGACCTCTTAATGCTTTGTGAGTTGTTGCTGTAACAATATCTGCATAGTCCATTGGATTCTCAAGTGCTTTACCTGCCACAAGTCCGATGAAGTGAGCAGCATCAACCATAAAATAAGCCCCTACCTCATCTGCTATCTCTCTAAACTTTTTGAAATCAAGTGGTTGAGAATATGAAGAGTATCCTGCAACTAAAAGTTTTGGTTTTACTTTTATTGCCATCTCATAAACATCATTCATGTCAATAAGTTCAGTTTCTTTATCTAATCCATATCCATGAAAGTTATACAGTTGGCCTGAGAAGTTAACTGGAGAACCATGGGTTAGATGACCACCTTGATCTAGTGACATTCCTAGCACGTCATCTCCAGGTTCTAAAAGTGCTAAATACGCAGCTAAGTTTGCTGAAGCACCTGAATGAGGTTGTACATTTGCATGTTCTGCATTAAAAAGTTCACACGCTCTATCTATAGCTAACTGCTCTATTTGATCAATGACCTCACATCCTTCGTAATACCTTCTACCAGGAACGCCTTCAGAATATTTATTTGTTAATACTGAGCCTGAAGCCTCCATTACAGCTTGTGAAGCAAAATTCTCAGATGCTATTAGATGAATATGAGAGTTTTGCCTTTTAAGATCATTTTCAATTAAATGAGCTAACTCGTTATCGACCGCAGTCAAATTTTCTTGTGAAACACCTTTTTGATTCATAGTTATATTCTAACAGTAACTTGGTGGCCATTTAAGTGGGCCTTCTCGAATTACTTTAAATTCCTCATCTCTAAAATCAACAATAGTTGAACCACTACCGTGTAAAGCACTACCTTGTAAATAATGACCAATTTTGTCTCCAAATACAGATTCTGCATCTTTCTCATTTGTAATATCCTCTTGGCCAGAAATATTTGCACTCGTTACAGCTAAAGGACCCGTCTTTTTCAAAAGCTCTAATGCCAATTCGTTATCTGGAACCCTTATGCCAATACTGTTTGGATTTTTTGTACCAACACCATCAGCAAAATTTAACTCAGATTCTACAATTATTGTTAAAGGACCAGGCCAATATAATTCAACAATTTCAGGAACTTTTGAAATTATTTTTAACTTTATGAGGTCATGAAATGAATGTACAAGTATTGAAAGTGGTTTATTCTCATCTCTCTCTTTTAAATTAAATATCTTATCAACAGCTGCTTGAGAAAGAGGATCTACACCAATTCCGTAAACTGTTTCCGTAGGAATCCCAACTACTTCTTGATTTTTAATACAAGCAATAGCCTTTTGTATATTATCTTCTTGCAACTATATACCTATCTCTCTCAGCCAAATCTTTCTCTACTCTAACCTCAGCCCAGTTACTCAACCTATCTAATAGTGCTTTTCCATGTGTTTCATCAATCTCCAAAAAAAGCATCATGTCAGTAATTTCTTTTTGCTCTATTTGATCAATTAACCTTGAAATATATAAGAGACCATCTTCTCCTCCGTCTAAAGCAAGAAGGGGCTCATGGTCAATTACTTCACTATCAAGTTTTTCTAATTGTTTTGAAGGAATATATGGAAGATTAGCAACGATGCAATCAAAATCTGTTTTTTCAATATTTGTTAACAGGTCAGAAGTATAAAAATTTACCTCTAATCCATTTATGTTTGAATTTTCAACAGCTAACTCCAGAGCAGCTTCTGAAATATCTACAGCTTCAACACTGCTTTCTGGAAATAACTTCTTTAACATTAAAGCTATACATCCAGAACCAGTGCCTATGTCTAAAAATCTTTTTGGACTTTTGATATTTTCTTTAATAATTTGAATTAGAAATTCTGTTTCAGGTCTTGGTATTAGTGCCCTGCTATCGACATTTACTTGGATTGAGTAGAACGGTATGTACTCTTCAATATATTGTAAAGGTTCCCCATTTAGTCTTCTTGTTAAGAGTTCTGTATAAAACGAACTGTAGTCATCTCGTGAACCAGCAACTTCTTTAGCTTTTTCTCGTAGTCGTGCTAATTCATGTTCAGGTATGCTCTGAATATTCATTAATCTTCCAAATTAGCTAAACGAGAAGCTTCATGGTCAGAAACCAGTGCTTCAACAAATTCATCAAGATCTCCATCTAATACCTGGTCTAATTTTTTAATAGTTAAATTAATACGGTGATCAGAAACTCTGTTGTCTTTATAGTTGTAAGTTCTAATCTTGTCAGATCGCTCCCCTGATCCAACTTGTTCTTTCCTATCTTTTGCACGCTCAGCAGCAGCTTTTTCTTGTTCAGCCTTTAATAATCTCGCACGCAGAATTCTCATTGCTTTTTCTTTATTTTGTAACTGTGATTTTTCATCTTGGCAAGAGACAACTAATCCTGTAGGAATGTGAGTTATTCGTACAGCAGAGTCAGTTGTGTTAACACTTTGTCCACCAGGACCACTAGATCTGTAAACATCTACTTTTAAATCGTTTTGATCAATGTTTATATCAACTTCTTCAGCCTCTGGAAGAACAGCTACAGTGGCAATAGATGTATGGACTCTTCCTTGTGATTCTGTTTTTGGTACTCTTTGTAC
>CBFHGZ010000029.1:6173-9477 GCA_965655535.1 Candidatus Actinomarina sp.
CTATGTGCACCAGCTTCAAATTTAAGTTTTGAGTACACACCTTTAGATTTAATAGCAAATATTATCTTGCTGTAGCCACCCATATCTGAATCTGTAATTTCAATAGGTTCTACTTTCCAAGAATTTCTCTCCGCAAATCTGGTGTACATTTTATACAAATCACCAACCCAAATTGCAGCTTCTTCCCCACCTGCACCAGGTCTAATTTCTACCAAAACATCTTTTTCATCTGAAGGATCTTTAGGCAGTAACGAAACTTTAATTTTTTGTTCAAGTTTTGGTATCTTTACTTCATTTTCAGAAATAAGATCTTGAAACTCTGTAATCATTTCTTCATCTTCTTCGACTTCAATTAATTCTTTGGCATCATCAGTTTCATTTTGAAGGTTTTTCCATTGGTTAAATAAATCTACAATGGTTGTTACATCATTATGTTTTTTAGCCATTTCAGCATATGTTTGCTGATCTTTTGAAATATCAATTTGTGAGAGTTGTTTTTCTATTTCAGGTAATGACTCCTCAATTGAAATTAATTTCTCGTGCAGTGAATTATCCAACTTTTACCTCATTTGCTTGTTGTGTGATGGGATGAATGCCTTGGATGTTTTCACTATTTTCAATACAGTTTGCCATAGATAATATTGCAACTTCAATTTGATCATCATCAGGTTTTTTTGTAGTGATTTTTTGTGTCCAAATTCCTGGGGCAGCAAAAAAACGTGCTATTAGTGTATTACTATTTTTGAAATTGAATTTTAAAATTTCATAAGAGATCATAGACACCACGATTACATGCAGCATGCGAGTAAGTGCTGTAAGAGCAAGATTTAAGTTAGGTATCAAGGGAAGGGTTAAAAGACTGACAAAAACGATTAGAAATAAAAAAGACGTACCGCAACGTATGTGTTCTTTTGGGTATTTTTTTACTTCGTCGATAAATAAAGATTTTTTATCCTCATAAGAAGCAATAGTCATATGTTCAGCACCATGGTATTCAAACAACTCTTGAGCATCTTTAGTTCTGCCGATCAAATATATATAGATAATTACAATCACTCCTCTAAGCAAACCTTCATAGATTCCAGTAATGGACTGTGTTGCTGATAGGTACTCAACTAATAATCTTGGGCCGACTATGAAACTTCCTAAAACTACTCCAAGTACTAAATATGTAATAATTTTTGAAAAAAGACTTTCTTCTTCATCTTCGAAATTTGAGTAAATTCTCTCTGATAATGTAATTGCTTTGAAACCGACATAAAGCGAATCGATTAATGCTGCAAATCCACGAATTAAGGGTGCGCTCCAAAAATTGTTTCTTCTAATAAGCTGAACTCTTGGTTCATAATATTTGTGAAGATTGTTATTTTTATCCCTTATTCCTAATGACCAACCTGTTGGACTTTGAACCAAAACTCCACCAATTACAGCCTGTCCACCATAAGCAATATCAGAATTTGACATTAGAAAGTAAAGAAAAGTAAGTTATTCTTCTTCTTGAGAAGATGCTGATTTATCAGATTGTCTAGTAGACGTTGATCCGTAACGTTGTTTAAATCTTTCTACTCTACCAGTAGAGTCAACCAATTTTTGCTTACCTGTGAAAAATGGATGGCTAGCTGAAGAAATTTCAAGCTTTACTAGTGGATACTCATTTCCATCTTCCCAAGCTATAGTTTCATTTGTTTTGATAGTTGAACGAGTTAAAAATGCAAATCCTGCATCTTCGTCTTGAAAGACTACCTCTCTATAATCTGGATGTATACCTTGTTTCATAGTTCTACTTTACCTTAAACTTTAGCTTTTGCGACATCCTTTAAGAATGCATCATTGCTTTTTGAATTTTTAAGCCTATCAATTAACAACTCTGTAGCTGCTCCACCTTCTAATCCAACTAAAACTCTTCTTAAGCTCCAAAGTGACTCTAGTTCTTTTGGAGAAACCAATCTTTGTTCTTCTCTAGTACCTGAAGGAGTAACATCAATCGCAGGAAACACTCTCTTGTCTGCAAGCTGTCTATCAAGTCTTAGCTCCATGTTTCCGGTACCTTTAAATTCCTCAAAAATAACCTCATCCATTTTGGATCCCGTTTCAACTAGAGCAGTTCCTAGGATTGTTAAGCTTCCACCACCTTCAATATTTCTTGCAGCGCCAAAGAATTGTTTTGGAGGAGTGAGAGCTGTTGAATCAACACCACCAGAGAGGATTCGACCGCTAGCAGGTGTTGCTAAGTTGTGAGCTCTAGCTAAACGAGTAATTGAGTCAAGAAGAATGACAACATCCTTACCTTCCTCAACTAACCTCTTGGCTCTTTCAATTGCTAACTTAGAAACTTGAGTATGCTCATCTGGCGGCCTATCAAATGTAGAAAATACTACTTCGCCATCAACTGATCTCTGCATATCGGTAACTTCTTCTGGTCTTTCATCAACCAAAACAACCATTAAATAAACCTCTGGATTATTAGTGGTTATTGAATTTGCAATTTCTTTTAGGATTGTAGTTTTTCCGGCTTTTGGTGGAGATACAATTAATCCTCTTTGTCCTTTTCCAATAGGAGCAATAAGGTCAATAATTCTCGGAAGAATTTTTTCAGGTTGTTCCTCGATTTCAAGCTTTAATCTCTCATCTGGAAACAGAGGTGTTAGTTTATTAAAGTCTACTCTTCTAGCAAGCAATTCTGGATCAGCATCGTTCACAGTTTTTGGCTCAATAAGCGCAGGATACTTTTCTTTTTGCCTTGGAGCTCTGATTGGACCAGAGACTAAATCACCTTTTCGCATTCTATATTTTTTAATTGCACCTGCAGCTACATATACATCATCTTCACTTGGTTTATAGCCATTACATCTTAAAAAGCCATAACCTTCAGGAAGTACGTCAAGTATTCCAGTTCTAGTGTCGCCTTCTTTTATTTGACTGTCGCCAGAACTTACAACTGCCGGTGCATCATCAGAAGAAGAGATGACCTCTACGTTCACTTCCTCAACAGTTTCATCACTATCTAAAATTTCGTCACTGTGTTCAACAAGCAAATCTATTAATTTTGCCTTTTGAAGACCTTTATGTTCTATACCCAAACTATCCGCTATAGACCTTAAGTCTGCTACAGATTTTGATTGTAATTGTGATCTTGCTGACATTTTTCTCCTATTTTCAAATCACTTACTTTTTATTGAAAGGAATTGTGACGTTGTCTGAAAGACAGTTTTATTATAAACTGAATTAAAATTTTATGTAATATTTAATTTATTTTTGTAAACGAAAATATTGCAACCGAAATAAAGCTCACGCAGTAATAAGT
>CBFHGZ010000030.1:0-3888 GCA_965655535.1 Candidatus Actinomarina sp.
TTTGATACAGTAGCTTCATGACCAATCTCTGCTGTTGATTCTTCAATTTCCATGTAAGGATATGTATCTGATCTTGAATTCTCATCCAAGATTAAAGCATCACATCTTACGAAACTTTTAGCAGTTTCTGATCCATCCTCTACTCTGACCAAGCCTCTGTAGGCACCTCTACCGCCACCTTTAGAAATAGATTTTGAAGTAATTAGTGAAGTTGTATCAGGAGCTAAATGTACCATTTTTGCTCCAGTATCTTGATGCTGACCAGAGTTGGCAAATGCAACAGAGAGAACTTCTCCATGTGCACCTGGTTCCATTAAATATACTGAAGGATACTTTACAGTCAAAGATGAACCGATATTTGCATCAATCCATTCCATTGTTGCATTAGCAAAAGCTTGTGCTCTTTTTGTCACTAAGTTGAATACATCATTTGACCAGTTTTGAATTGTTGTATACCTACATGTACCTGAAGGTTTTACTACAATTTCCACTACAGCAGAATGAAGAGAATCTGTTGAGTAAACAGGTGCAGAACAACCTTCTATATAATGAACAGATGCTCCTTCATCGACAATAATTAGAGTTCTTTCAAACTGACCCATGTTTTCAGCATTTATTCTAAAGTAAGCTTGAAGAGGGTCTTCAATATGTACCCCTTTTGGAACATAAATAAAAGATCCACCAGACCAAACAGCAGAGTTTAAAGCTGCAAATTTATTATCTCCGGGAGGAATAACAGTTCCAAAATACTCTTGTACTAATTCTGGATACTCTCTGACAGCTGTATCCATGTCACAAAATAAAACACCTAATTTCTCTAAGTCTTCACGATTTTTATGATAAACAACTTCACTTTCATACTGAGCAGTTACACCTGCTAAATAGCTTCTCTCAGCTTCAGGTATTCCCAATTTTTCATATGTTTCTTTTATTTCTTCAGGCACCATATCCCATGAGCTAGCCTGCTCTTCGGTTGGTTTAATGTAGTAATAAATATCATCGAAATCTAATGAATCTAGTTTTTCTTTAGCAACCCATTCAGGCATTGGTTTATCTAAAAATCTTTGATATGCTTTAAGCCTGAAATCTAGCATCCATTCTGGTTCTTCTTTAATTTCAGACATTTTTCTAATGATGTCTTCATTCAAACCTTTTTCAGGTTTAAAAACGTTTTTTTCAGGATCTGACCATCCAAGTGAATACTTACCTAAATCAATATCAATATTTGCCATATAGATATATTAATAACGACTTGATTCAAAGCTAAAAAACACAGGAGATTATTTATATATGTAATGAAGTAAAATCTAGATATGCCAGCAATATTTATAAATCCAAATAAAGATGAGCACTACGATTTTCTCTTTGAGTTGAATGAGCAAAATCAAGATTTAAGACTTTTTGTTTCAGACAAATTACAAAAAGAAGAAATTGAAACGTTTCCTGGTAAAAAAGCAATTGGAGATATTTATGATGATACTCATATATCAACTGCTTCAGAAGGTGCATTCTGTGCTATCTATTTTGAAGGAGAAGATCCAACACTAAGAAAACCTTTTATTTCATCTATTCTGGATTCAAATGCTCAAAGATTTATATGGATATCGTCTTTTGACATTGATAAAGATATTGAAAAATTAGCAAATTTAGTATTTGTAAAATATCAAAAAGGTTCCAATTACAATAATCTCATCCTGTCTCTAGAAGAGGCTGAAGAAATTGATCAAAAATATATCGAACTAAAACTTTGAGTAACTGATAGTTTTTAAAGGAAATCTGATGTATTTATAAAATCTTTCCCAAGATTGAAGAATATAGTCATAAACCTGAATAGGATTATTTCTATAACGGATTTCAAAATGAATATGAGGTACTGTTCCTTCTGCATTTCCAGAATTTCCAACGTAACCAATTGTCTGGCCTGCTACAACTTCTGACATTAAATATACCCCCTCAGCAATAGCAGTTTTTCTCCCTCCAAGATTGTCATCTCCAACTAAATCATCATTTAAATGCACATATAATGAAAGCCAACCATCTCCATGATCAATTGCTATATAATAACCTGAGGCTTCCGTGTAGGCGATCGTGTTTACCCTACCATCAGCAATAGCAACAACCTTAGAGCCTTTTGGAGCTTTAATATCAAGTCCATCATGGGCTCTGTTTCCATTACCTCTAATCTCACCCCAGTCATCATAAAAATGAGACTTAATATGTTTTACAGGAAAGACTAGATTATCTAGAAAAGGATCGTATTTATATCTGGCTTGAACTTCATGTGAGGCAATAAAAAATAAAGCAATAAAGAAAGATACTACAAAGAGGTTCTTTAAATTCATGTAGGTATTTTATAATTAAATGGGTTAAATGGGTGTAAATGAAAAAAAAATCTAAATTTACTGAAGGTTCAGGATCGCGTAAAGGATTTGTTTCAGATTTCCAACAAAATACCGATTTAGAAGAATTTCATGAAAAAAATAATATTTCTTCTGTAAAAAACAAGCTTTTTTGCAAGAATTCTGTGGATATGAGTGAATTGCTCAATAACTGCATAGGCTTAACAATTACCTCACCTCCATACAATATTGGTAAAGATAGCGATATTGATTTAACTGATGAAGAATATTTAACAATGATGAAAAAAATATTTACAGAGGTTTATCGAGTTACTGAGTCTGGAGGCAGGCTAGTTGTTAATGTAGCTAATTTAGGAAGAAAACCATATATACCTATGACAAAAATGTTTACTGAACTATTAATTGAAATAGGTTTTTTGATGAGAGGTGAAATTATATGGCAAAAATCAAAAGGCGCTAATGCTAATTTTGCATGGGGAAGCTGGCTTTCTGCATCTAATCCTGTAATTAGAGATATACATGAATATTGTTTAGTTTTTTCCAAACATAGCTTTAAACGAGCAGTCAAAGGCAACTCCACAATTGAAAAAGATGAATTTATGGATTCAACACTATCAATATGGAATATTACTCCTGCTAGAGCAAAAAAAATTGGACATCCAGCACCATTCCCTGAGGAATTACCTGAGAGATTTATTAAGCTTTTTTCTTATGAAGGAGATCTTATACTTGATCCATTTATGGGAAGTGGAACAACTGCAGTTGCAGCAAAAAACTTAGGGCGAAACTATATTGGTTATGAAATCAAGAAGGAATATGTTGAACTATCAAAAGAACGGTTAAAAAACCATAGCTAATTTACTAAATTCCAAGCAGAGAACAACTCTTTATAAGTTTCATTTTGTTCAAGTAAATTTAAATGACTATCAAACCCAACTAAATTCCCCTTATCCATAACAATTATTTTTTCAGAATTTAGTATTGTTTCAAGTCTGTGTGCAATAACAATTGAAGTTTGATATTGTAAAAGCCTGTCAGTTGCTTCAAGAATAGAATTCTCAGATTCAATATCTAGATTTGCTGTTGCTTCATCAAATACAATAATTTCCCTTTTTGCCAAAACTGATCTCAAAAGGGCAATGAACTGTCTCTCTCCAGCAGACACGTTAGATCCTCTTTCACCAACTTCTTGTTCAAGTCCATTTTCATATCTATCAAACCAATCCAAAACTCCAATTTCTGCCAATTCTTTTTCTAAGCTAATTGAATTTGGATTTGAGTAAATAAGATTTTCTCTAATACTTCCTCTAAACAAAAAACTTTCTTGAGGTACATAAGCTATATTTTTTCTCGCCCACTTTTGACTAACTTCTTCAGTTGAAACATCATAAAACTTAACATCACCATTTGTAGGTAAATAAAATCTCAATATTAATTTTGCTATTGTACTCTTTCCGGCACCAGTTTCACCAACAATGGCTATCTTTTCGCCCTTTTTAATTTCAAAATTTACATTATGCAGAACTGT
>CBFHGZ010000030.1:3981-7308 GCA_965655535.1 Candidatus Actinomarina sp.
TGTACTCTTTCCGGCACCAGTTTCACCAACAATGGCTATCTTTTCGCCCTTTTTAATTTCAAAATTTACATTATGCAGAACTGTTTCTCTTCCGTATGAAAAATCTACATTTTTAAAATGGATTACTTTGTCTGTATCTTCAACTGGATGAGTCTCACCTTTTTTCGTCAAGACTGGCTCCTCATCCAAAATGGAAAAAACTTTTTTCATTGAAGAACCTGCTGATCGTAAAAGGTCATAATTAAATGAAAGTTGAATTAATGGATCAAAAAAATAATTTAGGTAAAACAACATTGCCACGAGCTCACCAACTGTTAATGAGCCTTCTGAAATTCTTCTTGCAGCAAACCAAATAACAATGGCCGTTGAGGAAACTCTTGTAATCTCTAAAAATGGAAAATAGATTGCAATATTTTTTGCAGATTGCATATTTGCTTTAAGATGTTCATTATTTACTTTTTGAAATCTATTTAATTGATCTTTTTCATCTGCATAAGCCTGAATCACTCTTACTCCGGATATCCCTTCTTGTAGAGAAGATAATACTTGACCTATCCATTCACGAACAGCCCAATAAGTTCTATCTGCGTGTTTTCTAAAAATTTTTGTTGCTACTCCTAAAAGAGGAAGTATTACAAAAGACAGCAACGCTAGCTGTACATCTACTAAAAACACAGCGACTGTTGCGCCAAAAATTGTTAGTAGAGACGTCAAAATGCTGCTTGCGCCTTCTCTTGCAAACTCATTCAAGCTTTGCATATCAGAGGTCATTCTTGCCACAAGCACACCTGTTTTATTTTTTTCAAAATAATTAATGTCTAATGAAGACATATGTCTAAAAAGTTTTTGTCGTATATTTTTAACATATGTTTCACCAACTAATCCAATTGAAAGTAACGCTTTACTTGCGACAAAATACAAAATAACTAATGTGAGAAAATAATAAAAACATTGTTCTAGCAAATACTCATAATCGTTTACAACTACACCATTATCAATTCCTCTAGAAATTAATTGAGGGCCTACCATTCTAATGATTGTTCCGGCCACAGCTATTAAAGAACTCCAAAGAAAAGGCTTATAAATTTCAGGAACAAGCCTTATGGATCTGATAAAAGTATTATCTTTCATAACTACTTACTCTTTTGACTTTCCAGAAACAAACTCTTATAAGAATTAACATTTTTTATTAAATCATCATGTGATCCTTGTGCTTTTACTTTGCCGTCCTCTATGTAGACGACCTCATCACACAATTCAATAGTTGGGACTCGATTTGTAATAATTAAAGTAGTCATATTTGACATTACTGATTGAAGTTCTTGCCTAATTTCTTCTTCTGTTGAGGCATCAACAGCCGATAAAGCATCATCTAGTATTAAAACTCTTGGCTTTCTTAAAATTGCTCGAGCTAGAGCTACTCTTTGCCTTTGTCCTCCTGAAAGACCATAGCCTCTTTCACCAACTTTGGTTTCATAAGCTTCAGGTAATTGTGAAATAAACTCGTGAGCGCGTGAAATTGATGCAGCAGACTCAATATCTTCTTGAGATACATTGTCGAGTCCAAGAGATATATTATCTTTTGCAGTATTTGAAAATAGAAAACTTTCTTCGAATGCTAGTGATACATTTTTTCTCAGTTCGTCAAGAGCAAGGTCTTGTATATCAACATTATCAATTTTTATAGTTCCACTTTCAAGTTCATAAAGTCTAGGTAATAGATATGCAAGTGTTGATTTACCAGATCCTGTTGAACCTACTACTGCAACCGTTTTCTTTCCATCAACTTTAAAACTTAAATTATTGAATATTTGTTCATTGCCATATCTGAAGCAAACATCATTAAACTCTAGACTCCCCGAACCATCTTCAGGAAGAGAAAGAGTGTTTTCTTTTGAAGTAATAAATGGTTTTTCATTTAACAAATCCAAAATTCTTCCAGCTGCTGCTACGCTTGATGGAATTTCTGAAAGAAACCATGCAGTAATTCTTAATGGCCAAATTAATAGAAAAACATACTGAGTAAAAGCTATGAATTCACCAAGAGAAATATTCTCATTTATAGTTAAATAGCCACCCAACAAAAGGACTACAAGAGTTATAACCATGGGGATTAATTCAAATAAAGGAACGAACCTTGTTCTCAACTTTAAATAATCAAGAGAAGTACTATATATATTTTCAACTGCGTCTTCTACTTTTCCACTAGCAATTTCTTCATTACCAAAAGATTTTACAACCCTAATACCACCTAATTGCTCTTCAACTTCTGTTGTCATTTTTGCTTCAGCTTCTTTAACTTTAAGAGAAACTCCCATAGCTTTTGATGAGAAATTTGAAGCTAGCCACAAAACTGCTGGAATTGAAAGTAAAACTAAACTTCCTAAAGGAAGGCTGAGAACTAATAAGGTAATACTAAGAATAACTAATAGAACTATGTTTGCAGTTGCTAGAGGTGCGATAGCAAATGCTAGTCGAACTTGAGAAGCATCACTTGAAGCTCTTGCCATTAACTCACCAGTTGGAACTTTGTCATGATAATTAAATGCAAGCTTCTGCATATGAGTAAATATTTTATTTCTAATTTCAGCCTCAAAACTAAAAGACACATTCATGCCGAAATATCTTCTTGTCCCAATAGAAACTGCTCTTGTGTATCCAGCTAGCAACATAAACGAAATTAAGACGACTAAGATTTGATTGTTTTTGGACACAATGCCATCGTCTATGATTCTTTTAATAATGTATGGTTGAACAACTACTAAAAAACACCAAACAACAGCTGAGGTCATAGAAATAACAAAATTTCTCTTGTTATTTTTTATTCCTTCTTTAAAAAAACCTAGTGCTTTATTGAATTCAGGTGTTTTGAAAACTTTGAACATTTCTCCATACTAATTGAGTAAATAATATAAAAATACTTTGATCACAGTTTGTGCATTATTTCACAAGCATATTATTCTTTCAAACATGAGTGATGTTCTAGATAAAAAAATAGAAAACGTATTGGATTCAGCAGACAGAATGTTTATAGCCACAAGTGTGGGTGGAAATTCTTCAGGTGCTTCTGTCTTTTTTAGTCGAGATGGTGAAGATTTAGTATTTTTTACATTTCACCCTACAAGAAAAGCTGAACAAATAAGATTAAATCCACGTGTTCATGTAGTGATTTGGCCAAAAGGACAAGAAGGAATAGAAGGACTTCAAATTGATGGTGAATGCTACAAAATTAAAGATGAAAATGAAAAGAAAAAAGCCTACGAACTAGTGCTTAATACCACCGAAGCTTTCAAAGAGTTTATGGATGACCAATTTCTCATTGATAAT
>CBFHGZ010000030.1:7374-8114 GCA_965655535.1 Candidatus Actinomarina sp.
AAGTTTGAATGGAAAACTTATCCAGGAAACAAAACTTCTGCGCTAAAAATGGCCTTTCGTCTTGGCTTAAAAAGAATTGGTCTTTGGCTCAGAACAATAAGAGCTCCTTTTCTAACAGCAACATTTGCTCCAATTTTTGTAGGTGCAGCTGTTGCATGGAGTGACTTAAAAGAAGCTGGTCTAAGTTCTTCATGGTCTTGGAATATGTTTTGGCTTACATTAGCTGGAGCTTCCCTTGCGCAAGTTGCAACAAATGCTTCAAACGACTATTTCGATCATACGTCAAATGCTGATGAGATAAACAAAGTAGCAAGCCCATTTAATGGCGGTAGCAGAGTAATCCAAGTTGGGTTAATGACTCCTGGACAGGTATTGCTCACTGCACTTGTAAGCATTGCTGGAACAGTAGGTATTGGACTCTACTTAAATCAACAAGTAAGTGGTGCTGTTTTTGGCAATACACCGATTTTATGGACTGGAATTATAGGAACTTTTCTTGCTTTGGGTTATACAGGTGATCCTGTACGTTTAGGCTACAAAGGCTTTGGAGAGATTGCTATTGCATTAGGTTTTGGACCAGTAATGGTAATGGGTGCTCATTACGTACTTACTGAATCCATTCACCAAAATGTTTTATCCAATTGGAATTGGGTTGAAGCTTTAATTGCATCTATTCCAGTTGCAATTTTAGTTATGTTAATTGTTTGGATTAATCAGTTCCAAGATGCGCCATCTGACGC
>CBFHGZ010000030.1:8302-9083 GCA_965655535.1 Candidatus Actinomarina sp.
TACTTGTTTGGAAAGCATTTAAAATGGCTGATGAATGGATGGTTAAATGGAACAATCCAGAAGCAGATCGCCAAAAAGTTCCCTATGAACTTCTTCTGGTAAATGTTTCAACTATTGGAATACATTTTCTAACAAGTGTTTTATTAACAGTTGCTTACATTCTTTAATTGCCTAAAGAAGCCAACTTTTCAAACATTTATAAAGTATACGACTTAGTAAATACAGTTTTAACTTTAGGTTTTGACAAATCTTGGAGAACTCAAGCTAGTAAATATATTATTGGCAACAATTTGTTAGACCTTGGTAGCGGTACTGGGGCAGCATATAAGCAATTAAAGAATTTCAATGTTATAGCTTTAGATCCAGATGAAAAAATGCTTCAATTAAATAAGTTTTCAAAAAAAATTACTGCAAATGCAGAAAATATACCACTAGATGATAATTCAATTGATACAGTCTATTGTGCATTTGTTTGGAGAAATGTAAATGATACACAAAAAGCACTATCTGAGGTAAAAAGAGTGCTCAGACCCAATGGAGTATTTATCCTTCTTGACATGACGAGGCCAAAAAATAAAAATTTACGTGTAATTCATAGAATTGGGACACTAATCACTACAACTCTTATAGGTTTCTTGACATTAAATATAAGAGACTATAGATTTCTCCATACATCTCTTGATAAATATGAACAACCTGAAGTAAATTTTAATCAACATCCTTTCAACAGCATAGAAATAAAAAGAATGGGTTTATTTGGATTTGTTTATTTAACTATTTT
>CBFHGZ010000031.1:0-4659 GCA_965655535.1 Candidatus Actinomarina sp.
ATGGAGCCACCATTCGAAGCTTTAGAAGGTGTCATTGAAGCAACTTCTGGATATATGGGTGGAACAGTTGAAAACCCTACATATGAAGAAGTCACTACTGGTGAAACTGGTCATGCAGAAGTAGTTGAGATTTTGTTTGACCCTGAAATAGTAAGCTACGAAGAACTCTTAGAAGTGTTTTGGAGAAACATTGATCCTACTGCTCTTAATTACCAGTTTGCTGATGTTGGTTCTCAATACAGAACAGAAATTTTTACCGTAGGTGACGAACAAAGTAAGCTTGCAGAGCAATCAAAAGTTGATTTAGAAAATTCTGGAAAGTTTGATAAACCAATTGTTACAGCAATATCAGTCGCCCCTGAGTTTTATATTGCAGAAGATTACCATCAAGACTTTTACAAAAAACAAAGTATGCGTTATCAAATGTATGCAAAAGCAAGTGGTCGTAAAGGTTTTCTAGAAGATACTTGGGGTGAAGACTAATCCTTTAAAGTTTTATAAAGGGTATTTTTCCACTCTTGATTATCAATCTCCCATACGACATTGATATTTCTTTGTGTATGAGACCAGTGCTCATCGATATGTGGTTCGTTTTCTCCAACATGTAATTCATCTACAACTGTCATTCCTCTAGCGGGACCATCCTTGACAATCTTTACATGGTGTCGACTGGCTTTAATTACGACTTTTTCATTTAAAGCGACTGCCATAGCAACAGGGTCTGGAAGACCTAATCCTGGATCACCTAACCAATTTTGACTTGAGTCAAGTGCATGTTTATTACAGTCAATAGTGAAATCTCCTTTTTCAGTTTTTAGTCCATAAACGTAATCCATTTCTTCCTCAGTTAAATTGGCACCTCCTCTACAAAGTTCCCAACCAACCATTGTTATATCTGGATGACCTGATTGGAATACAATATCTGCAGCTTCTGGGTCGCACCAAATGTTATATTCTGCAGCTGGAGTAACATTTCCAACAGTTGTTGCTGCTCCTCCCATAATGACAATATTTTTTAATTTCAAAAAAGCATCAGGATGTTCATTTATAAACTGCGCAGCATTCGTCAATGGTCCTAAGGTAACAAGAGTTATTTCATTTGGAAATTCAGAAATTAACGAGTTTAAAACCTCAATATAGTTTTCATTTGATTCTTCTAACTTTGGATCTGAATAATTCATATTGCCCATACCATCCGGTCCATGAAACCAATCAGCATGTTCTCTTTTTTTCTTAAGTGGCTTATCAAACCCTACATACACAGGGACATTTTTTTTACAAAGCTCTATTGTGTATCGTGCATTTATACTGCCTTGTTCAACAGGCATATTTCCAGAAACTATACTTACACCTAAAACCTCTACATCTTCAGTCTCTAAAGCCATAAGTAAAGCAACAGCATCATCAGAAGCAGTATCGGTATCTATAAAAAATTTACGTTTACTCATACATAAAGGTTATCAAATTGACCAAACCATTGTTGGTTCGTTAATACATAATTGTTTTTGTTAAGTGGTGAGGAGTTTTGTCTGCATGAAACTGTGTCCATAATTTGAAATCTAACTGAGGAATGATTATTTGTTCATCGAGACTCTTTGATTTATTAATTTCTTCAGTTAACTTAGCTGTCACATATATTGTTGCAGCTCTAATCTCAATTTCCTCTGTTGAATCCCTTTCAATCATGATCCCATTTTCAATTTTCTCTTTTAGCTCTTTTGAGTAGTGAACTATTCCAAAACTCTCAAGAGCTACAGGAATAATATAATCAGCAAATGCTGTCATGTTTTCCATATCTTCAATTTCAAAATAAGATCTTGAAAGCTCTCTGTGAATTCCCCAAAAAGCAAGCTGAGCGAGTTTCAAAAAATACACTCTATCGTTTTGATAAAGAGATGAATCATTAAATCTTTCAAATTCAAAAATTAATCTCTCAATTAATCCTTCTCCGGATGTATATAGTTTTTTAGGACCGTTGTTTATAAAATTTACCCAGTCTCCTTTGTAATTATTAACAAGAACATCTCCTACAACATTTAAAATCTCTACTTTTTCTGATGACATAGGCATTTGCATGTTACCTGTAAATATTTCTGTAAAATCATTCAAACTCATATCTCTCATGTAAGAACCATCGAATAAAGGCACTCCTCTTTTTATTGCTTCATCTATTTGAAACACAAAAGCATCTGTATCTGAGAGATTGTTGTGTTGGTACTTTACCTGAGAAGAAAAGTCTGTAAAAACAAAGTTAAGTGTATTGATAAACATAATTTTTCGGATAAATTCTTCAGGGTCGATAGAGGAATCTCCAACGTAATTTAGTCCGTAATCTTCGGTAGATAAATTTTTTGCTGTTGAAATTATTGCTTGTTCATTAAGACTGAGATGAGATAAGTTTTTAATAACTGGTAGTACTGACGACAACACTTTTGAATCCCAATTAATACTCATATTGAGATGTTAATAGATTTTCAAAAAATTTTTTTATATACTCTCAACTATGAGTTCAAAAATATGCGTAGTCGGTAGTGCAAATATAGATCAAATTTCTTATGTAAAGAAAACTCCTGGTGATGGTGAAACAGTTTTTGGCGATTCCTATCAAATGGGCTTTGGAGGTAAAGGTGCTAACCAAGCAGTTATGGCTGGTCTATTAGGTGCTGAAGTATATATGATTGCATGCCTCGGTAGTGATGTCTATAGAGACATGACAATCGAAAATTTTAAAAGCAATAATGTTATCACTGAACATATTCAGACTGTGGATGGTTCTAGTGGTGTCGCCCCTATTTGGGTAGACGAAACAGGTCAAAATAGAATAATTGTTATTCCTGGAGCAAATAATTTAATCAACAGTGATAAAGCTATTAACTCACTAGAAGCTATTGGAGAACCTGATGTTCTTGTTGGTCAATTTGAAATTCCTATGGAAGTAAATGAAGAAGTATTTGCCTATGCATATAACAAAGGTATTACAACAGTCCTTAACCCTGCACCAGCAGACACACCATCTGAAAAACTTCTAAATAATACAACTTGGTTTATTCCTAATGAGATTGAGTTTGAAGAAATTTATGGCGAACCATTTAATGAAAGTAATTTTCTTTCTTACTCAAAAGAAATCTCACCTAATTTAGTTGTCACTCTTGGAGAAAAGGGGTGTGCATATATCGACGGTGATCAGGTTCTAATACTAGAAACAACTTCTGTAAAAGCAGTTGATACAACTGGTGCTGGAGATGCCTTTGTTGGTGCATTCTCATATGCATTGTCAATGAAAATGAGTACAGAGGATTCTCTAAAGCTTGGTTTAGAAAAAGCTACAAACTCTGTCACTAAAAAAGGAACGCAGAGCTCTTATAGAGACTAGGTGGGAATATCTAGACTCGCTTCGAGTATGTTTTTTGTTGCTGCACTGACAGCTTCTAAATATTCATCTTTTGTTAGAGACTCTTCTCTATTTTGATCTCCAGCAATAATAAGAAGTGCACCTGTTCGTAATTTTCTATAACTTCCAACAACAAATAGTGTTGCTGCTTCCATTTCTGAACAAAGTACTCCTCCTCGAACCCATGCATCCCATTTTTCATTTAACTCGTGCGAGACAGGCATTTTGTCAGGACTATGTTGGCCGTAAAAAGAGTCTTTTGACTGAACAACTCCAAGATGATATTTGCCTTCTGATGCTTTGACTGCCTTTTCTAATGCAGACGTCATATCGTGAGATGAAACTGCTGGGAACTCCATTGGCATATATTGTGGTGAAGTACCTTCTTGTCTTACTGCTCCAGTTGCAATAACAGAATCTCCAACTCTTGTGTATTCCTGCATTGCACCAGCAGTCCCTAGGCGGACCATGGTTTTTGCGCCAATGTTTGCAAGTTCCTCAATAGCAATTGCAGCTGATGGACAACCGATACCTGTAGAGGTAACGCTTACTGGTCTACCTTTATATGTTCCGGTAACAGTTTTGTATTCTCTGTTATAGGCAATCTCTTTTGCTTCATCAAAATGTTCAGCAATGAAATCAACTCTTCCAGGGTCACCAGGAAGTATTACAAAGTCTGCAACATCACCTGCTTGCATTCCAATGTGATACTGAATATCACTATCAATTAAAGATTTATTATTAGCCATAAAAAAATGTTATCAATAAGTCGTAGATTGTCACTAATTTTTTATAAAATCTAGACAAAACCCTTTCTAAACTGATACTTTAGAACTATGACAATTCCGAAGATTCTCTTTCCCAATGAAAACAATGATTTTATTGAAGATCCTTACCCATACTTAAAAGAAATAAGAGAGCAGTCTCCTGTAGTTTTAGATGAGTCCTCAGGTCTGCAACTTGTTACTAGATTTAGTGGTGTTAAAGATATACAAACTAGTAAAAATTTCTCTTCTTCACCACCTCCAGAATACGAAGGTGAGTCTGGTGGTGTAATAAACCCTCAAGATTATGACTATTTTTGGAAAACAGAGGAATTCTCACTTTTAAATTTAGAAGGAGAGCTTCATGGAGACCTAAGAAATTTAGTAGCAAAGGCATTCTCTAATAGACAAGTGCAAGAACTCAGACCATTTATGGAAGCAAAGTCCTCTGAGCTTTTAGAAAAATTAAAAGGCAAAGAGTTTGATTTGTTAAAAGATTATGCT
>CBFHGZ010000031.1:4757-9081 GCA_965655535.1 Candidatus Actinomarina sp.
TTGGCATGCATACCCGTGCTATTCATACAGAAAAAAGGGTAGAACTACCAACAGGCGATGTGATGCCTCCAATTCACCTTTCTACTACTTTTGAAAGTTCTCAACCTGGAGAATATGAATATTTTTATGGTCGAAGTGGAAACCCAACTCGAGAACACTTTGAGAGAACAATGGCATCTTTAGAGGGTGTTGAAAATCATGAAGAAATGCACTCATTTGCAATGGCATCTGGAATGGCAGCAGTGACATTAATAGGAGAATTAGCTAAACCAGGAGATCATGTTGTCATTACAAAAGATGTTTATGGTGGCACAACTGACTTTTTCTCAACAATTGCAACAAAAAGAGGAGTAAAAGTAGACTTCTGTGATTTTTACGATGTTGAAAAACTTGAAAGTTTATTAAATAAAGAAACAAAATTAGTATGGATTGAATCTCCTTCAAATCCAAGAATGAATATCTTTGAGCTTAAAAAGTATTCTGAAATTGTAAAAAAACATAGCAATGCATATCTTGTTGCTGATGGAACATTTTCAACTCCATTTATTACAAAACCTTTAGAACATGGTGTAGATATTGTCTTTCATTCAACTACAAAATATATTGGTGGTCATAGCGATACTCTAGGTGGAGTTGTTACAACTAATGTAAAAGAAGTCTGGGACTATTTACATAAGGTCCAAAAAACAAGTGGTGGAATCATGGCCCCATTTGATGCATACCTATGCCAAAGAGGACTTTATACAGTAGGTGTAAGGCTTGCTATACATTCGAAAAATGCTCAAAAAATAGCTGAGTTTTTAGAACAATCAGATGACATTAAAGAAGTCTTTTATCCAGGACTCGAATCAAATCCAAATCATGATGTAGCTAAGAAGCAAATGAAGATGTTCAGTGGAATGATAAGTTTTTATGTTGAAGACCACATTAACTTAGAGACATTTTGGAACTCTTTAGAATTATTTAAATTAGCAGTTAGCTTAGGTGGTGTTGAATCACTAATTGAGCTTCCAAGATTAATGACGCACGATAATGCAGAAGGAACAGATGCTGCAATTGAAGATGATTTAATTAGAATCTCTGTAGGTTTAGAAGACTATGAAGATTTAATTGATGATCTTCAGACTGCATTAAATGCTGCAAAAAGTTAAATCTAGTCCTTTTTATTTAGCCTTATTAGGAGTTCTTACAACCGCTTTACTTTTTATATTTTTCGGTAGCAATGGTTGGGGAACAAGAGCTGATAACGAACAAGCTATTGGTGAAATATCACGATGGTGTGAGAGAGTAAGTGATGGATTCTTTAGAGAACCTTCCAATACCTTAGGGAACCTAGCATTTGTCATAACTGGTTTATATATGTTTTATAAACTATCTCAAGATGCAACCTCAAATAAGAATCCAATGTTTGGAAATATGAATATCGCACTTCTTTATGCAACTGCTTCTACTTTTTTAGGTCCTGGTTCTATGGCAATGCATGGCACACATACAAGATTTGGAGCATGGCTAGATAATGTTTCGATGATTACATATATTTTGCTTTTGTGGATATACAACCTTAAAAGACTTACAAAATTTTCTACTAAAACCTACTTTGTAACATATTTTGTTCTACTCATTTATTATGCATACAGCTATTGGTACCTTGACTCGGGTCTTGGTATAGGTGTTGATCTATTTGAACTCAGTATTGGAATTTGGATTGCTACAGAAGTCTTAATAAAATTTCCAAATATTTATGGAAGAATTCTTTCTGGTTTAACAGTACTGCTAATACAACAATTATTTGGAAGCTCCGTTATTGATTCTTTGATGAACTTTCAGGAGAACTGGGAAATGATTTTTTATTTTATACCAGCACTACTGCCAACATTGCATAATGAGGTAGAAAGAAAGTACACTCCTTGGTTTTTTGTAGGTTTTGCTTCATTTTTTGGTGCATTGCTTATATGGGGTACTGGAGTTCCTGACCATCCATGGTGTAATCCAGATTCATGGTTACAAGCGCATATGATTTGGCATGTTTTGTGTGCCGTTGCTACTTTAAGTTTCTTTAATTTCTACAGAAAAGAAACTACGGTCTAAGATACATTACATCTTCTTGGTGTTGTTCTATAACTTTTCTTGTAAAGTGTAATGTATACATATCATTTTCAATCCACCGATCTACTTGGTCATCGTAATATTTTGACATAACATGGCCTGACTGACCTGATGGAAGGACTGTTCTTGAATTATCGAGGTCACTTAAGTCAACAATCATTCTCATTGAAGGATAGCTACCAATAGTGAAGTCCTCGCCAAAACCCCAGTCAGTAGAGTTTATTGCAAATGAAGACCCCCCAGATTCAACTGGTCCAACATTCACAAGACTTGTAAGAACAGAAATACCAGCTTCCCCAAGAAAGTTTGTAGGGTATGTAATTGTATGAAGTTTTCCCCATGTCCATCTACTTGTATTATCAGTACCAAATAGTTCAACAATTTCTTCATCAGCAATTGCTAAAGACCTCTCTAAAATATCTGTTAAATTTTCTTTTTCAGAGGTGTTTACATCATCCCATAATTCATGATTAGGATCTCTAAGTAGAGTTCTGAATATCTCAGAAGTAGAATCTGAGTTGCCTGGCTGAATAGATATCTCATTTCCTAAATTATCAAAAACAACCAACTCTTCAAATGTTTGTGAAGCCAAAGCTTTATAAAACACCGCCCACGCTGAAGCACCAACAGAGTCTATATTCATTTCAAACTGCTCTTCGCTAATTGCCCACTCTTTCATAAGAGTTAGAACCTGAGAGTCAACATAAACATTGTTGAATACATAAGGAAGAATATAAGCGGCAGAATAGTCATAATTATTAATTTGCATTGCTTGCATGTCATCAATGCTTATGAGTTCTTTAATATATTGATTAATCACTCTCTCAATAGCTTCAGCTCTATATCCTCTTGCGTAATAATTTGGCCATGGTTGTTCTGGATGAACTGACTGATTAGCAGTAATAATATATCCAGAAGTTGGATTCACGGTAAAAGGAAGTTCTTCAAATGGTACGTAGCCTTGCCAGTCATTAGAACTTATCCAACCTTCTATTGGTAAATCACCTACTAATCCTTCTGCTCTAATAGGTAGCTTTCCAGGTGATTGGTAAGCAATATTTCCATCTACATCGGCATACAGTAAGTTTTGAGCAGGCACATCAAAAAGCTTTGTAGCATCTCTAAACTCTTCCCAGTTTGATGCATAGTTAAAGTCTCTTATTCCTACAAAAGTTGTTCCTGGCTCTAGTGCTGGCCAAGCCAAAGAGACAGAGAAATTTTCTGGTAACTCAATTCTTGCTTCATCTGCAAATGATGTTTCATCGTCTTCTGGATTTAGGTTTATTGGATATCCTCTATCAGAAACGATAGGACCATGATGTGTTGACCTCACTTCAATAACAATAGGTTCTGCCCCCGCAACTTCAATTATTTCTGTGACTCTATCCATATCGCGCCACTCACCATCAACTTCATACTGATTTGGATTAGCAGGATTTATCTTTTCTATAAAGAGATCTTGAACATCTGGACCCATGTTCGTAAAGCCCCAAGCAATATCGCTGTTATGTCCTATAACAACATAAGGAGAACCAGCAAAAGAAAAACCAATAACATTTAAATCACACTCAGTATTTTTTGGGTAGCAATGAAGTCCATTTTCATACCAAATGGCAGGAAGCTGAACAGATAAATGGGGGTCATTAGCAAGTAATGGTAATCCTGTGTCTGTATGCGTTCCTGAAATTGCCCATGAATTTGAACCTAAAGCTTGATTCGTTTGTAAGTCTTTTGTCACATACTTAATAAATATTGACTGTGAAAAATCTTGAAAATTTTGTGGTGTGTTTGAAGTAAAAGAGCCTTTTCCTTCCCACTCTTCAACTATGTACGGATGGTCTTCAGGATATGGTGGAATTAACAAATCGGCAATCTCTGGTGTTAAGGTATTGAAAGTTTTAGAGTTTTTAATTTCTTGTTGAAAGTTACCATTCAAATCATAAGCCATCATCTTTGCCCAAGCTAATGGATAGTGAGGCTCATACTTGCCTACCTTGTAATCTGGATTTATAAATTGTAAAAAGAAGTGCTCTAAACTTAGTCTGTTCTGTGGACGAGAATCAATATAAGCATTTATTCCGTTTGTATAACTAATGAGGTCTTGTTTAAATTCTGGAGTTAAATTTTCGTACTCTTCTAGTGCAACTCTATTAAATCCAAATGTTCTAAATAACAAATCTGCACCTACACCTGGATCTCCAATAAGTGAAGCTAATCT
>CBFHGZ010000032.1:0-9063 GCA_965655535.1 Candidatus Actinomarina sp.
TTGAAAAAGGGGTAAATGACTTTATAAACCCCCATTACAAATCACAAAAATTAAACGCTTCTTATCCATATATCATTGGAAAATTAGCTATAAGTCAAAATAATAAGATTTACGATCTTGACAAAAAGATTAAATATATTTCAAATGAGGACTCTCTAAAATTAACACATCTAATAAGAGCATCTGTTGACGCCATCCTTATAGGTAAAAATACTTTAATCACAGATTTACCAAAATTGAATATTAGATATCAAGGTTTAGAGCATGTTGAAATAAAAAAAATAGTTCTCTGGGGTACCGATTCAGAAAATATCGAAAAATATGCAAGTGAGTACAAAGATTTTATATTTATTACAGACTTTGAAGATCTAAGTAACAATGTAGTCAACATAAAAACTATTAACAAAACGAATATAATCAACTTTTTACAAAATAACTCTATATCTTCTTTGTTAGTAGAAGGTGGGAACAAAACCCTCAGCTTCTTTTTTGAAAATAACTTAATAAACAAATTTTATTTATTTAAATCAGACAAAAATATTATGAACGGTATTGATATGAATATTGAACTGAATAGAAAGTTGTCGTTAAATAATGAATATAAATTAAATGAAAATATTTTAGAAATTTATACTTAGTTGTAATGTTTACAGGAATTATTTCAGATATTGGTAAATTAGAATTCAATTCAGAAGACGAAATACATATAACATACTCTAATGACCATTTTTCAAATTTAGATGAAGGTACCAGTATTGCTGTAAACGGTTGTTGCTTAACTCTTCGGAATTACGAAAATAATAGATTGGTTTTTCAAATATCTACAGAGACACTATCTAAAACAAACATAAATCCAACCAATACTAATTATGTAAACTTAGAGCTACCTGCAACTCTCACATCATTTTTAAGTGGTCACATAGTTCAAGGCCATGTAGATAATACTGCTTTAGTTGATCGGATAGAACAATTAGATAATGACATGTGGAATTTCTATTTTAAAGGTGTAGATTCCAAATATATTATTCAAAAAGGTTCTATAACAATAAACGGAATAAGTTTGACAGTTGTTGATCCTAAGGAGGATAAATTTCACGTGGCAATAATTACTGAAACTTACAACAGGACTAATTTACAATATTTAAAAGAAGGCGATACTGTAAATATAGAGTACGACATGATTGCTAAATATATTGAGAAACAAAAGTAAATATGATTACAAACATTGATGAAATTATTCAGATATTTTCACAAGGTGAAATGATTATCCTAGTTGATGATGAAGACAGGGAAAACGAGGGTGACCTAGTTGTATCTTCAAAACACCTAACTGCAGAACATATTAATTTTATGATTACATATGGCAAAGGTTTAGTTTGTGCTCCTATATCATCTACAGTAGCAAAACAATTAAAGCTACCTCTAATGCAAGGGGTAAATAATGAAATGCAAACTCCATATACTGCATCTGTAGATTACAAGGGTGACGGAGTAACAACTGGAATATCTGCAGACGATAGATATAAAACTATTAAAGCATTAGCAAATCCAGCATCGAAAAATGAAGACTTTAACATTCCAGGCCATATATTTCCATTGCAAGCAATGGACGGAGGTGTTTTAAGAAGAGCTGGGCATACGGAAGCTGCTATTGACTTATGCAAATTATCAAAACACGAAGAAGTAGCTGTCATTTGCGAAATTATTAATGATGACGGTTCCATGGCAAGAATGGATGATTTAATTGAGTTTGCAAAAAAACACGATTTAAAAATTGGAACAATTAGAGATTTAATACAACATAAGCTTGATTTGTCTAACCCTGTTGAATTTATTTCAAAATCCGTAGTACCAACAGAATATGGTGAATTTGAGGCTCATGTATACAAAGATAATGTAGATGGTACAGAACACATTGCAATGACATATGGAGATTTTATTAACAACTCACCATCCATGGTTCGTGTACACTCAGAATGTTTAACAGGTGATACATTATTCTCTACCAAATGTGATTGTGGATCTCAACTATCCAATGCATTAAAAAAAATTGTTGAAAATGAAAGTGGTGTGCTTTTGTATATACGAGGACATGAAGGTAGAGGAATAGGTCTTGGGAATAAAATAAAAGCTTACTCGCTACAAGATAAAGGCGAGGACACAGTAGATGCTAATTTGAAATTGGGTTTTAAGAAAGATCAACGAGACTATGGAACGGGTGCATTAATTTTAAGATCATTAGGAATAACTCAAATGAACCTTTTAACAAATAATCCTGAAAAAAGAGCAGGACTTTTGGGATACGGATTGGAAATAGTTAAAAGGACACCTTTAATAGGTACTACCACTCCAGAAAATATTAAATATTTGGAGACTAAAAAAACAAGAATGGGGCACGATTTTAACGATGAATGATGTAGCTATAGTTTATTCAGACTATTACAATGATATTTCCGATGGTTTAATCAAAGGTATAAAAGATAATTTAGATCCAAAATTTAGTATTCATAAATTTAATGTAAAAGGTTCTTGGGAAATAATTTATAAAATTAACGATTTAATTGATTCAAACAATTTTTCTAAATTTATTGCTGTTGGTGTAATTTGTAAAGGCGATACAGACCATTATGAATTTATATCACAAGGAGTTATTAACGGCATGATAAATACAACTGTAAATAAAAATGTTTATATTTCTAACTGTGTTTTAAATGTCCATAATTTAGATCAAGCGAAATTAAGAATTACAGATCAAAACAATAAAGGTAAAGAATCTGCTGAAGCATTAAATAATCTTTTTAGTTAATTTATATCTTTTAGACTGTATAATTTAATTAAGCGAACAATGTTCCACCTACTGTGAATAATAGTAAGGTAAGATGAAACAGCTTCGTGCTGTTTTTTTTATTGAAAGGGGTTGTTATACCAGAATTAAAAGTGAACGATGCGATTAAATCAAAAGAGCTTAGAGTAATTGCACCAGATGGAGTACAAGTTGGTGTATTGGAACTTAAAAAAGCTCTTATAATTGCACAAGAATTAGATCTTGATCTAGTCGAAATATCACCTGAAGCTAAACCACCAGTTGCAAGATTGATGGATTACGGTAAGTACAAATATGAACTTGCTCAAAAAGCTAAAGAATCTAAAAAGAAACAAGTTAAGATTTCAGTAAAAGAGATCCAACTTAAACCAAAAATTGATACAAACGATTTTAAAATTAAATTAAACAGATCAAGAAAATTTTTAACAGATGGTGACAAAGTCAAATTTACTATGAGATTTAGAGGTAGAGAAGCAGAACACCCAGAGTTCGGACAAAGGATTTTAGATAACTACATAAGCGAGTTAAGTGACATTGCTACTGTGGAATCTACATCAAAACCAGATGGGAGATCTATAACAATGGTACTGGCACCAAGTGGAGGAAGAAAATGAAACATAAGACTCATAAAGGTATGTCCAAAAGAGTTAGAACTAGTGGAACTGGTAAGTTTATGAGAAGACGTTCTCATAGATCACATTATAAACTAGCAAAAAGCTCCGGTACATGGGCAAGGTTAAAAAGAGATGTTGAAGCTTCTAAAGGCGACAGCAAAAAAATTAGAAAGTTGTTAGGTTAATCATGGTTCGTATAAAAAGATCTGTAAATAGTAAAAAATCCAGAAGAAAAGTTCTAAAGCAAGCTAAAGGCTATACAGGAGCTAGAAGCAAACGATTAAGAGCAGCTAAAGAACAAGTTATGCATGCTGGAGTAGATGCATTTACTCACAGAAAAGATAAAAAAAGTGATTTTAGAAAACTATGGATAGCAAGAATAAATGCTGCTTCACGTCAACATGGAGTAACATATTCTAAATTTATTAATGGCCTCACAAAATCTGGCATTAAAGTTGATAGAAAAATCCTTGCTGATATTGCAGTCAATGATCCAAAAGGATTTAAGAAATTAGTAGACGTAGCCAAGCAACACATAGATGCCTGAGTTAAATCTTGATAAAATTGTTTCTTCTTTAAATTTAAGAATTGACAATCTTGAGACAAAAGAAGATATAGAAGATCTCAAAAAAGATTTTCTTGGAAAAAATTCTTTATTATCAGAAGAACGCAAGAAACTATCTTCTATGTCTAATGAAGATAAGAAAAAGTATGGTCAAAAATTAACTGAATTGAATAATTTGTTAATTGATACTATTGAGAAAGCTGAAGTTTCATTTATTAATGAACTATACAAACAAAAAGAAAAATCTGAATTTAGTGATATCTCTGTTAATTGGTTTACACATAACCCTACGTATAAGCATCTCTTATCCACAGTTATGGACGAAGTAGTCCAAATATTTAATTCTATTGGTTATAAAGTAGCTTATGGACCTGAAGTTGAAACATCGTGGCATAATTTCGACGCGTTAAATACACCCGAATGGCACCCTGCAAGATATGAGTCAGATACTTTATATACTAAAGATGACCTTTCTCAACTTTTAAGAACTCAAACAAGTACAGTTCAGATTAGATACATGGAAAATAATGAACCTCCTGTATATATAGTTGCACCAGGTAGAGTTTTTAGATCTGATCAGTTAGACGCTACACATTCACCTGTTTTTCATCAACTAGAAGGTTTAGCTATAGATAAAAATCTCTCTTTTCAAGATTTAAAAGGTACACTTGAATACTTTGTTCAACAATTTTTTGGTGATAGTGTTGAAACTAAATTTATTCCACACTTTTTTCCCTTTACTGAACCATCTGCTGAAGTGCTAGTCAAATGGAAAAATGGTGAATGGTTGGAAATACTAGGTTGTGGAATGGTAGATCCTAATGTATTAAAAAATGTAAATTATCCGTCAGAGTATCAAGGTTTTGCATGGGGAGTGGGTATTGAAAGATTAGCAATGCTTAGATATGGAATAGACCACATAAAAAACTTTTATGAAAACGATTCACGATTTTTGGGTCAATTTTAATGAAGATTCTAAAATCATGGTTAACTGATTGGATTGATGTTTCATCAATAGATGATAATGAACTTTCTGAGGCCCTTGAGTCGTTAGGTTTTGAAATAGAAAATATTGAGCATATAAAACCAAATTACAAAGACATAGTTGTTGGAAAAGTACTTGAAATATACCAGCACCCAAATGCAGATAAAGTACGCGTTACAAAAGTAGATGTTGGTAGCGGTGTGTATGAAATAGTTTGTGGAGCTTGGAACTTTGATGTTAATGCAATAGTTCCAGTTGCACTTCCTAAGAGTTATATTAAAGATAATTTTCTTATAGATAAAAGGGATATTAGAGGAGTTGAATCTAATGGAATGATTTGTTCCGCTACAGAACTAGATCTATGGGATGATCACACTGGAATTTTGTTATTAGATGAAGATAGCAAAATCGGTTCAAATTTTTCAGATACATATGCTTCTACAGATACCATTTGGGAAATAGGAGTTACACCAAATAGAGGAGATTGTATGTCTCATCTGGGTGTAGCAAGAGAACTATCTAATTATTTTGATTTACCGCTAATCGAACGAACTTTTATTGATCAAAGTTCAATTAAAAATATACTAACTGTGAATAGTGGCGATACTGAATTATGTTCATCTTACAACTCTGTTGAAATTGAAAACATACAAATTCAAGAATCTAGTTTATTACTTAGGACGAGATTATCTGCTATTGGTGTGCGAGTAATAAACAACGTAGTTGATTATACGAATTATGTTTTACATGATATAGGACAACCCCTACATGCTTTTGATAGAGATAAATTATTTGGAACAATTTCTGTTCGATTAGCCAAAGAAGGTGAAGAAATCTTAACACTAGACAACCAGCAAAGAAAACTAGATTCTTCGTCATTATTAATTACAGATGACGATAAGCCTGTAGCTCTAGCAGGGGTAATGGGAGGTTTAGAAACTGAAGTAACAGATGAAACAAAAAATTTATTAATTGAAAGTGCATACTTTGACAAAGTTTCAATTATGAATACTTCAAGAAAACTAAACCTCATCTCAGATGCATCTATAAGGTTCGAACGTGGTATTGATAGAAGCATACAAAACAAAGGACTTGAAAGGTTTGTGGAACTTTTTGAAAATGATCAAGAGATTTTGTATTCAAGTATTCAAGAAGATCGTTCAAGCATCTATCAATCAGAAAATATAACTTTAAACAAAGAGGAAATCAAAAATCTTCTTGGTCAAGATCTAAAAGAAGACTTCATAATTAAAACTCTTACCAATCTACAAATACCATTTGAAATAAAAGGTAATGAAATTGTTTTTAAACAACCTTCATGGAGATACGATCTAGAAAGATCTGTAGACCTAATAGAAGAATTAGCAAAACATTATGGGTTTAACAATTTTGATTCATCTCTACCTATTGGAAACAATTTAAATAATTATGGAAATTACTGGGATGTTAGAAGCTATATGTTGTCAAAATTAACATCTTTCAATTATTTTGAAACTCAAACCTTATCTTTTGTTGAAGATAGTTTTAATAATTTATTTACACCCGAAAAAGAATCTGTAAAAGTAATAAATCCTATAGATCAAACAAATCAATTTTTAAGAACTAACTTAATACATTCTCTTATCAACGTATATAAAAATAATTTAATTAAAAATGATGAATCACACGCATATTTTGAAATTAACAATGTTTATTCGCTAAATAGAAATAAAGAATTTCAAGAAATACCCGAACAAATTTATTCTTTAGGAATACTGTTACCAAGTAGAATCAAAAATAATGATTTTAGAAACAAAACTACAAATATTGATATCTACTACTTAGTAAATACTCTTAATGCTTTATTACCGGGTTTTACACACGAACCTATTGAAAGACCTGGAATGCATGCAAATTATTCTTATTCGTTAATATTTAACAATAAGATCGTTGGATATTTTGGACAGCTTTCATATAAATTAATGGACAAATATGAATTACAAGATCCTATATATATTGCACAACTAAATCTTGAAAATATTTCTCTAAATCAAATTCAAAATAATAACTATACACCTTTATCCCAATATCCATTCCTTAAATTTGATTTATCATTCAATGTGCCTAGTGACTTTATATCAATTGAATTAATCGATGAGATTAAAAATATATTGAGTGAAAATGAAAATAAAATTTCTATATTTGATGATTTTTATAAAGATGATTCAAGAAATTTAGGAGTTAGAATAGAGACAAGAAGTTATCAAGGAACCATCAGTGAAGAGGAAAGTTCTGAGTTGTTAGAAGAAATTGTAAATATTTTAGAAAAGAAATTTAAAATTACTCTAAACAGTAGAGGCTGATATGCAAGTTGGTTTAAATAATAGAGTATTAAAAAATTTATCACAAAGTTCATCTAAAGCTGCAGTAGATCTTTTAGGCATGAGGTTGTCTACTACAATAAAAGATAATTTTGTTGAAATCTTAATCACTGAAACCGAAGCTTATGGAAGAAAAAATTCTGATCCTATGTCAATGCTTAATTCTTTTACAAATGTACCCACTTCACTAACTTTAGGCCCACCTCATATCTCAATTCTCAAAAGTGGATCAAGCAAAGGGCTCTATATATTAGCTGGAAAGCCAGGTAGTGCAGAAGCTGTATTAATTAGAGCTGGAAAAATTTTAATTGGTAAAAACATTATCGAAAAAAGACGTAAAACAAAAATGAAGACAGATAAGTTGACTGGTCCAGGTAATATCACAACTGCATTAGGTTTAACGAATGAAGATGATGGAGTTAATATATTATCTAGTCATATAAATTTATCTCCAAGAATTCACTCACTTGACAGAGCAATCGCTAAACAAAGAAAGAATGCTAAAAGGAACGACAAACATCTTTGGAGATTCAATTTAGTTCTCTCATGAAATACTTAGAAGAAAGAGCTAGCGCAATACAACCACTTGAATCGTTTCACGAGTTAGTAAAGTCTGGAAAAAAATTAAGAGTAAAGCTTGGTGTAGACCCTACAGCTCCAGATGTAACTTTAGGCTGGTATGCGATAATTCGGGCACTAAGAAAATTCCAAGAAGAAGGACATACAGCAGTGTTAATACTTGGGGAGTTTACTGCTCAAGTTGGTGATCCTTCAGGAAAATCAGAAACAAGAACATTATTAGAGGAATCTGATGTATCTGAAAATTCAAAGGGAGTTTTACCTGTAATTAAAAGTATCTTACACGAAGATAATTTAGAAATAGTATCAAATAAAGACTGGCTTTCTAAACTGACTACTTCAGAATTAGTTAACCTTGCATCTTCAACAACATTAGCTCAAATGTTAGAAAGAGACGACTTCTCTAAAAGGTTTGAAAACAACAATCCAATATCACTAATGGAATTTTTCTACCCAATGTTTCAAGGATATGATTCAGTAGCAATTAAAGCAGATATAGAAATAGGAGGTCATGATCAATTATGGAATTTAATGTTAGGACGAGAAATACAAAAATTTTATAATTTAGATCCACAAGTTGCAATGACTTTTCCTTTACTAATTGGAACAGATGGAAAAAAGAAAATGTCACAATCCTTAAATAACTATATTTCAGTAAGCGATAAACCTGAAGATATTTTTGGAAAAATAATGAGTATACCTGATGAAGTTATGTGGGATTATTTTTTAATGCTCACTGATGTTCCTTTAAATGAAATAGATGATATGAAAAAAAATATAGATAATGGTGAGAATCCTTTTGAATATAAAAAACAATTGGGACAACTGATCGTTCAAGATATATACAGTAAAGATAAAGCCTCTATTGCACTAGAAGCGTTTCAAAATATAACTATTAACAAAAACATACCTGAAGATATACCAATACATGATTTAAATATCGCTGGAGAGGTGCATGTACCTAAAATTCTAACGGAACAAGGTATCACATCTTCTAACTCAGAAGCTAGAAGGTTGATTACTGCAGGTAGCTTTAAAATAGACGGGGAGAAATATACAGATTTAGATGTAGATTTCAGTGAAATCTCTGGGAAAATTCTTCAATTAGGAAAAAGAAATTTTTTCATATTTAATTA
>CBFHGZ010000033.1:0-8985 GCA_965655535.1 Candidatus Actinomarina sp.
TCCCACCAACAATAAATTTAACTACAGCTGATGATGAGTGTGATCTAAACTACACACCAAATGTAAGTATTGATTTAGAAGTAAATAAAGTAATGTCCAATTCTTTTGGTTTTGGTGGACATAATGGAGTTTTAATCTTTTCTAAAAATTAGTTTGGCAGCATTGATCCACCGATTGAATGAACTCCTCCATCAGCATGTATTATTTCACCAGTTACCATTTCTGAGTAATCTGATAAGAGAAAATTGACCACCTTTGCAACTGGTTCTGGATTTTTTGTATCCCAACCAAGTGGTGCTCTTTGATTCCATTCATCATCCATGCTTGAGAATCCTGGAATATTTTTTGCTGCAGTTGTTGCAAGTGGTCCTGAAGCAACAGCATTAACCCGTACGCCTCTTTCACCCATATAGTATGCAAGGTATCTAACTATAGATTGAAGACTTGATTTCGCAACTCCTTGCCAATCATATCCTGGCCAAGCTTGAGAATTATCAAAGTCCAGAGCAACAATTGAAGAAGGGTTATTTAATAGTGGTTGAAATGATGTTGCTAAAGTTTTTAAAGAAAATGCTGAGATTTCAAAACTTTTAACTGCGTCCGCAACACTTGTGTTTAGAAAATTACCACCCATCGCTTCTGTTGGAGAAAAGGCAATAGCGTGCAAGATACCGTCTAATGAATCAACTTCTTTTTTAATATTCTCAACTGCAGAAGAAACTTCCTGTTCGTTTTCAATATCCATTGGAAAAACTTTTATGTCTTCAGAAATTCTTTTTACAGCTCGTTCTGTAATCCTTAAGCCTTTTCCAAAGCCTGTTGCTACTACAGTTGCACCATTCTCAACAGCAATTTTTGCCGAAGCATAAGCAATGCTTTTATCTGTAAGAATTCCTGTTATTAAAAACTTTTTATCTTTTAAATTCATTTTACCTCTAACTATTTGACCTTAAAATGTACACAAAGTATCACATAAATTAACATTTAATTTTGTTTTAAAATCTCTGCTTGTGCAGCTGAAAGAATTGCAGTTGGAATTCTAAATGGTGAACAAGATATGTAATCAATATCGAGTGTATTTAAAAAATTTATAGATTCTGCTTCACCTGCATGTTCTCCACAAACACCTATTTTTAAATTGTTATTTTTACTCTTACCCTCTAACACGGACATTTCAACTAATCTCCCAACAGAGTTGACATCAATTGAAACAAAAGGATCTTGTTTAAATAAATCGTTTTCTACATAATCAGTAAGAAACTTTGAGGCATCATCTCTAGATAGTCCAAGTGTTGTTTGAGTCAAATCATTTGTTCCAAAAGAGAAGAAATCAGCATGTTCAGCGATTGAGTTAGAATTTAAAGCAGCGCTTGGTAATTCAATCATTGTTCCAATTGTGTAAGTTAATTTATACGAATATTTTTCTTCTAATTTACTAATTTTATTTATCAAAATATTTTTCATACTCAACAGTTCCTCAGCATTCATGACCAATGGAATCATTATCTCTGGTGATATTGTTAAGTTTTCATTTTTATGTAAATTAAAACAAGCCTTGTAAATTGCTTTAACCTGCATTTCGTATATTTCTGGATAGCTTAAACCTAACCTTACTCCTCTATGCCCAAGCATTGGATTGCTTTCAGAAAGTTTTATAAGCATCTCTCGTATATATGAAGGACTGACACCAATGTTATTTCCCAACTCTGTTATTTCTATATCGCTTTTTGGTAAAAACTCGTGCATAGGAGGATCAAGCAAGCGAACGGTAATGGGTTTATCTTTTAGCAAAGTAAAGATTGATTCAAAATCATCAATTTGATACTTTATTAATTTTGATAAAGCCTTTGCTCTTCCTTGTTTTGTGTCTGACATAATCATCTCTCTCATGGGAGTAATTCTCTCCCCCTCAAAAAACATATGTTCCGTTCTACAAAGCCCAATTCCCTCAGCTCCGAACTCTAATGCTTTGCTAACTTCGGGCACTGTTTCCGCGTTAGTTCTAATAGAAAGTTTTTTAGTACTATTACACCACTGCATGAGTTGATTAAATTCTTCAGATAATTTTGGTGGCTCAGTATCAAGTTCTCCTAAATATACCTCTCCCAAAGCACCATCAATTGATATCGAGTCTCCTTCTGAAAGAGTCTTATCACCATTTGTGATTGTTTTTTTGTTTATATCAATTATTAATTTTTCAGCCCCAACTACGCATGGTTTTCCCATACCTCTTGCAACAACAGCAGCATGACTAGTCATTCCACCTTTTGTAGTCAAAATTCCAACTGAAGAATTCATACCATGAATATCTTCTGGACTAGTCTCATCTCTAACTAAAACTACATCTCTACCCTTTTTAGCTTCAATTTCAGCAGTGTCAGCATCAAACACAATTACACCAACAGCTGCACCAGGCGAAGCATTTAACGCTTTACCAAACAACTCTTTGTTTTGAGACTCAATAAATTGCGGATGTAATAAATTTGTTATGTTATTTGCATCAACCATATCTATTGACTCTTCTTTAGTTGTTATGTTTTCTTTATGAAAATCAATTGCAATTTTGACTTCAGCTTGTGCAGTTCTTTTAGCCTTACGAGTTTGAAGTAAATATACTTTTTCATTCTCAATTGTAAATTCAATATCTTGAACTTCTTTATAGTGTCCTTCAAGCTTTGAAGCTATTTCTGTAATTTGTTCAAATACTTTTGGAAATCTTTCTTCTAAAGATTCATTATTATTTGAATTAATTTTTGATATAGAATGTGGTGTTCTGATACCAGCAACTACATCCTCTCCTTGTGCATTAATTAAATACTCACCAAATAGCTCTTTGTTTCCGTTGGAAGGATTCCTTGTAAATGCAACACCAGTTCCTGATTGGTTGTTAAGGTTTCCAAAAACCATTGATTGAACTGTTGCCCCTGTACCAAGTGAGTCTGGAATATTATTTATTTTTCTATATGTAACTGCTCTTTTATTATTCCAGCTTTTAAATACAGCTTCTATTGCTCCATATAACTGCTCAAAAGGATCTTGTGGAAATTGATTGCCTGTAAATCTCTCTACCGTATTTTTATATGCATTAATAATCCATTGAAGTTGATCGACATTGAAATCTGCGTCTGATTCAACATTATCCATTCTCTTTTTATTTGCAATAACCGCCTCAAACCTATGATGTTCAACATCTAATACAACATTTGAGTACATCTGAATTAATCTTCTATAAGAATCGAGTGCAAATCTTTCATCACTAAATGAAGATGCTAGCTTGTAAACATTGTCATCGTTTAATCCTATATTAAGAATGGAATCCATCATTCCCGGCATTGATATTTTTCCGCCTGAGCGTACAGACAATAACAAGAGGCTATCTCCTGATCCAAAAGTTTTATTCGTTAATTCTTCTAAATTATTTACAGCTTTTGAAATGTCGTTCTTTAATGATTTTGGAAAGTCGTTGTGACTTGAAACATAATTACAGACTTCGGTAGTGATTGTAAATCCGGGAGGTACTTCAATTCCCAAGTTAGACATTTCAGCTAAATTAGCCCCTTTGCCTCCAAGTAAATCAGACATTGAAGCATTGCCATCAGTTTTTGTGTTTGAAAATTCGTAAAGAAGTTTACTTTCCATTTCCGATACTTAAATTTCCCCCAAATATATTCTCTAATTATATAGGGGGAATGAAAATGTCGCATAAAGTATTGGTAGTTGGTACCGGAACTATTGGGGAGCCGCTTATTGGTCTTCTTGCTGAACACCAAAAACAACTTGAACTAGACGATGTCCTATTTTTTAAACGAACACCTTTATCTGAAGAACAAGGAAAAGTAGAAGCACTTCTGAGAAAAGGAGCAAAAATTGTATCTACAAGTGACGCATTAAATGAATTCCATTCTTTAGGATTTACTGAAACTAGTGATGTTGAGCAGGCCTATGAAGATGCTGATGTCATTATTGATTGCACGCCAAGTGGGAATGAGAATTGGGATAAAATTTACTCTTCATTGAATCAAGATAAGCGTTTCATGGCTCAAGGATCAGAGCATGGCTTTGGTCCTTTTTTTGCTTGGGGTATTAATAATGAGGTTTTAGAAGAAGAATCTAATAAACTTTTAATTGCTTCATGCAATACCCACAATATCGCATCAATTGTAAAGTGTTTTTCAATGGATGCAGACAGAGAGCTTGAAGAAGGTAAATTTGTTTGTTTAAGAAGAGCAAATGATGTTTCTCAAAATGATTCTTTTTCCCCATCACCGACTATTACAAAACATGACAACCAAGATTTTGGTACTCACCATGCGCGTGATGTACATGAATTGTTTGCTCAAGAAGGAAAAAAATTAAATCTCTTTTCTTCAGCTATAAAACTACCTACTCAATATATGCATACTCTTTGGTTCTCATTGAAATTTAATGAATCAATTGATATAAAAGCAATTAAAGAGAATTTAAATACTAGTGAATTTTTGATGACTACTGAGAAAATGTCATCAAACAAAGTATTTTCGTTTGGAAGAGATCATGGATATCACGGTAGAATTTTATCTCACGGTGTAGTCGCTGAAAAATCATTACATGTAAAAGACAACACATTAACTGGATACTGTTTTACTCCACAAGATGGAAATGCATTGTTATCTTCAGTTGCAGCCACAGTACAACATTTTGATAAAAAAAGCTGGGCAGAAAAAATGCAAGTATTCAATAAATATATATTTAAAAATATTTAAAAGTTTAAACCAACTCAAAAGACTTAATTATATTTTCTAAGCCCTCTTTTGCATCTGCAAAAAGCATCTTTGCATTGTCATTAATAAATAATGGATTAGCAATACCCGCATAACCTGGTGACATAGATCTTTTAATGACGATTACTTGTTTTGCTAAATCGACGTCTAAAATTGGCATTCCAAATATTGGGGATGTTTCATCAGTTCTTGCTAGTGGGTTAACAACGTCATTAGCACCAAGCACTACCACAACGTCTGTTGAAGAAAAATCTGAATTTATCTCTTCTAACGTAAACATATCTTCATAGTCAATGTCAACCTCAGCTAATAGTACGTTCATGTGTCCTGGCATTCTCCCTGCAACTGGATGTATGGCAAATTTCACATCAATATCTTTTGATTTTAAAGTATTGGTTAACTCTTTAACAGCAGACTGAGCTTGTGCTACAGCCATTCCATATCCAGGTACGATTACAACTGAGTCGGCATAGCTTAATTGTATTGCAACATCTTCCGGTGAGGTGCTGATTGGATCTTTTTCATATTCATTATTTATTTTTGTATCTCCAAATCCACCTTTAAGAACTTGAAATAGTGTTCTATTCATTGCAGAACACATAAGTAGTGTGAGAATTATTCCAGAGGCACCTACTAAAGCACCTGCAACAATCAAAATAATACTATTTACGATAAAACCAGCAGACATTGCTGCAATACCTGACAAAGAGTTTAGGAATGCGATAACAACTGGCATATCAGCACCGCCAATCACGACAACTCTTACTACACCCCCAACTAATGCAATTGCTATAAATAATTCGAGTACAAAAAACTCCAAATCCCAGACTGCAGGAATCAATATTAATGGTGGAAGAAATGCAGAAAAGATATTTGCTATTGTTGAATTTACGTTATTCAACTTTCCACGGAGTTTTAGTACCGCTATAAAACTTCCAGAAAATGTAAACATTCCAACAACCATAGAAAAGATTGCTACAAAATAATCAGAAATAGGCAGAGAACTATTTGATAGCTCTACATACGCTATTGCACCAGATGCTCCTCCTCCAAATCCGTTAAATAAACCTACCAACTCTGGCATCTGTGTCATTTGAACGCGTTTTGAGATAATGACACCAAAAATTGCTGAGACGGCAATCGTGATATAAAACGGAGCATCATATTTCGAGAAATCAAAATTGAATCCACTCAAGACTGCCAAGGCCATTGCTAACATAGCAAAGGTATTTGCTCTATGTGCAGTTGATGGTTTTCCAAACAGTTTCAAAGCAAATATGAATAATACGGATGAGAGTAAAAGAATTATTTCAATCATTTTTCTTAAACATTTCTAATATTCGACCTGTCACAGAAAAGCCCCCAACAATATTCAATGTTGCAAAGGATATTGCAATTAAAACTATTACTTTGAGAACCTCGGAACTGCCAACCTCTGGATAAATTAATATTCCTGCAATCAGAGTTATACCTGATATTGCATTTGAACCTGACATCAAAGGTGTGTGTAATGTCTGAGGTATTTTAGAAATTAATTCATATCCGATAAAGCTTGCAAGAAAAGTAACAAGTAAGGTAAGTAAAAAAGTTGCTTCCATTATGAACTCATCTCTACAAAAATCTCATCTTCTGGATTCTCTAAATACAATTGAATTAGGTTTCTTACATTTTCAGAGTACAACTTTGTTGCAGCATGTTTAACAGTATTGAGAATATTTGTCTCTCCAACAATCTTTACTCCGTCAATATCAACTATTTCATCAACTACTGTTCCTTCGCAATTCCCACCTGTTCCAGCAGCAAGATCTACAATTACAGAGTTCTCTTTCATATTTTTAATAGTCTCTTTTTCAATTAATACTGGAGCTTTTTTTCCTGGAATTTGAGCAAATGTTAGAACTATGTCACTGTCAATGACTTGTTTTTTTAATGCTTCTTGAATTCTCTGATTTTCTTCCTCTGAAACTTCCTGCGCATAAACACTATCTTGAGTAACCGAACTTGCTTCAACAAATTTTGCACCTAAGCTCTCAACCTGATCTTTCGCTTCTGATCTAATATCAAATCCCCAAACTCTTGCGCCTAATCTCTTTGCAGTAGCAATTGCCTGTAAGCCAGCAACCCCAACTCCAAGTATGAGAACTTTAGATGGTTGAATGTTTCCAGCAGCTGTAGTCATCATAGGAATAACATTGGAGGTTTCTCTTGCAGCACGAAGTACGGAAGCATATCCAAGTAAATTAGCTTGGGAAGATAACGCATCTAGATTTTGTGCTCGAGAAATTCTAGGGAGTTTAAAATAACTTAAAACTTTTACATCAGGTCGTAAGTTTTGAATTTCATCAATTTTTTTAAAATCAAATATTCCAATAACTATTGCACCCTGCTTTAATTTTTTTAAACTATCTTCATCTAGATTTTCTACACAAGCCACGATATCCAAATCAATTAAAGTAGATATATTCTTAATTTTTTCATCTTTGGTTTGATAATGAAGAAATTCAAATATATCTTTTTGAACATATAAATCAGTTGAGTATTTCTCTATAGATTCAGGATGTAAAGGTGCTCTGTATCCATTTTTATCAGTTAGAAATCCAATTTTCATATAGTGTTATTTTAAATAGCCTTTTACGCTACAAGGAATTTTTCTAGTTCTGCTGCCGCTTCTAGTAGATCTAAATTTTCATTTTCAATACAGAATCTATTGTTTTTATAAACAATAGATAAATATGTAAAACGATTTATGAAATCTGTTTTATTATCAAAATCAATATTTGTTGTAAAGCATATCTGACCCTCTTCAATTAAAGCCTCGTTAATAAAAGAGTGGTATGTTAAATAACTTAGCAATTTTTGGATTACATCTGTCATTATTAAATCTTACCAAATAAAATAACACCATGAATATTGCTGTTTTTACTGATAAGTTTTCAGGAACTTTAACTGCTCATGAAGTCATTGATGTAATTAAAGAGAATTTTGGTAATTTCAATATTGAGGCAGATTTTTTTTGCGTTACTGATGGAGGTCAAGAAAGTATTGAAATTTTTAAAAGCTATGGTTTTAAAACTGACTCACAGTATGAAGAACTTAATTGTGATGGTGTCTATAAAAATATAGAAACTTTAAATATAAATAAAGAAATATATTTTGAATCAGCACAGCTAATAGGAATTGATTCTAAATTAAAAGCAAAAGATATTAACTCAAGTTCTTTGACAAACATTCTAAATAAAGTTCAAGTTCTTGGAACAGGTGGTTCTAAAACTATAGACTTTGGAATTGGAATACTAAGTAGTCTAGGAATGGAGTTTATCTCAAATGGACAAACTATTTCCGATCCAAAACCTAAAGATTTTCCATTCATTGATAAAGTAAATGCTTCCAGCTTTGATACTGATTTAGATTTAAAAGTTTTAAGTGATACCCACATTTCATTATTAGGTGATAATTCATGTTTTGATATATTTGGACCTCAAAAGGGATTAAGTACAGCTGATATACAAAATCACAAACAACAAGTTGCAAGACTAATTGGACTAATTGAGACTGAGCTAAAACTAGACTTAAACCCTCAACAAAAATCAAGTGGTGCAGCTGGAGGTTTAACATTTACTTTAAATCAAATACTTGGCTGTGAAGTTTTAAATGGTCCAGACTATTTTTTAAAACAAACAGGCTTGCTTAATAAATTAAAAAAATATGACATAGGAATATTTTGTGAGGGAAAATTTGATGAATCTTCATTAAAAGGAAAGATTATAGGTAAACTTTTAAGTGATTTTAAAGGTGATAGTTATTTTTTAGGTGGTCAGTATAAAGCAAAAGAAAAATTTTTTAAATATACCTTTGAATGTGGTGTTGAAGGTCTAGATCAACCTAAAATTTCTTTAAGTAAAACTACTAAAGAGTTAATAAAAATTTTGCAGATGGATTAATATAAGCTTCATGACAATTCCTTCACCATGTATAAGTGTTTGTGTTACAGATCCAGGAAGTGACTTGTGTTACGGATGTGGAAGAACAACTCCTGAGATAGCAAAGTGGTCTAGTTATTCTGATGAAGAAAAAAAACAAGTAGTCGAAATTAGTAGATCAAGAATGAATGGCTGGCAGCTTGAAGCATTTGATAAAGCTTATAAAGAAATTATTGAAACAGGATCAAGTCCAATTAAAAAACAGAAATTACAAAATCAAAAAAACTAAATTTATTGATTTTTAG
>CBFHGZ010000034.1:0-3262 GCA_965655535.1 Candidatus Actinomarina sp.
CCAAAAGGAGTACTTCTTGTAGGACCTCCTGGAACTGGAAAAACTCTCTTAGCAAAAGCTGTTGCAGGCGAAGCAGGCGTACCATTTTTTAGCATTTCTGGATCAGATTTTGTGGAGATGTTTGTAGGGGTTGGTGCAAGCAGGGTAAGAGATTTATTTAAAAAAGCCAAAGAAGCTTCACCAGCAATTATTTTTATTGATGAAATTGATGCTGTAGGTCGAATGAGAGGTGCTGGTCTTGGTGGAGGTCATGATGAAAGAGAACAGACTTTAAATCAACTTCTGGTAGAAATGGATGGTTTTGAATCAAATGTTGGAGTTATCCTAATGGCGGCCTCAAACAGACCAGATGTATTAGACCCAGCACTGTTAAGACCAGGAAGATTTGATAGACAGGTAATTGTTGGAAGACCTGATTTAGCTGGAAGAACTCAAATTTTAAAAGTACATGCAAAAGATAAACCTTTTGCAAAAAATGTAAATTTTGAAACAGTTGCAAAACAGACACCGGGGTTTACTGGTGCTGATTTAGCTAATTTATTAAATGAAGCAGCTTTACTTGCAGCTAGAAAAAATAAAAAAACTATCAGTTTAACTGACATAGAAAATTCAATAGATAGGGTAATGGCGGGTCCTGAAAAGAAAAGCCAAGTTTTAACAGAGGAAGAAAAATTAATAATTGCTTATCACGAAACAGGTCATGCACTCGTTGGTTGGGCTTTACCAAATGCTGATCCTATACATAAAGTAACAATCATTCCAAGAGGCAGAGCTTTGGGATATACACAAGCACTTCCTGAGAGTGAAAAATATTTATCGTCTAAAGCTGAGTTAAAAGATAGATTAGCAATGCTCATGGGAGGAAGGGTTGCAGAGGAGTTAATTTTTGCTGACCCCACAACTGGTGCTTCAAATGATATTGAGAAAGCTACTGAAATAGCAAGAAGAATGGTAATGGAGTTTGGAATGAGTGAAAAGCTTGGCCCTATGCTTTACGGAAAAGGTTCAAATGAAGTATTTTTAGGTAGAGATTATGGAAGACAACAAGACTATTCGGATAAAGTTGCTTCCTCAATTGATGAAGAAGTTAGGGCATTGCTTAATGATGCACATTTAATAGCAAATAAAATTCTTAAAAAATTCAAAAAACAAATGGAAGCAATGGTCCAGTTGTTGATGGAAAAAGAAACAATTAATAAAGATGAAGTTGCTGAAGTGTTTAAGACAATAAAAAAAGTTTCAATTCAAGGCACTGGAAAAACACTCAAAATAGCATAATGGAAAACAACCAATCTATTTCTACAGATGTAACAACAGTTCTTGGTGAATATCTTGAATCATTAACTGAAATAGATGCTGTCGAAGCTCAAAAAATTGCAGAAAAGTTTCTATTTCAAATTAAAAATAAAATACAAGTTAATGAAAACCTTGATTTTGACTCGATTAAATCAATATCACATGATCAGCCCGTGTATTTAAATGGTATAAAATTTATTAGTTTATGTGAGCACCATTTAATGCCTTTTTATGGCTCAGTAAATTTAGCTATATACCCAAATAATAAAATCGCAGGTATATCCAAGTTTTCAGAATTAATTTTAAAATTATCAAATAAATTAAATTTACAAGAAACTTTTGGAAAAGAGATTGTGGAAGTTTTATCAAACTCACTAGATCCAAAAGGTGTTTTTGTTCAAATAACTGCAACACATTTATGCTCAGATATTACAGATGTAAGAACTGCAAGTGGTGAGGTAGTTACAACTTACTCTTCTGGTATTTATGAATTAGATCACACACTAAGAGCTGAAGCTTTATCGAATTTTAAATAATTGAGTAACTGGTCAGAAGCTTTAAAAAAAGATACAAAAAAAATTCTTGGAGTTGTAAACATAACAAATGACTCCTTCTCTAATGATGGTCTTTTAGGTCATAGAAAGCAATTAATCACAAACCTAAACTTGTATAGTAGTTTGAATATTCATTTTCTTGATGTTGGATGCGTATCAACAAAACCAGGTTATACAGAAGTATCTACAACCCAAGAACTTCAACGATTACAATTTTTTATTTCTAATTGCAATACAAATTTTTCATTATCAATAGACACAATGAATGCTCAAGTTGCAGAGATGGCAATGAACAATAAATTTGAAATTATCAATGATGTAAGTGGGTTACTGGATAAAAACATGGCAGATCTTGCTGTTGAAAAGCAGTGTAAGGTCATTGTTGTTCATCGCCATAGAAGATCAGAAAATCTTCATCAAAAATTTCAATATAAAAATATAACATCTGAAGTTAGAGAAGATTTAATTAATCAAGTAGATAGGTTAATTAAAATGGGAATAAAAGAAGAAAATATTGCTGTTGATCCTGGTTTAGGTTTTGGAAAAGAAATGAAAGACTCTGCTGAACTATTAAAGAATATCGAAATGTTAAATTTTGGTTTACCAATAATAGTTGGCTATTCAAAGAAGAAATTTACAGAATACCTTGATATGTCTTCAGATGATCTATTTCAACATTGTCTCAATTCGGGCATTGCTTTGGTGAGACTACATATTTCAACATAGTATTTGGAATAGTATTACAATAGTTATCGAAAGGATGCGATGGCTGGTTTAAAACCGAACAATTTTCACTGGATTATCGAAGGTAAGTTGGCCGTATCTGAGTGCATTGGTGGAGGAGGAATGACTCCACGAAAAATTCGAAGAGAAGAAGAAATTCAATGGTTAAAGGGAAGTGGAATTAACTCAATATTTTCTCTTTTAGATACTGATTTCAATTTAAAAAACTATCAAGAAGTTGGATTTAGAACTTATCACTATCCTTTAACAGATGATATTCCCGAGGAATCCTTACTTGTTATTTTTGAAGCAATAAAAGAAGCGCTGTCTGATAAAGATAGAAAACTCTTAATTCATAGAGAGTATCTAGATGAAGAAGTTCCGGGTATTCTTGCTGGCTATCTAATTTATTCAAAATTACTTGACGACCCTATATTGGCAAGAACAATTCTTGAAAAGATTTTAGGAAAACCTTTATCACCAAAAGCTATAGCACTCATTCCACAAATTTAAAAAAATGTCATTTGACATAGCAGTTAAAGGCATAAAAGCATCAGGTTGTCATGGCGTTTATGAATTTGAAAAAAAAGAGAAACAAGAGTTTATTGTTGATGTTCTAATAAAGATAAATGAAATCAAATCAGATGATATTAATCAAACACTCAATTATGAAAATGTTATATCAATAT
>CBFHGZ010000034.1:3359-8764 GCA_965655535.1 Candidatus Actinomarina sp.
TGATGTTCTAATAAAGATAAATGAAATCAAATCAGATGATATTAATCAAACACTCAATTATGAAAATGTTATATCAATATCAAAAGAAGTTGTCGCCTCAAAGAGTTTTGATTTGATTGAGATTTTGGCTAAGACAATATCAAATGAAATAATGTCTTTTTGCAAACAAGATTTAAACATTTTATCCATTTCAGTATCTGTTCATAAACCGAATACTGAACTAAGTCAGTTCTCAGATGATATTGTTGTAACTTACAATGAAGAATTTAAATAAAGTAATTTTATCTATAGGTACAAATATTGGAAATAAGACTTTAAATCTTCAAAAGTCTGTTGAGTTGTTGGGTTCTAAAGTAAAAATAAAAAAGGCTTCTTCCATTTATTCTTCTGAGGCACTTTTGTTTACCAAGCAAGCTGATTTTTATAATATTGTTCTCGAGATTATTTATGAAGATTCTCCCCAAAACTTATTAAAAATTTTAAAAACAATTGAGGAAGACATGGGTAGAGAGCAAAATTTTAGATATGGTCCAAGAATTATAGACCTAGATATTATATTTTTTAATAATCAAATTGTTACTGAAGAAAATCTACAAATTCCGCACTATGACTGGCAAAATAGAAAGTTTGTTATTGAGCCTCTTTTTGAAATTTTAAACAAAGAATTAGTCGAAGAAGAATTTAATATTTCTGGTCAGAAAGTTGAAGTTGTAGGTACAATTTAATTCACGGGCACCATACTTAGGGCACGATAATGACATTAATAATTAAAGAAATAGACAATAAAATCAGTCAAGAGCATTTGGTAATTGTTCCAACGATGGGTTCTTTACATGACGGGCACAAGTCATTGATTGAAATTGCTAAAAAAACAAATAAAAAAGTAATTGTCTCTATTTTTGTTAATGAAAAACAGTTTAACGATCAGAATGATTTTAAGAATTATCCAAGAAATGAACAGAAAGATTTAGAGATTTTATCTGATTTAGAAGTCGATTATGTTTTTTTACCTGAAAACGATTACATTTATCCATTTAATGAATTTGAAATTATCACTTCTGGAAATGTTGGTTCAATATACGAGGGGCACTTTAGACCAGGACATTTCGATGGAGTTTTAACTGTTGTAAAGCGTTTATTTGATTTAGTGAATCCTGATATTGCTGTCTTTGGAAAAAAAGATGCCCAGCAATTATTTTTAATAAAGAATATGATACAAAATTACAAATTGAATATTGAGATTATTGAAGCACCAACGGTTAGAAGTAGTTCGGGTCTCGCATTAAGTAGTAGAAACAATTTACTTAATGATACACATTTAGAAATAGCTAACTCAATCAATAAAATATTGAAGTCTGTAAGTGATAATATAAAATCTGGAAAAGAGATTCTTCAATCTCTAAATATAGGAATTCAAGAGTTTGAAAACAATAATCACATAGAACTTGAATATTTAGATATTGTGAGTAGTCAAAACTTTTCAAATGATATTCAAAATTCATCAAATCTCTTGTTAATATTTGCTGGGTATATTAACGGTGTAAGGTTAATTGATAATTTGGAAATTTTATTATGAATAACTTAATTGCTATCGATATAGGAAATACTGAAACCACCGTGGGATTAAAAATACAAGATGAGTGGTCTTCTTTCAGGTTAACAACTAGAGATACAGATACTTCAGATGAAATACTAGCAAGTTTTAATTCAACAATTCAGCTTTCAGAGTCAGAGAAAAACAAGATAAAGGGATCAATTATTTGCTCAGTTGTTCCTCAACTTACAAGTAATATGGCAGAAGCTGTAGGCAAGTATTTAAATGAAGAACCAATAATTTTAGGACCAGGAGTCAAAACAGGATTACAGGTAAAAATAGATAACCCTAAAGAGCTTGGTCCAGATAGAATTGCTAATGCTGTAGCAGGAAATTTATTAGTTGAAGAAGATGTAATTGTGGTCGATATGGGAACAGCAACTACTTTTGATGTTGTAACTAAAAATAAAGAATATCTCGGAGGATCAATTGCACCAGGAATAAAAATAAGTTTGGATGCTCTAACTTCAAAAACAGCTTCTTTGAAGTCTGTTGAGTTAGAAGTGCCAAATGTAACTATTGGTAAAAACACTTATGAGGCTATCCAGAGCGGCTTAATTATTGGACATGCATCAATGATAGACAATATGGTCGGTCGAATAATAGGTGAGCTTCAATCAGAACCAAAAATTATTTTAACTGGAGGTTTAGGAAGGGTTGTTACCCAGGTGTTAGATGTAAAAGTTCAATATGTTGAAAATTTAACCTTAATTGGTCTTGAGCAAATATATAAATTAAATAATTAAAGTGGTTTTATGACAGATTTATCTAAATCAGAAAAAGAAATATATGATTTAAGAAAGCAAAAAGTTGCTGAAATTAAGAGTAGTTCTATTGATTCCTATGCCACATTTGTAGAAAACGCAACACGTATCTCCAGTATTATTGAAGCACATGATTCATTAGAAGAGGGTGAGCAAACAGAAATAGCTGCTTTAATCAGAGGTAGATTAATCAACATCAGATCATTTGGAAAGCTTACATTTATGGATGTAAAAGATTATTCCGGCAAAATTCAATTATTGATATCAAAAGACTCATTAAGTGATGAATTAAACACTTATGTTAGCAACTTAGATGTTGGGGACATCGTAAGTGCTAAAGGTACCATTATGAAAACTAAAAAGGGAGAACTTTCTCTAAAACTTGAAACAATATCTCTGCTATCAAAATCATTAAGAGCTTTTCCGGAAAAATGGCATGGACTAAAGGATAAAGAAACACGTTTTAGACAAAGATACCTAGACCTATTAGTTAATGAAGACGCAATGAATGCTATTTCAATGCGGTTTGAAGTAATAAAGCTTTTAAGGGAGTTCATGACAAAATCAGAATTTGTAGAGGTAGAAACTCCTACGCTACAACCAAAAGCTGGTGGTGCGATAGCTAGACCTTTTACAACTCACCATAATGCTATGGACATAGATATGTTTTTAAGGATAGCTCCGGAGTTATATTTGAAAAGATTAATAATAGGAGGTTTTGAAAAGGTATTTGAAATAGGGAAAGTATTTCGAAATGAAGGTGTTGACCAAACACATTCTCCTGAATTCACAATGATGGAAAGTTATGAAGCTTTTACAAATATTGATGGCGTTATCAATATGATTGAAAATATGTGTGAGTTTGTATTTGAAAACTTAAATAAGGATTATGAAATTCAATATGGCGATAAAAAAGCTAACTTTTCATTCCCTTGGAAGAGAGAAAGTATGTTTGATTTAGTTAATGAAAAATTTGAAATGAATATCCAACATGATTCAGATATAAATGTAGTTTTGAAAGAATTAAATGAAAAACATCAAATCACTCTTGAAGTAGAAAGTATAGGTTCGCTGATATATCAATTATTTGAAGATTATGTAGAAAAAAATATTTTAAATCCAACCTTTGTTATTGACTACCCAAAAGAAGTTTCACCTTTTGCTAGAGAGAGTAATACTAAAAAAGGTGTCACTGAACGATTTGAGTTATTTGCTTTTGGTAGTGAATTAGCAAATGGATTTTCTGAGTTAATTGATTCAGAAGATCAAAGAGAAAGACTACAAGCCCAAGCTACTAAAAAAGCAGAAGGTGATGAAGAGGCACATGTTCAAGATGATGACTACATTGAAGCATTAGAGTATGGTCTTCCACCTACAGGAGGTATGGGTTTTGGAATTGATAGATTTGTGATGATGTTAACTAACAATGAATCAATAAGGGAAGTCATTGCTTTCCCACATTTAAAACCGGAGAATTAATTACTCCTATTCATTAAAAAATTGTTTATATTTTCTAAAACTGGAAATAGTTCGTGGCTTTTTAAGCTATAAATCGATTCAATGCTTTTATTAAAGTATTGGTTAACAATATCTTTACATTCAACAATAATTTTTTCATTTCTAAATTCATTTAATGCATCTTCTAGTTTTGAAGAATCTTCTTTTACGTTTGATAGAATTTCTTCATATTTATCTTTATCTTGTTGAAGGGCAACAAGGACAGGTAGCGTATAGGTGCCTTCCAAGATATCATTTCCAGCTGGCTTACCTAAGGTTTCACTGTCTGAAGTTAGATCAAGAATATCATCAGAGATTTGAAAAATGATTCCACAATTCCAACCCCAACTGCTTAATGCCTCAACAACATCACTATCAGCATCACTAGCTATTGAACCTAATTTTGCACTAGTACGTATAAGACTTGCTGTTTTACCTTCAATGACTTTCATATAATCTTCTATGGTGTGAGAAGTATTGTAAGATAAATTAATTTCTAGAGTTTGACCTTCAACTAATTCTGCATATGTTGAAGCCAGCAGCTTAACCGATTCTAAGCCTAAGTTCTCAGCTGCTAATTCTGATGATCTAGCTAAAAGATAATCACCAGCAAGAATTGAAAGAGTTGGGGTAAATTTAGAGTTTGAACTTTCCACACCTCTACGAGTTGTTGCATTGTCAATGACATCATCATGATATAAGCTTCCTATGTGAATTAACTCAACTGCAACTCCTGCGTCAATAATTTTTCTTTGATTACCTGAGTCACCAAATTTACCAGCTAATAGCGACACTATGGGTCTAAAACGTTTTCCACCTGCTTTAATTAAATATTGTGAAATATCTTCTAAATATTGATTTTCAGAACTAGAAACTTCTAATAAACGATTTTCTAGTATATCTAGATTACTCCAAAGATCTTCAAAAGGAATGATATCTTTGATTTGTCTATTCTTCATACATAAAGAATACGTTAAATGTATAAATACTTGTAATTTTCATTTCGGTGTATAAACGGGCACTTATTAATATAAACATATGTTTGAAAGATTTACTGACAGAGCCAGAAGAGTTGTAGTTCTTGCGCAAGAAGAAGCTAGAAGATTAAATCACAACTATATTGGTACAGAACACATTCTTCTTGGATTGATACAAGAAGGCGAAGGTCATGCTGCAAAAGCTCTTGATGAACTAAATATAAATATTGATTCTGTAAGATCTGAAGTTGTAGAGATAATCGGAGAAGGACAACAATCACCAAGTGGTCATATACCTTTCACTCCAAGAGCTAAAAAAGTCTTAGAGCTTTCTTTAAGAGAAGCTTTACAGTTGGGTCACAACTACATAGGTACAGAACACATTCTTTTAGGACTAATACGTGAAGGAGAAGGTGTTGCCGCACAAGTTTTAAAGAAGCTAGGTGCTGAACTTTCTCAAGTTCGACAAACTGTAATTAAATTAATATCTTCTGCTGGAGAAAGCAAAAAGCAACAATCTGCATCAACTGGAGGTAGAGAAAGACCGGGTTCAAATACTGGATCTGCAATTCT
>CBFHGZ010000035.1:0-8614 GCA_965655535.1 Candidatus Actinomarina sp.
AATTATTGAAACAGGATCAAGTCCAATTAAAAAGCAGAAATTACAAAATCAAAAAAACTAAATTTATTGATTTTTAGTTACTAAAGGAATGCTCGCTAACACATCTAGTGGCATATCATCGATTGAACCCTCGTATTCACCGTAAGAGCTGAGGTACTCTTCTTGCTCTCCTTCGTTTGGTGATATTACGTCAAAAATATTTGGATGATTAACTATGTTTGGTGCTCCTCCACCACGATATTGTTCTCCGGATGGATTTATTTCTCTAATTCTTGAACCATTTGGTCCATATCCATCTTGTGACATAATTATAACTCCATAATGCCAATCCTCTGGATTCCCTCCACCCAGCTGATTTTCTATATCGAGCTTCACAACTACAACTCCTTTGTCAGGCACAACTACGATATCGAACTGATTAGTTACAAGTTCTGACTCACCATTGGGGAGAGCTTTCCAAATTTGAGGTTCCCAACCTTCAATAACAATGTGATACTCCCAACCTGAAGATTCCGGCATTTTGGCAAATCGATAATTTCCTAATTCCTTAACACCTGTATTTGCACCAAAATCTTTATCGATATAGACATCAATTGTTTGTATTGACAAACTTCTTGGTGACCCCCATGGATTTTTGACAGCACTTAAAATATCAAAATTCATTACTAAGCTTCCCTCAGCAATACCTGCAGAAAATCCTTCAAAATCATAACTTCCAGGAATGAACACACCATCTAAAGGATATGTATATGAACCCTCTCCATAATCATCATTTATTGGATCAGTAATATCTAAAAATAGCTCAACAGTAGAAACCTCAGGTACAAACAATGCGAGTGGTCTTTGAGGCTCAATATAATTTTCAAAAATATCTGAATACATTCTTAGTTTTATTTTGTCTCCAAAGCTTAAAGACCCCAGCTCTTCTAAGGGAACTTTGACAAATAGTTCATTTCCGAATGATGAGATCTCAGTAGTCTTTTTTGTTAAACACTCTGTAGAAAAAGTTTCCTCTTTTACACTACCTTCATTGGGAAGATCTCTTTTTGTACATGTGAAATAAGATTCTCCATTTAAACTTTCCGCTTTGTGGAAAATAGCTTGGGTGGTTTCAATACCTAAAAACTCTTGATTAACATTTACTCCATCTTTTACAGGCAGAGAAGATCTTCTCAGTTTTGTTCGTGATGGACTTTCTAAATATATATCTAAATCTATATTCCTCCAAGGATTTGATTCTGCCATAGCAGATGAAGATTTCTGAAAAGAGAGATACAGAAACTCGTTAGAAAATCTATATTTAATCTGAGATATAAGACCATCGGACTTAATTACTCCAGCATCGTTCCAGATAGTATTATTTATTGAACCACTTATAAGCAGTGCTTGATTAGTTTCTAAAATCGACTCAGATTGAGAATCAAATAATTGTGCAGATGGAGAAATAATTGGAATATCTAAATAAGCAGGGGGTGAATCCCCTAATGATAAATAAACATTTTTTAATAAGTTACGATACGCTGAACCAAAATAGTCATCATTACCACTCGACTGATCACTACCATACCACCAGAACCAATCAGAACCTTCTGCGAGTAACATATAGTCAAAAGCTAAGTCCAATTGCTCATCTGTATAATTACCAGACGCATTAGCTCTGTCATAATAGGCTCTTGTTTTTTGAAGATAATCCCAGGCATAAGTCTCTTCTGTTTCTCCAATCCAAGTAGCAAAATTTGGCTGAAACCAAGATGCAGGAAATACGCTATCTAACTTATTAATTTGTGGACCATATTTTTCAATATACTCAGTTGGAGTTGTCGTTTTGAGCCATTCTGTTGTTGTAAATGTTTCATACATAAGTCTTAGAAAATCTATCCCATCATTTTGATAATGCTCCCAAGCATTTTCTCCATCCAAAACTATTGATACAACAAGTGGCTTATCTAAAGTTGCACTAACTTCTCTTGCAGCTTCTAGAGATTTCATCATGTCTGCAACAGCCATTTCTGCTGACATGCCACTATAAGTAAAACCAACTTGATCTGAAATAGCCAAATCTCTAAAAAATATTGCAACATCATCTTGTCTGTTTAGCTGTCCATACCAAGGTGTATAAAGTATTTCAGGATTTGTAACTATCCCTTTTGTATTTCTTTTAAATGTAGGTATGTCTAAAGATTTAGATAAAACATATTCTCCAGTTGCAATCCATTTAATTCCTTCTTTTGCAAACATTCCTAGAACCTCTTGAGATACAGCACCTTCAGCTGGCCACATACCAGTCGGTCGTTTTCCTAATAATCTTTCAGCTAGGTCTAAGCCCTTTTCAACCTGAATAGCTGCATCAATAGGTTTGTTGAATCTATTTTCAGGTAGTTCTGCTCCAACATCACCAACTGCAGCTAGGTTTGTGTCGAATATTAGTGGGAGGATTGGATGGGCATATGGTGTAGTTGTAACTTCAATTTGACCACTTTCCCAAAGCTCTGCATGAGCAGGAATGACTTTATCAATTAATTTTGAATGTTCGTTGAGAAGAGTAGATTTATCTTGTTCATCATAGTTTTGTCCTTTTTCAACCAAACTCTTTAATGGTTCTTGGTTTAAATATTTAGGATCTGTCCATGCTAAATTGAATAAGATTTGTAAATCTCTAAAGTCTTGACTGGACCACTCATCCCATGATTGATTACTATTTCTAAGCTCAACGTATCGCGGAAATCTAGCAATCACTTTTGGATTAGTATCAAAAAATCTAGATACTATAAAAGTTTTGTCTTCCAGAGTTAATTGATCAGCTGGAATTTCGGTGTAGTACCAGTAGAGGTCTTTTGCGCCGTTTGAGTAGTCTTCAAGTTGTCTCAGTAATACTGGTGTTAAATTGAATGTTGCCTTCATTTCTGGATAATCAGCAACAAGTTCTACCATATCTAAATAATCTTTTGTAGCATGTACCCTAACCCAAGGTCGTGTGTAGTATCCTTCATCATTTTTTGTATAGTAAGGCTGATGCTGATGCCACATTAACATTACATATAGTTCAGGTTCTTCGTCTACTTCCCCTTCAACTTGTTGTACTGTAGTTTGAACAGCTTCACTAACTTCTTCCGAAACAGGTTGAGAGCAAAATATGAAAAATATAGAAAATAAAAATAGAAATTTTTTCATCTAAATTATTTTAGAGGCTCGAGTTTAGCTGTAAAGTGTCTAAGAAATTTTGGCTGCTCAAGGATTTTATACCCTTTAAGTTCGTCCTTTCTTTCAGCTAATTTTTTCAAGACTTCTGCAACATAATCAAAATGACTTTGAGTGTACGTTCTCCTTGGAGCAGCTAATCTCACTAACTCATGGGTAGCTGGAGTATCAGGTTCACCATTCTGTCCAGCAACTCCAAAGGCAAGAGTTCCAAGCTCTACAGCCCGAACTCCACCTATAAGATAAATTTCACAAGCCAATGAATGTCCAGGGTACTCATGCGGAGGTATGTGAGGTAAGAATGTTTTTGCATCTATATATAAGGCATGACCACCTGCAGGTTGTACTATTGGAATTCCATAACTTAAAGCTTTCTCGCCTAAATAGCTGATTGACCTAGCTCTGTATTCAAGATAATTTCTATCTGTTATTTCTTTTAAACCTTGGGCTAAAGCATCTAAGTCTCGTCCGGCTAAACCCCCATAAGTTGGAAAACCTTCAGTTAGTATTAAAAGATTTCTAGCTTCTTCCGCTAATTGATCATCATTAAATGCAAGTAAGCCACCTATATTTCCAAATCCGTCTTTTTTTAAGCTAATTGTGCAGCCATCAGCAAGACGAAAGGCTTCTTTAGCAATGTCTCTAATTTCAACATCTTTGTATGCCTCTTCTCTTTGGGATACAAACCAAGCATTCTCAGCAAATCTACAAGCATCTAGAATTAACATTTTATTGTATTTAGTACATAACTCTTTGACACTTTTAAGATTTTCCATTGAAACTGGCTGACCACCACCAGTGTTATTTGTTATTGTCATTAATACGAATGGAACTTTATCACTATCTGGACCATCCAATAATTCCTCAAGTTTTTCCAAATCAATATTGCCTTTAAACGGTGCAGGTGAGAGGAGATCTAAACCTTCTCTGCATAATAAATCGATTGGTTGTGATTGAGCAAACTCAAAATTTGCTCTTGTTGTATCAAAGTGACTATTACTTGGAATAATATCGCCTTCTTTTACAGAAATCGTTGCTAGTATTTTTTCGCTTGCTCTTCCTTGGTGGGTAGGAATAATATGCTTGTAGCCCGTTAACTCAGAGACAACTTCATGAAATCTCTGCCAAGAATGTGACCCAGCATAAGCTTCATCACCTCGCATAATTGCTGCCCATTGCTCAGACGACATTGAACCTGTACCTGAATCAGTCAGTAAGTCAATGGTTACCTCTTGGGATCTGAGACCAAAAACATTCCAACTTTCTCTTTCGAGAAAATTTTGTCTTTCTTCCCTTGATGTAATAGGTAGTGATTCAACTGACTTAATCTTAAAAGGCTCAATTATCGTTTCGAATTCCATATAAAAATTGTAACTAGTGATAAATAAGATATCATATTCTTTATGGCAAAACTTCACAATACAGTTGAAAATATTTACAACAATAACCAAGACAAATTAGAGCTTTTTGAATGCCTGGACGAATTTTCAGATACTCAAAACTTCTGTGATCATTACGGACATAATATTGAAGATTCTTGTAATGCAATATTGATAAAATCAAAAAAACCCGAAGAATTTTATACAATGTTTTGTGTATTGGGATCTAGCAGGTTAGATGTAAACCATAAAGCGAAACAAGCAATGGAGTCAAAAAAAGTTAGTTTTGCATCTAAGGAAGAAGCTGAAAGCGTAACCCATCAAATATATGGAGGTATTAGTCCGCTAGGTTTACCTCAAGAAATTAAAATTTTTGTAGATAAAAAAGTATTAGAAAGGGAAAAAATATTTATTGGTGCTGGAAATAGGGAGTTCAAATTCTTTTTATCACCAGAAGCTCTTATTGAACTTACCGGAGCCTCTGTTTTAGATTTAACCCAGTCCTGATCTACATAAGCTAGCTGCTTGAGGGAACAATGCTTTTCCATCAAATCCTGGAAACCTTCCACCTTGTAAGTAAGTCTTAAGGCTGCCTTTCAGACCTTCGAACTTATCAGGATCAAGGGTTTGTGGTTCTAGTAAAATTTTAAAATTTTCAGGTAATCTAGTTTCTAAAAACTCTCTCTGAACACTATCTAAGTTCTCTACATATTCAGACAACATATCAATTGTTACATCATAACTTTCTATAGATTCGATACAATTCTCATATTCAGTTTTAGATAATGGTGATACTTCAACCTCATAATCTGCACGGTATTGAAAAAATAAAACTAATATCACGAAAATTAGAAGTGAATATAAAAGAAATTTAAACGGCAACAGAACTATTTTTTTAATAGGCCAAATAATTAATTTAAACAATCTTTTTATCATTTGATGCTTAGTTTAATACAATCACTAAACACTGACATGCACCGCCAGATTTTAAAAACTCAGATACATCTGCAACAACAGCTTTTAATCCTAATGATTCAACAGTCTGGATGACATCAATTTTTTCAGAAGGAAAAATAACTGTTTCATTTACTACAACTGCATTGCACGCAAGTTGATTTGCATCATTTTCAGATACTGGAATTAGATTAAAAAACTTACTAAAAGATTTTAAAGTTGGATCTTTAAATGCTACTGGATAAAAAATAGCATCACCTGTTGGGAAAAATTGAAAGCAGGTATCAAGATGATAAAATTTGTCTGTTGCCAGTTCTTCAATTACTGGCTCTAAATTAAATTTCTCAGCAATAAAAAGCAAAGCTTCTTTATCACTTCTAACACCATATGAACCAATCAAATAATCACCATAAACAAATGCATCGCCTCTACCTTCAAATTTAAAATCACTTGGAATTCTCTCTACTTCGTAATTATTTTCTTCAAACCAATGTTGATAAAGAACTTCCTCGCCCCTTCGTTCTTCAAACTTAAAATTCGCAATTAAAACTTGTTTGTTATTGATAATTGCAGAATTAGCAGTGAAAACAAGATCTGGATGATTTTCATTCGGGTTAACTGTTTTTACCTCAGCACCCGCTAGTTCAATTGATTGTTTTAAATTATTCCACTGCTTTTTTGCAAGATCTAAATCAACACTGGTTCCTGCTTTCATCCATGGATTAATTGCATACTCGACTTTGAAATAATCTGGCGGGCTCATGAGAACTTGTTTCATAAGTTAATATTTTACATTTTTATACATTAAATGTATATTCCTAACGTGGAGAAATACTTAAAAAGTGAAATTATAAATGATTATGTTGAAGCATGTCATGTAATAAATCAGAATAACGTTCCGGAGGTCGGTGATCGACCTCTTGATGAGTTTAAGCTTCTTATAGAAAACTCAGATTACAACTGTTGCATTATAGAAAATAAATCTGTAGTAGGGTTTGTGATCTGTTTTCAAGATAATAAAACCTCTACTTCATTTCTAACTGAACAAAATCATAAGAACTTTATAGAAATTCAAAGACAAATGAGTAATTTCTTATATGTCGACCGAATTGCAGTTCACGAAAATTATCGTGGACAAAATATAGGTAAAGAAATATATCAACATGTAGAAAAATTTGCAATTGTGAATAATATTGAACTGCTAACTGCTGAAATTAACCTTTTACCTAAAAAAAATGAAGTATCATTTAATTTCCATGAAAAAAATGGTTTTAGGGAATTTAGTACTAAAAAATACTCAGATGATTACGAAGTATCTTTTCAAAAGAAGAATTTGATTTGAGTAGAATATAGATATGAAATTTTCTTTACCTAGACGACACAGAAAAAGTTTCGAAGTAATCACAAAGAAAAAACTAGATGACAACATAAATAAGTCAGAGGCGATTCAGATTTGTACCGAAATAAAAAAGGCTTATGATAATACCCCACAAACATTTGGTTCATCAGATGGTAAAAAAGATAATTTACTAGAACTTCTAATTATCTTAAGTAATCAAATTTCAGAGGAGTACAAAGATTGTGAAGTTTCGTTTAAACAGGGTGTTCCGGAAATAATTAAGGTAAAACAATGACCAAGTTAATAATTGATGCAGACACAGGATCTGATGATGCTGTAGCGTTAATTATGGCCTATAGAAATGTACCAATCGAAAATATCTTAGGTATTTCAATTGTTGCTGGAAACGTACCCTTAGAACAGGGTCTCATAAACACAAACTATGTAAATGAATTGTGTGATGTCTCAATTCCTGTTTACAAAGGTGCTGAAAAACCCTTAGAAAGAGATTATCTAGAAGTACATGATGCAAAAAAAGCAAAAGAAATTGCTTTAAGTTATCAAAATGAATCAATGTCAGCACAATATGTACATGGAGTTGATGGAGTCGGCGATGTTGGAATAAAGCCCAGTAAAAATTTTATCCAGGATATAAGTGCTCGAGAATTCTACAGACAGGCTTTATCTCAAAATGATTCCGTTGATATTGTTGCACTTGGCCCGCTTACAAACATAGCTCATCTTGTTCAAGACAATCAGGAAAATCTTGATAGCATTAATCACCTTTATGTAATGGGTGGAAGTTCAAATGCTCTCGGTAATACGACTAAATTTGCAGAATATAATTTCTGGGTAGATCCGGAAGCAGCTGATATTGTTTTAAATTCTGGAATACCCATAACCATGATTGGATGGGATCCATCACTTTATGATGCAATGATTGATGTTGACAAAATTGTTGAAATAGAAAATTTAGATACCAAATACTCAAAATATACAAGTGAAATTCATACTCATATAAGAAAGTTTATGATTGAAGCTGTTGGTCAAGATTGTTATGGCTTCCCTGATCCCTTAGCAATGTCTGTATATTTAGATAAAGAAATCATTTCAGAATCTACAAATGTAAACGTGCGAGTAGATACGCGTGACGGAATGACTAGAGGTGGATGTATATTGGATTATCCAAATCTAGAACCTGATTCTCCAAAAATTTTAGTCGTTCAGAGATGTCATCACGACAAATTTTACAATTTATTATTAAACAGCCTTAATTAATGCTTTCAGAGCTTTCAATTATTGAATTTCTAATCGTTCAATTAAGTGTTGCATTTAGTCCTGGATTAATTATTGCTTTGATTATTAATGAATCAGTGCAAAAAGGTAGAAAGAATGGAGTTCAAGTTGCACTAGGTTCTGCTTTAGGTGCTTTTATCATTACACTTATTTCTGCTTTTACAATTTCATATATATTCAATCTTGTACCTCAATTTCTTACTGTAATTTATATTGTTGGAACTATTTATATTATTTACAAAGGTGTATCAACATTTAATTCAAAAATTAAAGATGAAATCAAGGAAAATTTACAGCAATCTTTCATCGCAGGTTTAAAACTTAATTTAGTAAATCCAAAAATGTGGTTATTTTATTTAACAATACTTCCTGTGTTTATTTCGAATGAAATAGACGTACTAAATAAATTAATTATTCTTGGTTTATTAACAGTGTTAATAAATCTCTT
>CBFHGZ010000036.1:0-1478 GCA_965655535.1 Candidatus Actinomarina sp.
ACTATGTCTTTTATTACACCAGCTAATAAATTTCCATAGTGAGGACTGCCAGTAGGGAACGGAGGACCATCGTAGAATCTAAATACTTTAGAGTCTTTCCTTGATTCCATAGAATTTTCAAATGCGTTGATTTTATCCCAATAATTTGAAATATTTTCTTCAAGTTTAGGTAAATCAATATTTGAACTAATTCTTTTAAACATCTATACGATTTTAAATCTTTTAAAGATAAATTTGTATAAATTCGGAGACTTTTTAAAAAAAATAAATTTATAAGACTTTATTTAAAATGTAGCTAATATACATTAATCTGAGGATTTAAATGGTTAGAAAATTATCAACAAATACAGTAAATAAGTTTAAAAAGAAACTTCTTGCAGAAAAAGAACAATTAACAAGTATCTTAGAACACCATCAACAACAAAGGGAAAATATTAGATTATCTGAAGGATCAGCAGAAAGAAGTCCTGATCCAACATCTGCTGATGGTGGTTCCATGGCATTTGAGCTAGAAAAAGAGTTAACTTTAGACGAGAATACAAAACACTTGTTAAACCAAGTTGAACACGCTTTAGTTATGATTCAAAAGAAAAAATATGGCATTTGTGAAAATTGTAATGAAGCCATTCCAGTTGCAAGGCTTGAAGCAATACCATATTCAACAAAATGCAAAAACTGCGCAGCATTAATTGAATCTTAGAAAATATCTAAGCCCCGTATTAATAATTATTTCATTATCTTCTTTAGATTTGTACATAAAATATTTGATAAGAATAAATAATATTCAAGAAAAATTAATTTTAGAAAATTTCTTAACAATCGATCTAACTTATAACACTGGAATAGCTTTCGGTTTTTTCAGCGACTATACGGAGATCACTTATGTGTTTTCAATTGTTGTTTTTTTTTGGCTAATAACTCAGTTTAGAAACTTCGATATTGGAAGTGTTGAAATGTATTCATTTTGCTTAATAACAAGTGGAGCAATTGGTAATTTAGGCGAAAGAGGCTGGAATTTAATATTTAATCAAAATGGAAAAGTAACTGACTTTATCGAACTCTTGTTTATTCCAAGTTTTAATTTTGCAGATGTTTATATTACATTTGGAATTATTGGCTTATTTTATATGGAGTTAAGAAAAAATTAATATTGAAATAGTTCATGAGAACGAAAATTTTGTGATAGTTAACAAACCTGCAGGAGTCTTAACTCATCCTGTTCAAAATTCTGATGAGAATACAGTCCAAGACTATTTAAAAGAAAATTTTCGAATTGACTATGAATTTGAAGATGATAGACAAGGTATCGTTCATCGGCTTGATAGAGTAACAACAGGTTTACTTGTGTGTCCTTTAAATCGTGAAACACATTTAGATTTAAAATCTATTTTTCAAAAAAGAGAAATTCAAAAAAAATATAGAGCTATTGTCGAAGGTAATTTGAAAACGGACAGTGGAACAATTGATTTACCACTTGC
>CBFHGZ010000036.1:1576-2745 GCA_965655535.1 Candidatus Actinomarina sp.
CTAGTTCAAATACTAATAGAAAAAAAAGAAGTGTGAGTGCACAAGGCAGAGAGGCTGTCACTGAATTTAAAGTTTTGTCTAACAATGATAAGTATTCTTTGATTGAATTAAATCTGATAACAGGTCGAAATCATCAAATAAGAGCTCATTTGGAGTATTTAAAAACACCAATCGTAAATGACATTCTTTATGGTGCAAATCATCATGAAAATTTAGAAAAAAATATGATATGCTTACAAGCATTTAAATTGAAATTTTTATTATCAAATGAAAATTTTGAATTCACAATCGACCAGCCTGATTACTTTAGTTCAATATTATAAAAAAATTTTTCAAAACTCTTTAAAATATCTTTATGACAAATTCTTTCGTTCATCTTCATGCGCACACAGAGTACTCAATGTTAGATGGTGCGGCGAAGATAAAAGATTACTTAACTAAAGTTAAAGAGTTAAACCAACCTGCAGCTGCTATAACAGATCATGGAAATTTATATGGAGCTTTAGAGTTTGTTAAAGTAGCAGAAGAAATTGGAGTAAAACCAATTATTGGATATGAAGCTTATATAACTCCTGGTTCTCGATTTGATAGGCCTGATAGACAAAATAATAAACGTTACCACTTAACACTCTTGGCAGAAAACAATGTTGGGTATCAAAATTTAGTTGAGTTAGTGAGTAAGGCCTTTATAGAGGGTTATTATTATAAACCCAGAATTGACTACGAATTGCTTAAACAACATTCAGAAGGCATAATTGCACTTTCAGGTTGCCTTGGTGGTGAAATAGCACAAAGCCTAGCTCCTGATTTGACAACTGAAGAAGGGAATTCTGGTAACGAAAAAAGCTATTCGCATGCATTAGAGCTTGCAAAAAATTATCAAAATATATTTGGAAAGGATAATTTCTTTATTGAGCTACACAATCATGGTATTCCTGAACAATTAGAGATATTAGATGATTTAATAAAAATATCTACAGAAATTGATGCTCCTCTTGTTGCAACAAACGACTCTCATTACGTAGACAAAGAAGATGCATCTTCTCATGATGCATTATTATGCGTGCAAACCAATGCAACTATAGAAGACGAGAATAGATTTAAATTTGAAGGTGAAGGATATTATGTTAAGTCTTCAGAGGAAATGAGAAAATTATTCCCAGATAATA
>CBFHGZ010000036.1:2843-4277 GCA_965655535.1 Candidatus Actinomarina sp.
AAATTTCCGAATGCATGTGATAACACATTAAAGATTGCTGAAAGAATAAATTATGAATTTAATTTTGGTAAAAACTTTCTTCCCGACTTTCCTTTACCAGAAGAGGGTATAACCGCAGATGAATTTCTAAAAGTTAAAGTGTTTGAAGGCGCATCTCAGAGGTATAAAGAGATTACTTCTGAGATTGAAAATAGGATAAATTATGAATTAGACGTAATTTCTTCAATGGGCTTTGCCTCTTATTTTTTAATTGTTGGTGACTTAATTAGATTTGCTAGGGAAAAATCAATTAGAACTGGTGCAGGTAGAGGTTCTGCAGCTGGCTCTATAGTTTCATACTGTTTAGGCATAACAGGCATAGATCCAATTAAATATGGTTTAATCTTTGAAAGATTTTTAAATACAGGTAGAAAATCATTACCAGATATTGACATGGATTTTGATGAACGTTACAGATCAGATGTGATCAATTATACAATTGATAAATATGGTTCTGACAGGGTTGCTCATATTGTCACATTCGCAACTATTAAAGCTAAACAAGCTATTAGAGACGCTGCGAGAGTGCTCGGGCTTCCATTTTCAAGTGGAGACAGGGTTGCTAAGTTAATGCCACCTATGATTTTAGGCAATACCGCAACAATTTCAGAATGTTTAGAGCTAGATGAAGAAAATAAAAGTGGATACAGTAAAGAGTTTTATTCTGCATCTGAAGAATTAAGAAAACTGTATAAAAATGATGAAGAAGTAAAAAAAATTATTGACATAGCACTGGGCCTAGAAGGTTTAAGACGACAAGACGGCATACATGCCGCAGCAGTAGTTATTTCACCATCAAAAATTACTAATTTTCTTCCAATTCAACAGAAAGGAGAAAATGCAGAGGTTGTAACGCAATACGAGATGCACACTGTTGAAAGGTTGGGTCTTTTAAAAATGGATTTTCTTGGTTTGAGAAATCTTTCAATTATCGATAGAACTCTAGAGCTTATTAAAAGTAAAAAAGTAGACATAGATAATGTACCTTTAGATGATAAAAAAACCTTTGAAATTTTTGCATTAGGAAAAATGACAGGTGTTTTTCAGTTAGAAAGTAGAGTTGCCCAATCATTATCAAAGAGCTTATCTCCTAAACGTTTTGAAGACATCGTAGCCTTAGTAGCTTTAATAAGACCAGGACCGTTGGGTGCAGGTATGCATACAGAGTTTGCAGACAGGGCAAACGGTAGAAAAGATATTGAATATTTACATCCAGACTTAGAAAATGTTCTTGGTGAAACTTATGGTGTAATTTTATACCAAGAACAGGTGATGCAAGTAGCAGAAAAAATAGCAGGTTTTAACCTTCAGGAAGCTGACAATTTACGTGTAGCAATGGGTAAAAAAATTCCCAAGATTATGGAAGAACAGAGAATAAAGTTTACTAACGGTGCT
>CBFHGZ010000036.1:4377-6632 GCA_965655535.1 Candidatus Actinomarina sp.
ACAATTTACGTGTAGCAATGGGTAAAAAAATTCCCAAGATTATGGAAGAACAGAGAATAAAGTTTACTAACGGTGCTACTGCTAAAGGATATTCTGAAATATTTTCATCTGAATTATTTGATCAGATTGCATACTTTGCTGGTTATGGTTTCAATAAAAGCCACTCAGTACCATATGCGTTACTTGCATATCAAACAGCGTATTTGAAAGCAAATTATCCTGCTGAGTACATTGCAGCTTGCTTAACGGCAGTAAAGAGAGATAAAGATAGAACTGCAATTTTTTTGTCAGAAGCAAGAGATTTAGGAGTGCAGGTTACAACACCAGATATAAATTTAAGCAGCGAAGACTTTACAGTTTCTGACAATAAAATTATTTTTGGTTTGTCAGCAGTAAGGAATGTTGGTGACGTTACAGCACAAAAAATAATTAATGAAAGAAATGAAAACGGTGATTTTTTATCTATAGAAGATTTTTTATCAAGAATTGATTCACGTTCATTAAATAAAAGAGGCGTAGAAGCTTTGGCTCAAGGAGGGGGTTTTGATAATTTCGGATTTACAAGAAAAGGAGTATTCGAGGCAACTGTAGATTTGATTGAGGATGCTAAAGATTTAAAAAAAGAAAAGTTAAATAACCAAGGTTCTCTTTTCTCTTTAGATGAATCTGAAACCAGTTCTACAACTATAGCTACTTCAGAATGGGAAAAGAAAGAGTTGTTAGAACGAGAAAGAGAAATGCTTGGTTTCTTTGTTAGCGAAGATCCTCTTGATGGATACGGAGAAGTTCTAAAAAGTGAATCTTCACATACAATAATTGAATTACAAAATTTAGAAGAAGAGGATGAAGAGGTAAATGTAGTCATTGCAGGTTTAGTTTCGAATATTCAAAAAAGAGTATCTAGACGAGGCAATCCTTGGATCCAACTTGACCTACAAGACACAACAGGATCAGTAGGTGTTTTATTATTTAATAAACTTGTTGATAAATATAATAATGAAATTGATGGAGAGCTTTATATAAAGGTTACCGGTACCTATGTTGGTGGTGCTGAAAACACTTTAAGAGCTAGAGATTTATTTGTTATAGAACCCACTAAACTTTTGACAGATTTAGATATTACTCCATTAACTATCCAGGTTAATGAGGATAATTTAACAAAAAATAATTTAATTTTATTAAAAGAGTTGTTTATGAAGCATCCTGGACAATCAAATGTTGAGTTAGAGGTGATAGGCAATGACGATATAAAACTACTAGAACTGAAATCAATAAAAGTAAAAAAATCTTCAAAACTAAATAATGACATTTCAATACTGTTGTCATAGTGAGCTAAAATTAACTTATGTCATTAAACATTGAAGAGTTAAAAACAAGATATAAAGAAAGAGCTGAAGCTGTTAAAAATAGATCAATCCCACCAGTCGGAGGTGATGATAGAGCAGCATTCATTAAGCAAGCTGAGCTTGATTTTCAAGATTATATGTTTGTAGCTGATTGTGATTTTGAAGTTATTGACGGATATCTTGTAATGAAATATAAGTTAGACAGTTAATTTAAATTCTTTCCCATCGGAAAAATTGAAGATACAACTTCTGCACATGCAATTGCAATCTCCATATGTTCTTTTTGAGTTCCATTTGCAGATCTAAGTTCTATGTAGTGAATCCAGCTTCGTAATGTACCGTTCATATACAGTCGACTTACAGTATTTCCTTCAGGTAGAACTGCACGTGCTTGCTCTTTAGCAATTCCATTTTCTATAGCCCAGTTGTATGCTTTTTTAGAGTTTTCAATCAGATCCAATTGAATTTGAGTCCATTCGTTTTCTAGTGTTTCATTTTTTGACTCAATTGAATTTTGTCTATTTTTTGGATCTTGCAACCTGGCTTCGCGTGTAACAAATTCTAAGTCTTTTACAGGATTTGCGTATCTTTGACTAAATTCCTGAAAACTAAAAGATCTATGTCTCAACATTTGTCTCGCAATATCTCTTGTAGTTTCAATTTCTAAACAAGCACTAACCATCTCAAGTGGTGACCAGTGAGAATTTTTGATTAAATAATTAATTAATTTTTCACTAGTTTCAGTATTTAGTTGATTAGAGGGGTTTGAAACTCTTGCGCAATAAGCTACAAGTTCTTGAGCGTCTTTAATGCCTTCTTTAGCAATATCTTTATTTGGTGTTGAATAACTTATTAATTTAACTTTCATTATTTTTATTATATTAAAATCTAATTATGTTTTTACTAAGA
>CBFHGZ010000036.1:6642-8403 GCA_965655535.1 Candidatus Actinomarina sp.
CTTTGTTGATGCTTACAATTTTAGCCTATCCTTTGTTGTTAATTTTAGATATTTCACAAGGAGGAACTTATTTTGGACTTTGCAGTGATTTAGCTACTTGTGAAATAGGATTTTTAGAAGGACCAAGACTTTTAATTATTTTGATTATGTCATTTTTTGTTTTAGTAGTTATATTGAGGTTAATTATGAAGCTTATAAACAGTATAAATAATGAATCTTCTATTCTTTAACAGCACCAAAAATTGATAACAAAACTATCGCTACACCTATCCAGTTTATTAAATTTAAAACTTCATTAGCTAAAGATATACCTATCAAAATTGCAAATATAGCTTCCAGGCTTAATATCAAAGAAGAAGTAGACGCTTTAACAAACTTTTGTCCAAATAACTGAAGGTAGAACGCACCTACATTTACAACTAGTCCTAAAAACACTATAGGAACAATATTTTGAAATATTGAAGTAGCTTCAATAATTGAAATGTAAGGCATGCATAAAGATGCACCAAATAAGGATTGGATAAACATTAGATTTGAAATATTAAAATTATTAACTTCTTTTTCTACTAGAACAATATGTATCGCATAAGACATTGCACAAATAAATGTAAACAAATTTCCAAACATTTGATCTATGCTTGTGCTTGAAATCAAGAGTATTCCTGTAAACCCAAAAAATGAAAATAAATAATTTTTTGTTTGAAGGTCAGTATGATTTATTAACTTACTCAAAAGGGGAGTTAAAACTACATAAAACCCAGTAACGACTCCAGAATTAATTGTTGATGAGGTAACCAATCCTTCAGTTTGGGTATAGTATCCAAGCCAAAGAAAGAATCCCATAAGCAATCCAGGTTTAATTGAGTTTTTATTTGGGATTCCTCCAATAATCAGAAAAAATATTGAAGCAATTAAAAATCTACAAAATACTACAAACATAGGTGATAAATCATCCAATAAATTTTTAACAACTAGGAATGTAGAACCAAATAACATTGCAGATGCAAACAAAGCCAGTAGTGCTTTATTTTGCGAGTTTAATTTCATAATTGAGATTTTAAAAGAGATACAATATATAAGTGAAAGTTTCTAAACAAGAAAAAGCTAATAAAATTCTTAAGATATTAGAGAATTATTATCCTCAAACTCCAGTGCCATTGAAACATAACAGTCCTTATACTCTTCTAATTGCAGTTTTGCTTTCAGCTCAATGTACTGATGAAAGGGTTAACAAAATAACTCCAATTTTGTTTAAGAAGGCTAACACTCCAATCAAAATGGCTAAATTAAAAGTATCCGACATTGAAAAAATAATAAGACCATGCGGACTATCACCTCAAAAATCTAAAGCGATATCAAAATTATCAAAAATACTAGTTTCTGATTTTAATTCTAGAGTACCTAGAGACTTAGAGGCTTTAGAGGCATTACCCGGTGTAGGACATAAAACTGCATCTGTATTAGTAAGTCAAGCTTATGGAACTCCTGCTTTTCCAGTCGACACTCATATTCACAGACTTGCCTGGAGATGGGGATTGTCAACAGGGAAGAATGTAAAAAAAACAGAAGAAGATTTAAAAAAATTATTTCCAATTGAGAAATGGAACAAATTGCATCTTCAAATAATTTTCTATGGACGGGAGTTTTGTCCTGCAAGAGGTCACAACTTAGAAAATTGTATTATTTGTACAAAATTTAGAAGAAAAACAAACTTTAAGTAAAAAGTTAATTTTAACGATTGTTTTCACATCTGTTTAAATT
>CBFHGZ010000037.1:0-8292 GCA_965655535.1 Candidatus Actinomarina sp.
CTTGCTTCAGCAGATCTCTGTACTAAATCAACAGGTGCGTTTAATAACTCAGCTACTTTATTTACTAAATCACTCATGATGAAACCATCTCCTCAACAGTTGTAACCGCTCCTGAAGAAATTGCTTTAACTGTCGTTATAAAATACAAACCTGCAGATGCAAAAAACAGAAGTGAGATAAATGTATTTGCCATAAAGTTAACACTTATAAGTTCCCATTGAATTTGAAACCCTTCACCATATATTGTTGGATTACCAGCGTTTGCTCCAGCATTCCATGAATAACCACTATTTATTCCAATAACCAAATTATTGACTAGATAAAGAAGAAGAGAAATATTGACTGCTGTTAAACCTAATTTATCAAAGTTTGTGTAAGAAACTTCTCTACCAAACAACTTTGGAATTAGATAAAGAATTAAAGTCATTACAACAATTATTAACGAAGATAGATATCCAAACTTAATTGCATAAACAAAGTTTGTTAAACCTAAAATCGGAAGCAAGTTAGCAAAGCTAGATGCTATGTGCAAAGCAGTTGTTACAGTAAAAACAATCATAGAAAAGTTCAATTGTGAAAGAAGCCTGTCAGACCTATCGTTATTATCCTGAGAAGATTGAATAAAGTTAACCACAAAAGCTAATAGTGGAACAATCAAACTCAAAGATAAATAAATAGAGACATTTTCTAGCCAATTAGGAAGCACTGATCCGTAATAATATTTAAAGCTTGTCCATGGAAGTAAAAATAAAAAACCCCAGAATGAAATCGAAGAAAGAGTCTTACTATATAAAGTTGCTCCTAATCCTTTTGTCATTAAAAAGTAAATTGCACTCATAAACAAAAGGGGAATAGCTGTCATATTTATAAGAGATGAAGTTAGAGATGAAACAAGAATTTGATCAGAATAAATTTCTAAACTTGAACGAGATATCACTGTGGCAACAAATAAAATTACAATCGCACCATATATATGTTGAGCACTTGAAAAAATTGTATTTTCTTTTTTTGCAAGCACATTTATTGTTGCTATCCCCGTAAGTCCAAAAAGTATGAGAATAGTCAACAAAGATACTAAAGAATTTTGAACAATCACCCCAAGAAATGAAACTCCTATCAAACCTAATAAAGTTAAGAAAGCTAACGGGAACAGTACCATTTTTCTTCCGAGAGATTTTGAAAACAAATAAACAAACAAAAGTGATAAAGAAGCACTTGTTAGAAGATTAAAGCTTACCTGACTCTCAATTGTTGCTAATTTTCCGTAGTTGAAAATAGCATTGTGAGGAAGAATGTTAGCAAATGTAAAATATGAGTTCTTTACAAACATAACTGCTGATGAAAGTATCAGAAAAAGAGGAAATAAAATTACAAAGAATTTGGATAGCTCTTGTTCGTTTTTAGGAATTAACTTCAGTTTCATATTTAGCAATTATTCAATTTGACTTTACTATTATATTAAAAAAATGCGCATTGATAACCTTTAAAAATATTAAAAAAGATAGTCGTTTCAATTTATATATTTTTCAGATGATGCGATATTATATATAGGTAAGGTTTGAGGAAACTTGATTTATACAATTTATAAATTTAGATACAGAATAGGTTTGATGTCAATTGTTGCTGGTATAGGTGGCATGACTATTGGAGTAGTCATTGCACATTATGCTGGATATTCAACTGATGCTGTTACAGAATATTTCAACTGGATTCCTAGAGGGTGGTTACCACAAACAATAGGTCAGCTCATAGCATTTGGTGCTAGTCAAGCACTCTTGTTTGGTATGGTTTTAATCGTGTGGAATCAAAAAGAACTAACCTGGGCAAAAGCTACATACTTTGCTTTTATAACATGGATTGAAATGTCTATTCTTTTAGGAATTGTTCCATCTGAATGGCTTAACCTTGCACAAGGTCCTCTTGAGTGGACAGGACAGAGAGAGTTTGTACAATTTCCTCCAATTCTGTTTTTAAATAATGAGATTGGTCTCAGTTTGGCTGCATTAAAAGATTTAATTCAAATGGGAATCTCAACTAACTTTTTAATTGCTGGTTTAGTAGTTGCTTATTATCTTCAAGACATCAATGACAAAATTGAATCTACAAAAACAAGAATCTCTGATTATGGAAAAGAAGTGGTAAAGGTGACTCAAGATGCCTAAATCAGAAGTTTTAATTGAGATGCCGGAGTTTGAGAAAAAATATAATCTTGCAATGGTTGATGCTTCAAAAGTAGCGTCAAGAGTAAGACCAAAACAATTTTTACATATTGATGAATCTGAATGTATTTTATGTGAGGGATGTGTAGACATCTGTCCATGGAAATGTATTCATTATTTATCAACTGAAGCAATCGAGGATTCAATTAATGTTGAATCCCCAGATGAATCTCCAGGATTTTTCGTAGTTGACGAAGAAGCTTGTACTCGATGTGCTCTCTGTGTTGATCGCTGCCCAACAGGTGTTATTTCATTAGGTAAATTTGCTGGATCTCTTGCAGATCAAGCAGTTGAAAATGGCGTCTACACAGCCCCATGGGATGAAGACTCTGGAGAGAGAAGTGATAGACATGGCTATATATATGGAAGGTTATAAAATAATATAATGCAGAAATTGTCTCTAAGAGATCGAATTAAAGAAGCCAGAGTTAATGCTGGTGATAATTTTAAAGGTGGAAAACTATGGTCAAGTATTTTCCGACCAGGTTCTCCTTTTAGAAAAGGCTATGTAGATAGCCCACGTAACAGATCATACGTTGTGATGAACAACGTTCTTTACCATTTACACCCAGTGAAGGTCAAAAGACACGGTGTTCGACTTTCATATACACTCTGTTTAGGTGGGTTGAGCTTTTTTCTTTTCATCGTTTTAACTATTACAGGCATTTGGCTAATGTTTTATTTCCGTCCAACAGAACTCGCTTATGTTGATATACAAAATTTACAAACAAGTATTGCTTTTGGATCTTTAGTACGAAATATGCACAGATGGGGTGCACACCTAATGGTTTTGGTTGTGTTCCTACATATGTCTAGAGTTTTTTACCATGGAGCTTACAAAGCACCTAGAGAATTTAACTGGGTAATTGGAGTTATTTTATTACTTCTTACCTTACTGCTTTCTTTTACAGGGTATTTATTGCCTTGGGATCAGTTAGCTATCTGGGCAGTAACAGTAGGAGGTAACATGGCTGGCTACACGCCTGTTATTGGTGCACAGGCCAAGTTTGGTCTATTTGCGGGTCTAGAAGCTACTACTGCAACATTGTTAAGATTTTATGTTCTTCATGTTCTCTTCTTACCATTCATCATCGTAATTTTTATGGCTGTACACTTTTGGAGAGTTAGAAAGGATGGAGGAATCTCCGGACCTTTATAGGATAATTTATGGTAGAAATTCCAGAACATTTATTAATTCGTTCGGCTGAAGCAAGAGCAAAAGCTCTCGGCATAACAGTTGAACAGGCTCTTGCCGAAATGAAAGGCGAATCAGCTCCAACAGTTGTTGAAAAAGAACCTGAAGTTAAAGTCATTGATGAAAAACCAGCTGAACCAGTTGTCGCAGAAAAACCAGCTGAACCAGTTGTCGCAGAAAAACCAGCTGAACCAGTTGTTGCTGAAAAACCAACGGTTGATCCCAATGCTCCTAAAGAAGTAGATTTTGCTCCAGAAGTAAAAGTTACACAAAGACTATTAACAGTTGTTAAAGCCAAACCAATTCAAAAATCCGTTGCAGAACCAGTAGACAAAGTTAATACTTGGCCACACTTAATGCTACCTGAATTTGTTGCTTTAATGTCTATGACAGCATTTTTGATTTTTCTTTCTGCAATACTTCAAGCACCACTTCTAGAAGAGGCAAACCCTAACGTAACACCTAACCCAGCAAAAGCTCCGTGGTACTTCTTAGGTCTTCAAGAACTGCTTTCATATTGGGATCCTCAAATAGCAGGTGTGATGATTCCTCTTGTTCTTGGTGTAGGCTTGTTCATGGCCTTCCCATATATTGACAGGAATCCAGAGACCAAACCATCTAAGAGAAAATTTGCAATAATGTTCTATACGTTCTTCCTTGCCGGTGCAGGTGTATTAACTATTATTGGAGTCTTATTTAGAGGTCCAGGTTGGAACTGGACTTATCCTTGGATTGATGGAATTTGGTTTGATGATCTCTTAGATTGGATTCATTTCGAATGAGCATTGTTGAACTCTCCTTTGCAGGCTTTGTAGCCATTGGCATTCTTGGAATAATTGGTATTGGCGTAATAGTTACAGGTAGAGCGCCAAAAAGCATCAATTGGAAAAAAAATGTTGATAAGAAAGCACTTAAAGAAGATAAATCCCAAACAAACTTTTTAGAACCAGATCTTCCTAAAGGCGAAGCAGATGTTGTAGAGGAATCAGATGAGTCCGAAGAAGCTTCAGAAGGTGCAGTTAAGCTTGAAGAAAATGTTATTTATGAAGAAATTTCTGAAGAAGAAGCAGGAATTACAAGAAGACAATTCTTATCTAAGGCTTTAAGAATTTCATTTGGAGCATTCGCAGGTATTCAATTAATTTCATACCTAGGGTTTTTGTGGCCAAAAGTATCAGGTGGATTCGGTTCAAAAATTGACGCAGGTTCGATAGAAGATATTAAAGATCAAATTTTTCAGGCTGATGGTTCAGTAATTCCAGCTTTCATTCCAGCTGCGAGAGCATATGTTCTGCCTTTAGACGATAGCGCAGCTTCAAAATCACAGTTTGGTTCAGGATCAACGGTTGCAGAAGGTTTAGTTGCTGTATACCAAAGATGCGTTCACTTAGGATGTAGAGTCCCGTGGTGTAACTCTTCACAGGGATTCGAATGTCCTTGTCATGGTTCAAAATACAATATGATTGGTGAATACTTTGCAGGTCCTGCTCCTAGAAACTTGGATAGATTTAATGTTTCAGCAGTATCAGGAAGATTGATAATTGATACAGGAACAATCGTTGAGTCACCTAGAGCACCAGGTATGTCTGTTAAATATCCTCAAGGTCTCTCTTGTATAGCACTTAGTACCGAGGAATAATAGATGACCAGCTCAATACTTATTACTTTAATCTCACTTGGATTAGTTGGGGCTTTGGCATATTTTGCAGCTGTAGGTTTTAGAGGTTCTGGAAAAGTTGAAGATTACGCACCAAACTTATCAAAATATCGTTCTGATGATGACCTAGAAACAAAAACGTTAGATAAAACTTTAACAGTTGCTGTATTGGTTGCTTCACTTTTAACAATCATGATTCCACTTTATTACCTTGGTGAGCAAAATAGACAAGAGTCTTTTGTTGAAGAGTTTGATGAAGTCTCAGTTGAAAGAGGTGAACATCTTTATGAAGAGTTTGGATGCGGAAACTGCCATGGTGTTGATGGTTCAGGAGGGGCAGCTTCATATGTAGAAAAGAGAAGCGGCATAAATGTTACTTGGGCAGCTCCTGCAATAAACAATGTATTTTATCGATATGACGATGAAGAAGTTCGTTACTGGTTAATTTATGGAAGAGCTAACTCACCTATGCCTGCATGGGGATTAGAGGGTGGCGGACCAATGAATGACGGACAGCTAGATGATTTAATTGAGTATCTACATCATTTCCAAATAGAACAAAGTGAAGAACTACAAACAATAGAAACTAACATCAACAGTTCACTTCTCCGACTAGAAACCTCTGAACTATTGGTTGAAAATGAAATTATTAAACAAAATGAGTTAATTCAAAGCGTGAAAGATGCTCCATCTAAGCTTCCTGTAATTCAAGAAGCAGTAGTGTATGTTGACGAAGTTCTAAGTCGAGAAGGTGGAATTGATACAGATGAAGATGGTTTAAGTGACTCTCAAGAAACAGACTTGTCAGAATATAGTGCAAAAATTAATGAGGTATTAGGAACCTCAGTACTGAATTTAGATCCAGATAATGAAGAATCAATTCCAGGTAGAAAAGATTCGTCAGTTGCGAATGGCTTTATGTCACAACTAGAATCTGAACTTATCAATATCAGAATTGTTGCTGAGGGTTACGATAAGTTTTTAACAGAAGCTGAAACTGGATTAGCATTTTTGGAAAAAGCATTAGCGGATAAACTTTGGGAAGTTTCATTCGAAGAAATTGCAGAATCAACTTTTGACGGAGATATTGAAAAAGCGAAGCGTGCAGTTGGTTTATTTAATGCATATTGTGCAAGGTGTCACACTGCAGGTTACTCAGCTGGGGTTGCTTATACAAAAGAAATTGCATCAGGTGGTCTTGGACCTGCATTAAGAGCAGGCAGGGTAAACATTCAGTTCAAACAACGTGATGATTTAATAGATTTCATTATTAAAGGCTCAGTAAATGGAAAAGGTTACGGAGTCAACGGTGTTGGTGGAGGTAAAATGCCAGGATTTGGAGCGGTATTACCGGAATCTGACATAGCAATAATTATTGATTATTTGAGAGGAATGGAACCAGATGCGTGAAATAATGAGATCACTGCTTTCAGCTAACTTAACAGTTACTGGAATCATAATGTTTATAGGATCAATCATCGTGTTTACTGGATCTGTCTATTTAATTAACGCTACAAATGTTGGAAAAAGGCTTGGGTTTTTAATAACTGGTGCCGCTACGTTTGGATGGGGTGTCATTAACTCAATCTTTTTTATTCTTTATGCACCTAGAGGTCCAGCTCCATCATCAATTGATGGTTTAAATGCTTTTGAAATCAGAATTATTCCAATTACTTTTTTAATTGGATCATTGATTCTCTTTGTCATGTTTCTTCTAGCCATGAATAGATTTGAAGAAGAACAACTTGAAAAAGAAAATGGAGATAATTAGATTATTTCTATGACATCAATTTGGTTCATTGCGACCATAGTTTTAATATTTGTTGAACTACTTGTTACAACGTTTGTTTTTTTACCATTTGCGGTAGGTACTTTTTTTGCTGGACTTTTGTCTCTTATTACCGATAACCAAAACGCACAACTTACAACCTTTGTAATCTTCAGCATTGTTGGGGTTTATTTATCTGTAAAGGTTTTTGGTCCAAGAAGAAAATCTTCTGAAAGTAGTGAATCTTTTAATGAAGGAGCTTATAAGTATTTAGGAAAATCATTTGTTGCTACAAAAGAATTAGATCCGTATTCATCAACCATTCAGCATGTTTATGGAGATGACTGGCAGGTTGTTTCTAAAGAAAGAAGAATTCCAGAGGGTACTTTAGTAAGTATTACAAACGTAAGTGGAGTAAAATTAGAAGTAGAAGAAGTGGAAGGTTAGGATAGTTTTATGGATGTAATTTTTGTATTAGTTAGATGGGTAATAATAATTGCTCTTCTAGGAGTTCTTTTATTTAGAATTTTTAGGATTATTAGACCTTTCGAGTTAGGTCTCGTTGAAAGACTTGGTAAATATGTAAGAGAAGCCAAGCCGGGTCTTAATATAGTTCTTCCTGGAATTGAAAGAATAATCATTGTTGATATGCGTGAACAAGTTATTGATGTTCCACCTCAAGAAGTTATTACAAAAGACAATGTAACAATAACCGTGGATGCTGTTATTTATTATGAACCCACAGATCCTAAAAAGCTTGTTTATAACGTTGGAGATTTTGTCACTGCAGCTACTAAATTAGCACAAACAAACCTAAGAAATGTTGTTGGTGATTTAGAGTTAGATGCAGCATTAACTTCAAGAGAAACTATAAATACATCGCTCAAATTAATTCTTGATGAAGCAACAGATAAGTGGGGAACACGGGTAGTACGAGTTGAAATTCAAAGAATTGATCCTCCTCAAGATGTTCAAGATGCTATGAACAAAGTTATGAAAGCTGAAAGAGATAGAAGAGCTGCTGTTACTGAAGCAGAAGGTGAAAAGAGAGCAGCAATTCTTACAGCAGAAGGTAGAAAAGAATCCCAGGTACTTGATGCAACAGGTGAAGCAGAAGCTTTGAAACAAGTTGCTGATGCTCAGAAATATGAAAAAATTGCTATTGCAGAAGGTGAAGCTGTTGCTATTGAAAAAGTCTATGAAGCAATTCACAAGGGAGATCCAACAAATGACCTTATTGCTATCAAATATTTAGAGGCTCTAGAAAAAGTAGCAAATGGTAATGCTACAAAGATTTTCTTACCTGCTGATTTATCAGCAACACTTGGAAGTATTGGTGCAATAGCTGAATTATTTCAAGATACTGAAGAAGAATAAGATTAACTTAATCTAGAAATAGCAATATATAAACCAAGTCCAATAAGAGTAATTCCACTAATTTTATTTATTAGTT
>CBFHGZ010000038.1:0-8085 GCA_965655535.1 Candidatus Actinomarina sp.
GACGGCAAAGATGTTCGATTTGATAAAGCAAAACAACACTTCTTTTGGTTTTTACAATTTTGGATGGGACAAGCATTGTGGGTGTCATTAACCGCTTGTGCAGCAGTAATAGCTATTCTCTCACCTGAATCAGACACTTTGTCTGCTTTTGTTATTGTGGGAGCTACAATTTGGTGGTTTGGCTTTATTTACGAGTCTGTTGCAGATTATCAAAAAAGAGCTTTTCGAAAATCTCATGATCCACATACAGAATTTATCAATACAGGCCTTTGGTCAAGATCTCGTCATCCTAATTATTTTGGTGAGATTACTTTGTGGACAGGAATTTTGATTATGTCACTCCACACTATTACTGGTATTGAGTACGGTGTTATTATTTCTCCAATCTTTGTATACGTTCTCTTAACACGTATGAGTGGAGTTAATTTACTAACAGCTATTGGTAAAAAAAGATATGGTCATATATCTGAATATCAAGATTATTTAAACAATACACCTAAACTTTTTCCAAAATTGTTCAGTTAAAAATTATCCAACAGTTCTAATAGCTTATCTTTTTCACCAGTATTCATTTGAACTGTGTATTCAGCTGAGGGAAATGAGCCTCCATCAACATCTTTTTTAAATGATTGAACAGATTTCAATCTTTCAATCTTCAGATCTTCTTTAATTTTATTGCCATCACCATAAGATTTTGCATGTCGTGGTTTTTTAATTCCCTGTGTTTCTCCACAAATATCTTCAAAAAATAAAAATATGACGTCTCCACCTGATCCTGATCCAAGTGAATTAAGTACTAATGAAGTATGTTTTTTGATTTCCTCTAATGCATCTTCAGCAACACACTCTACTTCAGCTCCAAATGCGCCTGCATTTTCCAATCTTTTTAAATCTTTCAAAATTTCCACTGCTTCTTCTGCTGTTTTACCAACAGTTCTGATGCCGCCATACTTTGTTGACATAGAAGGAATCATTCCAACATGACCCTGAACTTGCATGCCTTCATTGGCAAGCATTTCAACAACTTCATAGCTTCTAGGTGTTAACACAGAATCCGCACCAGCCATAACAGCATCAAATGCTCCTCGTAATATCTCTTCGTTTGTTATAAATCTACCTGCAAATAAAGCAGCTGTTATAAATGTATTAGGAGCACCGTTTCTTACATCTTGATACCAGTCACTTCCTGTAATTATCATGTCAATATCTTGTTCAGCCAATATTTCTGCTTCTTCTCTATTTGCCGCTGTTACTTGGGTCATTTTGACACTATTTATTTTGTTTTCGATGATATCACCAACGGTTATATTTCTTTGAACCTGTTCGTGGCCAAAAGTGTAGATTCTTTTCATGTAGATATTATACGTGACCACTTGTCTGAAAAACAAGGGGTCGGCAGTTCGATTCTGCCTCTGTCCACAATAAACATAGGCTCTAATATTGTTCACTAATATTCAATTCAAAAGTTGGAACATTTATTGGAATAGTGACTTTAGTTGTTTTTTTATATCTATTAAAGAAAACTAGTTTTATGAAAGGAGCAAGAATACTATTAGGATCATTAATTCTTCTTATTCCTTTATTTTTTTGGATTTCTTTTACTTACCCAGTAGCAAATTTGTCGTACATAGTATCTAAATTTATATCATATGTATGGTGCGTTAAATCAAAATAGTGAATATGAATTACCTTTAATAAATACTCATTGTTGGCTCTGTGGTCTAGGTGTTGAAATAAGAAAGGGGTTACCGGCATATTGCTCTGCATGTTTAATGGAAAACCCTAAAGAGCTAGAAAAGTATAGAAAGTATCTTAAAGGAACCCCTATAGCTGATCTATTTTTTGAATAGGAAGCTTTAAATAAAATGAAAAGAAAAAACTATTATAAAATTATATAAGAATTTATTTAACAGTTAGGGGATCTCCGTATTCCCAAGTAACACTGTCACCTTTATCGAGAGTTTTAATATATTCCATATCATCCTCTCCAATCACGAAGTCAAAATCAAAATTCTCTTGCATTCTATCAATCTGTATGCTTTTTGGTAAAACAGCATAGTTGTTTTGAATAGCCCATTGCAGTAAAAATTGTGCTTCGGTAACGTTATATTTTTCAGCAAGTACTTTGAAAGGTGAGCTTTCTTGATTTCCTATTGATTGCATCTCTTCAGTTTTTTTACTATTCTCACCCTTTTTGTGTCTCCATGTAGAGAGAGGTACCAAGCTACTGTAAGCAATAATTTCAATATCATGTGATCTTAGATATTTAACTAAATCAGGTTTTTGAGACCAGGGGTGTAGCTCTATTTGATTTGCATCAGGTAAAGGTAAATCACTCTCTAACAATTCATTAATATGTGTTTCTCCCCAGTTAGATACTCCAATATGTTTAACTCTTCCAGATTCTTTTAAGTCAACTAGTGCTCTCCATTGGTCGAGTCTTTTTTCTTTTGCATGAGGGGAGTGGATAAGATAGAGATCTAAATAATCTAAACCTAAACGTAACATACTTTTTTCAAATGATTTTCGAGCACCATCATAGTTTTTAACTAAATCAAGTTTCATTAAACCGCCTGGCCATAATTTTGTTGTTATAAATATATCTTCTCGTATTAAATCTGTTTCATTGAAGACTTTGTTTAAACCTGTAGCAACACCCTCTTCGTTTCTATATACTGCAGCAGTATCAATATGCCTATAGCCATGTTTAATTGACTCAAATGTCATGATTTCTGCTTCTTCAGGAGACATGTTGTAGGTGCCAAGACCAATTTTTGGAATCGTTTGTGAGTAATTGTTATTCATGTAATAACATTAACATAGTTATATGGCTGAAAAAGAAATTAGAGATGCAAGACGTGAGAAGCGAAAAAAAATCCATATGAGTAAAAGAAAAGGGCGTCTCGATTTTCGTACTAATAGAACTGGTAAAAGAAAGTAGTGTTTTTAGCTTTCACAACATAACTTGATTGTGAAATATTTTTTCACAATTGCACATGGTTATTTCAAACTGATGCTATTTTTTAAATATGCAAAATTTAAACGTCGTGCAAGTGGTGGTTTACATACATATGTAGTGCCCGTTTGCATTCGTTTATTTAGCCGGGCACTTGCCCGGTTTTTTTATTTTGAAAGGAAATAACAATGGAAGAGAACACAAATAAAACAGAGAAAAGCATAAAAGATATTAAGCGTACAAAAGCTGAAATTTATGAAAGTCTCTACGATGGAGAATAATTTTCTTAATTCAGATCATATTAAAGCTGAGTGGAAGTCAAATCCCCGATGGGATGGCATTCAAAGGAATTACAGTGCTGATGATGTTGTTGGTATCCGTAATTCACTAGAAATTAAGTACACGCTTGCAGAAAATGGATCTAAAAAGCTATTTGAAGGAATTCAACATAAAGATAAGTGGATTTCAGCATTAGGCGCATTATCCGGAAATCAAGCTGTGCAAATGGTTAAAGCTGGTCTTGATGCAATTTACCTAAGTGGTTGGCAGGTTGCTGCTGATGCTAATTTAGGTGAAACAACATATCCTGATCAATCACTTTATCCAAGCAATAGTGCTCCAACACTTGCTAAAAAAATAAATAATGCTTTATTGCGTGCTGAACAGGTAGATAGAGTAGATGGCAAAAGCGATATTGATTACATGGTGCCAATTGTGGCTGATGGTGAAGCTGGATTTGGTGGAACCTTAAATGTATTTGAGTTAACAAAAAAGTTTATAGAGGCAGGAGCTGCGGCTGTACACTTTGAAGATCAATTAGCTGCTGAAAAGAAATGTGGACATATGGGTGGTAAAGTTCTCGTACCTACCAAACAACACATTAGAACACTTACCTCAGCCAGGTTAGCTTCAGACGCATTAGGTGTACCTACAGTAATTATTGCTCGTACAGATTCACTTGGTGCAAATTTAATTACTAGTGATATTGATGAAGTCGATGCTCCATATGTAACTAATGAAAGAACAGCAGAGGGATTTTTTAGAGTAAATAATGGACCAGAAGCTGCAATAGCAAGAGGTCTATCATACGCTCCATATGCTGATCTCATTTGGTGTGAAACTGGAACTCCAGACCTAAGTTTTGCAAAAGACTTTGCTGAAGCTATTCATGAAAACTTTCCAAATAAAGCATTAGCTTACAACTGTTCACCATCATTTAACTGGAAGAAATCATTATCTGATTCTGAAATAGCTAGCTTTCAAGAAAATTTGAATGAATATGGTTACAAATTCCAATTTATTACACTTGCAGGATTCCATGCATTGAACACATCAATGTTTGAACTAGCTTCAAAATATAAAGGTGGAAATATGAGTGCTTATGTTGAATTACAACAAAGAGAGTTTGCATTAGAAGATCAAGGATTCACATCAGTAAAACATCAACGTGAAGTAGGTGCTGGTTATTTTGATAAAGTTTCAACAATTATCAGTGACGGAGATGCATCCACACTTGCATTAACTGGCTCTACTGAAGAGGAGCAGTTTTAATGTTTGAAATAAAGCATGAAACTTCTCATACTTCAAAAATTCTTACTGATGATGCTTTGCTTTTCTTAAGCAAATTTACATCTAAGTTCGAAAATAGAAGAAAGCAGTTATTAGCTGAGAGAGAAGAAACACAGAAAAGTATTGATGCAGGAAACTTTATGAGTTTTCCAGAAGATACATCAATAAGAGATGGAGATTGGAAAGTAGTACCGCCACCATCTGATGTCGCTCAGAGACATGTTGAAATTACAGGACCTGTTGATAGAAAAATGATTATTAATGCATTGAATTCAGGAGCTGATGTTTTTATGGCTGATTTTGAAGATTCTACTTCTCCTACATGGGAAAACATTATTAATGGTCACATTAATTTAATTGATGCCAATAACAGGAGTATAGAGCTAATAGATGAAGCTAAGGGTAAGACTTATTCATTGAGTCCTGACAGCGATACATCACTTTTTGTTAGACCTAGAGGTTTACACCTTTTAGAAAAAAACGTAATGATAGATGGTAGTCCAATCAGTGCTAGTATTTTTGATTTTGCTATATATGTGTATCACAATCATAAACAGAGACTAGAAAATGGTTTAGGTATTTACTTCTATGTTCCAAAGCTTGAAAATGCAAAAGAATCACAACTTTGGGATGATATGTTCACATTGGCTGAAGATGAGCTTGGGATTCCAAGAAGTAGTATAAGAGCAACAGTTTTATTAGAAACGATATCAGCTTCTTATGAAATTGAGGAGATGTTGTACTCACTTAAAGAACATTCCTTAGGCATGAATGCGGGTAGATGGGACTATATCTTTAGTGCTATTAAAAGACATAGAAATGTTGAAGGAATAATATTTCCAGATAGATCACAGATAACTATGACAGTTCCTTTTATGAAAGCATATACCGAATTATTAGTAGAAAGTTGTCATAAACGTGGTGCACATGCAATTGGAGGTATGTCAGCGTTTATTCCTAACAGAAAAGACCCTGAGGTTACAGAAAAAGCTTTTGAAAATGTAAAAAATGACAAGTTACGAGAGGCGACTATGGGTTTTGATGGCTCATGGGTTGCCCATCCTGATTTAGTAAGTATCTGCAAAGAAGTTTTTAATGAACACTTAAAAGGTGAGTCTAATCAAATTTCACATGTTCCTGGCTACGTAGTAGATGATGCAATGCTTCATAATTTTGAAATTGAAAATTCTTCAATTACACAGGACGGTATCGATACAAATATTAGAGTAGGTATTTTATATATGCACTCTTGGCTTAACGGACAAGGCGCAGCGGCACTGTTCAATCTCATGGAAGATGCTGCTACAGCAGAGATATCTCGTTCACAACTTTGGCAATGGCTCCACAATTCAGTCAAAACCGAAAACAATGACTCTATCAATGCTTCATTTATGGAAGAGGCATTTGATAGGGTGTTTTCGGAAATAAGTGATATTGATGGTATTGAAAAGGCAAGAGATGAATTCAAAAAACTTGTATTTGACGAAGAGTTTTCTGATTTTCTAACATTACCTGCATACGATTTAATTTGTTAAATATTTTATTTTAAACAAACACTTATAAATACGATATATAATGCTCTCTTATGTCAAAAGAGAATATACGTAACATAGCAATTATTGCTCATGTCGATCATGGTAAGACAACCTTGGTTGATGGTTTATTAAAACAAAGCGGTACTTTTAGCAGCCACACTGTTGTTGAAGAACGTGTTATGGATTCTGGAGATTTAGAGAAAGAGCGTGGTATCACAATTACTTCTAAAAATACTGCTATTCACTATAAAGACATAAAAATTAATATTGTTGATACTCCTGGACATGCCGACTTTGGTGGGGAAGTTGAAAGAAGTTTAAATCTAGTAGATGGAGTGTTATTACTTGTCGATTCTAGTGAAGGTCCTTTGCCACAAACTAGATTTGTTTTGAAAAAAGCACTTGAAAAAAACTTACCGGTCGTATTGGTTATAAACAAAATAGATAAACCTGATGCAAGAGTAAACGAGGTAGTTCAAGAAACGTATGACTTATTTATAGATTTAGATGCGAATGATGAACAAATAGAGTTTCCAATTATATATACAAATGCAAAAGACGGAGTTGCAGTAGATAATTTAGAAGATACACCAACTGACTTAACACCTTTATTTAATTTAATAATTAATTATTTTGATGGTCCTGAAACTTCAGATGAAGGGGTACCGCAATTTCTTATCACAAATTTGTTTTACGACGATTATGTTGGTCAAGTTGCTGTAGGAAGACTTGATCAAGGTACTTTGCAAATTAATGAAAGGTATAGTCTCTGCACTGAAGAAGGTATCAAAAATAATTTAAAACTTTCTGCTCTGTATACGTTTAAAGGATTAGAAAAAGAATCTGTAGAGAGTTTAGAGTCAGGTGATATCATCGCTGTTGCTGGAATTGATGACATTAATATTGGAGACACTCTATCAGATAATATAGAACCTATAGCTTTACCTCGGATAAGCATTGATCAACCAACTGTCTCTATCTTTTTTCATGTAAATAACTCACCATTTGCTGGCAGAGAAGGGAAGTTTGTAACCTCAAGAAACTTGATAGAGCGTTTAGAGAAAGAAATTCTCAATAATGTCTCACTTCAAGTATCAAGAACAGACAAAACAGATGTTTTTGAAGTTAAGGGCAGAGGAGAACTTCAAATGGCAGTTCTTATCGAAACAATGAGAAGAGAGGGTTTTGAATTTATGGTTTCACGACCAGAAGTTATTACATCTGAAATTGATGGAAAAACTCACGAACCAGTTGAAAATGTCTTTATAGACATTCCTGAAGAGTACGTTGGCAATGTTACAAAAAATTTATCATCAAGAAAAGGAAAAATGACCAGCTTGATGAATAATGGATTTGGTAGAGCTACATTAGAGTTTGAAATTCCTTCTAGAGGTTTAATAGGTTTTAGAAATCAGTTTCTTACTGAAACTAGAGGGGCGGGAATAATGAATACTTTATTTGATTCATATAAACCATGGTTTGGCGATATTCCTCAGCGTTCATCTGGTGTTCTTGTTGCAGATAGAGATGGAAAAGTTACAACTTATGCAAGTCTCGCAATGGCTGATAGAGGAATTCTTTTTGTAACACCAGGAACAATGGTTTATAAAGGCATGATTATTGGCGAAAGAAATAATGAAGGAGACCTTGTTGTAAATATAACTAAAGAGAAAAAACTAACTAACCACAGGGCGTCGGGTTCTGATGATACAGTTCCATTAAGACCTCCTCAGTTAATGTCTCTTGATCAATCATTAGAATTTATCAGTGATGATGAGTTTGTTGAAGTTACTCCAGAAACTATAAGATTGAGAAAATCAGATTTAAACGTAAAAACATAATTAAATAACTACACCCTCTTTTTTTAAAAGCTTTCTTTTTTGTTCAATTCCACCTTTACCACTGTATCCACCTAATTTTCCATCTGTTCTTATAACTCTATGACATGGAATTGTTGGTGGTATTGGATTCTTCCCACAGGCATTAGCTACTGCTCTAGAGCTTTTAGGTCTACCAATGTTTTCA
>CBFHGZ010000039.1:0-7897 GCA_965655535.1 Candidatus Actinomarina sp.
TTATTGTTGAAAATGTTTATTTCTTTCTTAAGGTTTTGAGAGTTTTCAACTTTTTTGATTGAAGATAAAACAGTTGAATGAGACCTGTTGCCCACATAAAGCCCAATCTGATTTAAAGAATATTCTGTATGTTTTCTCATTAGATATATAAACAAGTGTCTTGCGTTTGAAACCAACTCTCCTCTGTTTTTAGAAACAATCAACTTTTTATCAACTTGATACACGTTGCTGCAATACTCGAGAATAAATTCAGGGGTTAGTTCAACAATTTTATCGTCAGAATACATAGAAACGAGCTCTGCAATATATTCTGCATTACCCGATCCGGTTTGTTTGTTAATAATAAGGTTATTAATAACTCCATTTATTTCTCGAAAGCTTTGGAAATCAAGCTTTAACAATAAATCTATATCTTTTTTAGAAACCAAAGAACCATCAAACTCTAAATTCTTTTCATTTAAGATTTCTGAAAAGATAAACTTATCCGGTTTTTCAATATCTGTAACCAACCCATTGAGTATTCTCGAAACGAGTCTCTCTGGAAAACCAATTAAACTTTGAGGTTTTTGGTCTGAAGCAAGAACAACAGCTTTAGAGTTGTTCAAGAAATAGTTTATTGTATGAAAAAGCTCTTCTGAAACACCTTTTTTACCAAGAAAAAACTGGATGTCATCTATAAGCAAGATATCAACAGATCGAATCTTCTTTTTAAAGTTTTCAATGTCTTGATTTTTAATTCCTGATATATATGACTCTAAAAAACTTTCAGAATCAATGTAATAAGATGATTTTGAGGCTTTCTCAATCGTTTTTAATAGGTGTGTTTTGCCAACACCAGGTTTTCCATAAACAAATAGTGGATTAAACCTGTTTCCTGGTTCGACAACAACATTTTTTGCAGCTGTGATAGCTAAATTATTACAATTACCAACAATTAAATCGTTAAATTGTTCTAAATCAAAACTTGTTTCATTACTCTCTTCAACATCTTCAGTTGTTTGTGTGGTGGGTGTTGGTTTTTCTTCAACCAAAAATTCTTTTTTGAAGTTTTTATCAACAACAAAAACACAATCTATAGAAATTTCTAAATCAGATAGTTTTTTTGTAAGAGTAGGAAGTACTTTTTTCTCTATTGAGCTCTTTATAAACTCTGAACTAACGGTGATATCTAAATTTTTTCCATCATTAAATTGAAAATCAGCTTGTGACATCCAATAGACGTCAGTTTTATTTTCTAATTTATCTTGAACTGAGTTTAGAAACTCATCCAAATTAAAAGTATTCAAAAATACTCCCCATACTCCAAAAGTAAATCTAATAGAGTTAAGAAAACTTTAATAGAGTGTGAAAAGTAAACTAACTTTTCACAAACCCACCAAGCAATCAATAAATTCAACTAATAATTGATTATTTTCTGATATTTTTTGCACAAATATTTTTTACAGTGAATTTTTTGGAACTTAGTTAATATGGTTTTCGCGAACTAAATTTACTTTTCGCGAACTTATAAATTAAAAAATTTTTTTTGTTTTGTTTAAATACTTTATTGATATATTCTTACTGAAGGTAATAAATGAAAAGAACATATCAACCTAGTAATAGAAAAAGAAGTAGAAAACACGGCTTTAGACTTAGAATGCGCACAAGAGCAGGTCGTGACATTCTAAAAAATAGAAGAAGTAAAGGCCGAAAAAAACTTTCTGCTTAGGTCTAGTTGGTGAAGTTCACTGCTTTAAATAAAAAAAATCATTTTGAAGACCTAAAAAATGAAGGATTTTGTTTTACCGAAAAAGGTTTACGAGTTTTTGCTAAATTAAATTCTGAAACAACATCACGTCTCGGAGTAAGTGTTTCAAGCAAAGACGCAAATGCGGTAAGCAGAAATAAATTTAAGAGAAGGATTAAGGAAGTAACAAGAGGTTTAAATCAAAAAGAACACATCGACATCTTGGTAATTGCCAACAAACAAGCTGCAAGATTAGATTTCCAAGAAATAAATGATGTTTTTGATAAACACCCCTTGTTCAATGAAAACAGGTGAAGTTTTTAAGTTTAATATTCAACATTTTTAGATCTCTTTTAACTTATTTTGGATTAGGTACAGGAAATTGTATGTATTATCCAAGTTGTTCCAAGGTAATTTCTGAAAGCTTTGAAAATCAGGGTTTTTTAAAGACAATTCCAGTAATTATTCAAAGAATATTTATATGTAACCCTATTTATAAGAAAGTTGGTAAAAATTGGCAATTTTAGAACCATTTGCTTTAGCGATAGGCTTTTTGTTGTCATATATTTATGACTTCACTGCCTCTTACGGAACATCAATCGCAATTTTGACAGTAATTATTAATGTAATTATTTTTCCATTAACTCTTCGTCAAACTAGATCAACAAAAAGAATGCAAGATGCTCAGTCTGATATAAAAAGATTACAAAAACAATATAAAGATAATAAAGATGAGCTTAATAAAGCTATGGCTGCAATGTATAAGGAGAAAGGAATTAACCCCCTAGGGTGTATTCTTCCACTTATAATTCAAATGCCTATATGGTTTGCACTTTTCAGAGTTTTAAGAGAACCATTACTTTTTATTCCAAACTCAACAACACTGTATAAAGCACTCGACTTACAACAAGGTCTCAAATTTTTTAATATGGATCTCCAAATACCTCCATCTGAGGTTGTTGAGTGGATTGATAGAGTTCCTTATTTAGCATTAATTTTACTTGTTATTTTGACTGCTTTATATCAACAGAATCAAATTACTAAAAAATCAGGACAAAGCGATAACCCACAAGCACAACAAATGCAGATGGTTGGAAAGGTTATGCCTATATTTTTTGGGTTTATTTCCTGGACATTACCAACTGGATTAGTTGTATATTTCTTGACTGGAAATATTTTTAGAATAGGTCAACAGTCTTTGATTGTAAAACTTGATAATAATGAGGCAAAAAAGCAAGAAAATAAGAAAAAAGAGGAAAAAGAACAAAAACAGGAAAGTGATCCTGTAAAAGATAATCCTCGTAAAAACCGCAAAAAAAGAAGGAGAAAATAGTGGCAAATAACAAATGGGTAGAGGTTGAAGCCAAGTCTATTGATGATGCAATAAAAGCAGGATTGAACGAACTTAATTTAGAAGATTCTACACAAGCAGATATCAAAATTCTTAGAGAACCAGAAGGTGGAGTTTTTGGAGTAGGTGGAACTAAAGCTTTAGTTAGAATCTCAGTTAGAGGTGGACAAGGTAGAAGCTATTCCAACAACAACAAAAGAAACAATAATCGTAGATATAACAATAATAATAATAAAAAACCAAACGACACAAGAAAACCAGCACCTAGAAAACCAAGAGTTGAAGCTGACAAAAATGAACAACTTAAAGTATCTACTGAGTTTTTAGACGGTTTAATCAAGTCTTTTGGCCTAGATGGTTCTGTTGAAGGCGAGATTGAAGATGAAAATTTAGTTGTAAAAGTTAAAGGTGAACAAACAGAAGCACTAGTTGGTGATAAGGGTTTTATTATCCGTTCACTTCATGAACTTACAAGAACAGTTGTTCAAAGAAAAACAGGTGCAGGCACAAGATTACGTTTAGATGTTGCTGAATACGCATCAAAAAGAAAAGAAGCTTTAACTATATATGCTGAAAGATTAAGTAAACAAATTCTTGAAGACAAACAAGAAGTGATGTTAGAGCCTATGAATTCAGTTGATAGAAAAACATTACATGATGCAGCTGCAGAATTTGATGGAATAAGATCATACTCTGAAGGTAGAGAACCTTACAGATCAGTTGTATTTGCACCTGAAGAAGAAGAATGAGTTTTGAGCCCCAAATACCTTCTTGGGGTACTCATTTTTTAGACAACTTTGAAGATAAATTACTTACTTACCATAACTGGTTATCAACAACAGGTGTTCAAACAGGATTAATTAGCCCTAAATCTGAACAATTTATTTGGGATGAGTTTATTGTTCATTCTCTATATTTTTCTTATCTTTTAGATGAGTTTGAGCAAACAGATTTCTCTGATTTAGGTACTGGTGGGGGTATTCCCGGTGTTCCAATAGCAATTACATCAAAGAAAAACATTTCATTAATTGACGTAAAAGAAAGCAGAATTAATGAGTTAGAGAGATTGGTTAAAATTCTTAAAATAGACAATTGTACTCCTACAAAAGCAGATGCAATACCATACATAAAAGGTGGTGGAAATTTTGTTTCCCGTTGTTATATTTCTACCGAAGATGCATTAAATTATCTTAAAAAGACTAAAAACTCTATTTATTTGGTTTCCTCTAACGAAAATGTATCTAATTATGATAAAGAAGTGTTTCACGTGAAACACGAAGAATTTCTTATCAATAAAACAGATTTAAGACATATAGATGTTATAACTGTTGTGTGAAGATTATATCTATTGTTTGTCAAAAGGGTGGCGTAGGAAAAACAACTTCAGTCGTTAACATTTCAAGTCTTTTAGCAAACAAAGGATTTAAAGTCTTAATAATAGACCTTGATCCGCAGGGCAATGTTTCAACATATTTAGATAAAAGCAAAGACGGCATAAATCACACTATATCTAGTGATCTTTTTGAAAATAAGAATATTGGAAATATTTTAAATATAAACAATAACCTAGATCTAATACCTTCTAATGAAAGCATTTCAAAATACAATGAAGAAAAAATTGTTGCAGGTTCAAAACTTCAATTTTTACGAGATAACGAAATTGTTCACAAATATGATTTTGTATTAATTGACACACCGCCAACTATGAGTTCACTTGTTCAGGAAGGTTTGGCAGTATCAGATTTTTATTTAATTCCTGCCAAGCCTGAATTCTTAGCGGTTGAAGGCATTGGTCAAGCGATGAACTTTGCTAAAAAGACGACAGCTAATGTTGCAAAAGTAGACACAAAATTCATTGGAGTTTTGTTAAATCAAGTAGATGTTAGAAGAACAAGTTACAAAGATTTTTATGCTGAGTTAAAACAAATACTTGGTGAAAGCCTACTTAAAACTTTTATTTCTCAATCAACTGAAATCGCAGATAGTCCATTCTATGCTAAAACTGTGTTAGATTTTCCTAGTACTAGTAAAGCATTTCAAGAGTATAAAGATTTAACACAGGAAATACTTGAAAGGGTTGAAGTTTGAAAAGATCATTAAGCCACTTAATTGACATTGACATTGAGAAGTTCCAAATTGAAGAAGTTGCAATTGAAGAAATAATTGAAAGCACTAGTCAGGCTAGAAAATACTTTGATGAAAAACTTCTTAATGAATTAGCTGAATCCATCAAGAAAAACGGCTTATTACAACCAATTATTGTTCAAAAAATTAATAATAAGTTTCAGCTTATTGCTGGTGAGAGAAGGTTACGAGCGAGCAAGATTGCTGGATTAAATACAATGCCTTGTTTAGTTAAAGAAGTTAGTAATCAAGACGCTGCGGTTTTAGGTTTAGTTGAAAACGTTCAAAGATCACAATTGAACACAATTGAAGAGGCTTTGGGATACAAAAGCCTTCAGGATAATTACGGACTTTCTGCTTCAGACATAGGTTTACTTGTTGGAAAGAGTCGTCCATTTATTTCAAACCTTTTGAGAATTTCAAACTTAAGTCAGGAAGTTCAACAGGCTTTAAGTGACGAACAAATTACCTTTGGTCAAGCAAGACCATTGATTGTTTTAGAGCATGACTTACAAAATAAATTATTAAACGAAATAATTACTTTGAAGTTAAATAGTAGATCTGTAGAAACAAAGGTAAAAGAGCTATCAGGCAAAATTCAAATTGATGAAGAGACGCTACATCTTCAAAAAGCTCTCGAAGATTTAATTGGAACAAAAGTTGATGTTAAGAAAAATGCAAAAGGTTTTAAAGTAAATATTAATTTTTCAGATAAAGAATCTCTTAGCAGTTTTCTTGAGAACCTCGGTTCTAATTAGATTCAAAAATACTTTCAAATGTTTGTTTAATAATTTGTAAAACTTCAAATGAACTAAATTGGTAAAAATTACCATTTATGTTGACTGCTACTGCTCTGGTGTTCTTTAATAAATAACTGTTTTTTCCAGCTATTTCAGCATCAATCTTTTTGCTTAAATTTTCAGCTATGTTTTTTCCTATTTTGCTTTCAGAATGTTTACCTTGAAAATAGTTAATTGTTTGATTATCAGAATGTTTAAAAATTAAAAACAAGTGTGGTGATAGTTTGTTGACATATTTTGATACATTCTCTTCACTTATTTCTTCATCTATTTCTGATACAAACTTAACTTGAAAACCTAGTTCAATACAGGATTCTTTTAACTGTTCGTAAAACACTACCTGTTCTCTATATTCACCAACATTGTCGACATAAATTGCAACAGAGAGAAGGCCTTGAGATGGACGAAATGTTTTTATGGCCTCATTTAGAGACGTACTTAAATTAGGTCTTACTAAACTTTTTATCTCCAAAGCTGTTTCTAAACCTACGATTCCATCAGCAACGAGACCCCTGTTTTCTTGAAAATCTTTAACAGCGCTACTGAGACTTTTTGTATATTCAGAATTAATAGGATCAGAGTAAAATCCCAATCTTGATAAAAGTTCTTGAAGCTCTTCTACATCTGAACCTTTTAAATTTGGACTTGAGAGATTTAAAATTCTATCACCAAGTTTGTATCCCTGATTTAACAACTCCAACCATAAGTCATCTTTAGAAATTTGTTTATCAAGACTGTAGTCAGTAAGGAAAAGATCAATGTACGATGTTAACTCACTTAAATCTTTTGGCTTTGGATATCCTGCAGAAAGAAGTTTTTCTTCTAAATCAGTTTGTTCTTCAGGAGTTAATTTAGATAAATAATCTAGATTATTCTCTTTAATGATCCAACCATCTTTCAGCATCAATAGCAGCCTGACAACCGCTACCCGCAGCAGTGATTGCTTGTCGATAAACTGAATCAGCAACATCTCCAGCTGCAAATATTCCATCAACGGAAGTACTGGTGGCAGTACTAAATCCTGTTTTGATATAACCCTTTTCATCAAGCTCTACAAGACCGTCTAGGAATTTAACATTTGGATCATGACCAATGGCAACAAACACCCCATCAAGGTTTACTTCTTCTGTGCTTTCGTCTTGAGTGTCTTTCAAGACAACAGATGAAACAGCTCCGTCTCCTTTAATCTCTTCTACGGTTTTGTTCCACATCACTTCAATTTGACCATGATTAAGAACTCTATCTTGCATTATTTGGCTAGCTCTAAATTCATCTCTTCTGTGAATTACTATGACTTTTGTAGCAAACTTTGTTAAAAACAAAGCTTCTTCCATAGCAGAGTCACCACCACCAACAACAGCTACAGTCTTCTCTTTGAAAAAGAAACCATCACATGTTGCACATGCTGAAACACCATAACCTTGTAGTTCTTTTTCACCTTTAACACCAAGCCATCTTGCAGATGCTCCAGGTGAAAGAATTACAGTATCAAACATATACTCTTCTTTAGAACTTTTTAACTTGAATCCTTCATCTGTTTTTTCAATCGAATCGATAAACTCTGTTTTAATTACGGTTCCAAATCTTTCTGCTTGTTGTTTAAAAACCTGCATAAGCTCTGGTCCCATAATTCCATCAACAAAACCAGGATAGTTTTCAACATCAGTAGTAAGCATTAATTGTCCTCCAGATTCTAATCCTTCGAACAATACAGGTTCTAAATTTGCTCTAGCAGCATATATACCGGCAGTATATCCAGCAGGACCTGAACCTATTATTGCTACTTTACTCATTGTTTTTCCTCCAATAATTTTTTAATGATAATATCAAAAATAATAAACCTAGTGAAGCGAATGCAAAACCGGTTGGATTAACACCTATAAACAAACCAATTCC
>CBFHGZ010000040.1:0-2148 GCA_965655535.1 Candidatus Actinomarina sp.
TCTATTTCACCTCTAACGTATTGAAAAAATGTCTTCAATGATTCTTTATGACCTTTGCCTGTTTTAAATACTTTACTTCTATCTTCTTTAGCCTCTAAATATCGTAGTAATTGAAAGTCTTCAAGTATATAGGAATTACCACTACCGTGCATTTCTATTCTCTCCTTTGAGAGCATTTGATTGGTTTCAGAAAAATAATTTATTGATGCGTGAGAACCATTCACAAAATTTACGTCTACAAATACTTGATTTTCATTAGCCTGATCTAACTCTTTATTAACTGGTGCTGAAGACGAAATGCTTTGAGGCAATGACTCAAACAAATAACACGCTAAGTCTATTGCATGAATTGCTTCTCCAACAACTCTTCCTCCTCCAATTTCCTTAATATTTGTCCAGTGATCATTATCCAAAGGTGGGACGCTAAATCTAAATGTAAGAGAGTTAATTTCTTTTGTTAGTGATCTGTTTTTAATAAATTCTATACTTTCTGAAAACCTCCTATTAAAACCAATAAATAATTTTGGATTCTCTGCATTAAATAAAGCTTCTTCAATCTCAACTAAAGATTTTTCCAATAAAGCTAGCGGTTTTTCAACGTAAATCGCTTTACCTTTTGAGAGAGCTTTAATTACCAAATCTGAATGAGTGTTGTGTGGAGTTAAGATTAAAACTGCATCTATTTCATCAGAATCAAGAATTTCATTTTCGGTTGGATATTTATTTTTAATTTTAAAATTTTTTGCCAGGGTTTCTGAACGTAAACCACTTGCAGAGGCTACTCCTAATATTTCGGCTTCCTTTTTAAGTTCTTTTAAAACAGGGAGGATTGTCGTAGATGCAAAATTTCCAGCACCAATTATGCCTAGCTTTACTTTGTCATTAGTGTTCGAACTTTCATCTGTTGATAAAAAGTCAATTTTTGGTTCTGATTTAATGTCGTATCTCAAAACAACAGATAAAGGTTTATTTTTTGATCCAAACTTTGAGTAAACGGAAGGTGCGTCTTCAAAAGCAATTTCTTCAGATACCAAATCTAGAACATTTAATTTTTGAGATGATATTAGTTTGAGGCAGGTTTCAAAATTTCTATTCTCAGTCCACCTAACGTATTCAATTGGATAATCTTTCCCGAGAACTTCATATTGTTTATCGTATCTACCTGGACCATAAGATTTTGAAACAACAAGTTCTAATTCTTTATAGTAAAAATCATTTCTAGATATTTGTAATGGAATATCTCCTACAACTACAATTCGAGCTTTGTTTCTTGCAATTTTTGTAGCAACTTCAATTGGCTCATTGCTTGATGTAGCTGCTGTGATTATTACAGAATCAATATTAACTAGCTCTACTTCATCTACCGAACTATAGAAATTACTCTGCTGACTAGACCTTGATTCATCTGGATCAATTCCAATGACTTCTGAACCCTGGGCTTCAGCTAACTTACAGACTAGCTGACCAACTACACCTAACCCAATAACAACAATTTTTGAACCAAGAGTTGTGTTTGATAATCTCAAACCATGAAGTGCAATACTAGATAAAGTTGTAAACGCAGCTTCTTTAACATCTACACCTTCAGGCACTCTAGAGCATAAGTTTTCATTAACCACAACATACTCTGCATGACCTCCATTTGAAGCAACTAAATCCCCTACATGAAATCTTGTAACACCTTTGCCGACTTCAATCACTTCACCAGAAGAGCTATAACCAAGTTGAAGTGGTGATATATTTTTTGGAAATACTGCATTCCATAATGATTTAACACCCTCGTTTCTTAGTAGGTCTAAACCCTTTTCTATATTTGAACTATTTTGCAGTTTATCTGATACACCTTTGTTAGCAGATTCTATTGCAGCTAATTCTGTCCCAGAAGAAACTACAGAATACTGATTTTTAATTACCACCTCTCCAGGTCCAGCTTGAGGTGTAGGAGTATCTAATAATATGGGTTCAGGATTTTGTTTTTTTACAACTAACTGTTTCATTTACGTCTAGTAATAATAATAACTATTCTATTTCTGAAATTACGTTTGAAGTTAAATTTATAAAGTTGCCATCTGTAGTTTCTATTTGTAGTGATCCATCATCATTAACTTTTCTTGCCCAACCTCTACCTTCAGGATATTCAACGAGTTT
>CBFHGZ010000040.1:2247-7797 GCA_965655535.1 Candidatus Actinomarina sp.
TGTAGTTTCTATTTGTAGTGATCCATCATCATTAACTTTTCTTGCCCAACCTCTACCTTCAGGATATTCAACGAGTTTTCCAAGAGTTTGTAGATTTTCAATATAGTTTTGAATGTTGAAATCTCCACTTCTTAAGTGTGTTAAAACAATTTCAGCCCATTTTGTTGCATCTTCATTAATTTGAGAATATTGTATTTTTTCATCATACAGTGAACCAGCACCAGGAATTTTTGGGTTTTTCCAAAAGTAATTAATACCCATTCCAATAACAATTTTATTTTCAATTTTCTCAACCAAAATACCGCCAATTTTTAGATTATTTAACTTCAAATCATTAGGCCACTTTAAGGATATATTTCTATCATTTATTATTTTTGTAAAAACATACCCTGACAAAAGTGGTATTAACCCTGTTGAAAGATTTATTTCTTCTTCAAAAATACTTAATGAACAAGCCAGTGCTTGATCAGCATTTGACCATTTTTTATTGGTTGTTCCTCTGCCTTTTTCCTGTGAATAGCTAACAACAAAGACTGGTTCGTCTTTTAGATTCTTTAGCGCAAATTCCTGTGTATTGTAAATAGATTCAAAAAAAAAGATTTTCACAGTGTTACTTCTTTACATATATATAGGTCAAATACATACGTTAATAATATAGGGATAGTGTGGGCATGTCTGAAGAAAATTTGAGTGATTTTCGTAATGAAAAAGCAAGAAAAATACAACATCCAAAAGGTAAGTTGACTGCTTATGAAAGATTAGATCTTTTATTAGATAAAGATTCTTTTTCGGAAATTGATGAACATGTAGTTTCTGAGCAAAATCCAGATGGCGAAGCCGTAATTACAGGAACCGGAACAATACACGGTAGACCAGTTTATGTATTTAGTGAAGATTTTTCAGTGATGGGTGGAAGCTTAGGTGAAGTAGTTGCTAAAAAGATTTTAAAATTAATGGATAAAGCTCTTGAAGCTAGAGCTCCAATAATTGGAATTAAGGATTCAGGCGGTGCAAGAATTCAAGAAGGAATTTCATCTTTATATGGATATGCACAAATATTCAAAAAGAATGTTGAAGCATCTGGAAAAATTCCACAAATTTCTGTAATAGTTGGGCCATCAGCTGGAGGGGCTGTTTATAGTCCAGCATTAACAGATTTTATATTTCAAGTAAAAGACATAGGTCAACTTTATGTAACCGGTCCTGCTGTAGTTAAATCTGTTACAGGTGAGGAAGTTTCATTTGAAGAATTAGGAGGTGTTGAACCTCATGGTACAAAATCTGGAGTAACTCATCAAGTTTGTGAAACTGAAGAGCAAGTTTTTGAAGAGGTGAGGTATCTAATGAGTTTCCTACCTCAATCATCAGCTAAAAAGCCTCCCACCTTTATTACAGAAGATGAACCTAATAGGCTTATAGAATCTTTAGATAGTTTTATTCCAGAAAATAGAAACCAACCATATGATATGGAAAAAATCATTTCTGATTTAGTAGATGATGGAGAACACTATCCAATTCAAAGCAACTATGCTCCAAATATTATTACTACTTTTTCTAGATTCAATGGAAACACTGTTGGAATAATTGCTAATCAACCTAATGAAATTGCAGGTGTACTAGACATTAATGCATCAGAAAAAGCAGCAAGATTTGTAAGATTTTGTGACGCTTTTAATATTCCACTTTTAACACTTGTTGATGTTCCAGGGTTTTTACCAGGTGTGGATCAGGAACATGGTGGAATTATTAGAAGTGGCGCAAAATTACTCTATGCTTACTCAGAAGCAACCGTTCCAAGAGTTTGCGTTGTTGTGAGAAAAGCATATGGGGGTGCTTACATAGTTATGGATTCAATTGGTTTAGGCGCTGATAAATTGTTTGCATGGCCTTCAGGTGAAATTGCTGTAATGGGTGCTGAAGGTGCAGTAGATGTCATTCACAGAAAAGAGCTTGCAGAATCAGAAGATAAAGACGGACTAAAACAACAACTTGTAGATAGTTACAATAAAAAATTTAGCAATCCTGATATTGCTGCTCAATTAGGACTGATTGATAATATTATTAAGCCAAGCGAAACCAGAAAAAAAATTATAGATTCATTTAATGACTTATCGGACAAAGTTGAGTTAGGAGATAAACATGGAAACATACCCCTCTAAAAACATTGCGATTGACTGGGTCGAAAAAGGCACATTACTTAGAAACCTTTTTTTATCTTTAAGCTTTGCATTTCTTACAGCATTAACTGCACAAATTAGAATTGTTATTCCAATTTCGCCGGTACCAATCACTGGCCAAACATTCACTGTTTTACTAGCAGGATTAATTCTTGGAAGTACATTTGGTGCAATAAGTATGCTCATGTATTTATTTATAGGAATGTCAGGACTACCTTTTTTCACATCAGGTGTTGCCGGAGTAGCCATATTAAAAAGTCCTACAATTGGATATATAGTTGGTTTTTTTCTTGCAGCATATGTAATTGGTGAATTCTCTAAAAGACCTGTTATAGGAATAGTATTAGGAACTTCAGCAATTTATTTTTGTGGAGTTATAGGACTAATGATTATATTAAATACTTCTTTCATGAACGCACTTACTATAGGTGTGTTTCCGTTTGTTCTCGGTGATGTGCTAAAAGCGACCTTAGCAGTGGGAATAGCTCTAAAACTTAAGTAAAAATATGGATCAAAAAAGAATTCTTATAGCAAATAGAGGTGAAATTGCACTTCGAGTAATAAGATCTGCAAAAGAAATGGGGCTGCATACTATTGCTGTTTACTCAGATGCTGACGAGGATTCTCTTCATGTTAAAAGAGCGGATGAGTCATATTATATAGGTGGCTCATTACCCGCAGAAAGTTATAGAAACTTAAAAACTCTTGTAAATGCTGCTGTTGATACAAATGCAGACCTTGTACATCCTGGTTATGGATTTTTAGCTGAAAACGCAGACTTCGCAAAGGCAATAGAGAAAAAAGGGATTATTTGGGTAGGACCAAGGCCAGAAACAATTAGTTCAATGGGTGACAAAATTGAATCTAGAAAACTTGTTTCAAAAATAGGATTACAACCCGTGCCTGGCCAATTAAGACCTTCTCGATTAAAAAGAGAAGCAATCAGAGATGCCGAAAGCTTTGGGTATCCAGTAGCTCTAAAAGCGGCACATGGAGGTGGAGGAAAAGGTCTAAGGATTGTACATAGTGAAAAAGAACTCTTAGAAAATTTTGAAATTGTAAAACGTGAAAGTGAAGCATATTTTGGTTCAGACCAAATTTATGTTGAAAAATTTATTAAACCTGCTCGACATGTTGAAACACAAGTTCTAGCAGACAAGTACGGGAACATTTTATATTTAGGTGAAAGAGACTGTTCTCTACAAAGAAGAAATCAAAAACTAATTGAAGAAAGTCCACCTGTTTGGTTGTCAGATTTTGGGAGAGAGAGACTTAAAGAATATACTCTCAAAATCGCAGAAACTTCAAATTATGTAAATGCTGGAACCGTAGAGTTTTTGGCGGACAGTGATGAAAATTTTTATTTTTTAGAGATGAATACACGACTTCAAGTTGAACATACTGTTACAGAAATGAGATATGGTCTTGATTTGGTTAAAGAACAAATCAAAATTTCATTAGGAAATTCACTTGAAGATTACGAACTTGACCCAAGAGGACACAGTATTGAATTTAGAATAAATGCTGAAGATCCTCAGAATAACTTTTTGCCTACACCTGGAACAATAACTGAATATAGAGAGCCAACCGGAAATGGTGTACGAATTGATGGATGGGCTAGAACAGGTACCCAAATTACTCACTTCTATGACAATTTGATTTCAAAATTAATTGTTTGGGGAGTTTCTAGAGAGGAAGCACGTTCTAAGGGAATCCGATGCTTGGAAGAATATATCATAAGCGGCATCCCTACAACTATTAATGTTCTAAAAGATGTCTTAAAAACTAGAGAATTTGTTGATGGAAAAATACATGTTAAATTTTTAGAAGAAAATTTTGAAATTGAAGATACTGAAATTGAAGAAACAATATCAGATAGGCCAAGTAAAGTTAAGATTTCATTAGATGACACAGTGAATGCTTCTCTAGCTCCACAAAGACCAAAAAAAATAGGTATGGACTTAACTGGTAATATAAAAAATCCCGGTTTGATTTTTGCTGAAATGCAAGGAACAATTATGGATACTCTTACTAAAAATGGTAGAAAAGTAAAAAAAGGAGACTCTTTATTTGTTCTCCAAGCAATGAAGATGGAGAATATAATTACCTCTCCGATTGATGGAGTAATAAAACAATTTAATGTAGAAAAGGGTCAAGCTGTCAAAAAAGGAGATCTTCTAGCTGAAATTGAAGCGAGATTTTAATGATTTACGGCATAGGAGTGGACAAAGTTGACTTGGAAAGGGTAAGAAATCTCTTACTTAAATCTCCTAATAAATTTCAAGATAGGTGTTTTACTCAATCAGAGGTAGTGTATTCAAATAGATTTTCCGATCCAGCAAAAAGATTAGGTGCTAGATTTGCTGGAAAAGAAGCTGTAATGAAGTCTTTAGGTAAAGGTTGGAGACAGATAAATTGGAGAGATATTGAAATAACTGGTGGAGGTAAGCCTGAAGTAATACTACATGGAAAAGCTGAAGATTTAAAAAAAGAATTAGGTGTAACTCAAATTCATATCTCATTAACCCATGAAGAAAATGATGCGACAGCATTTGCGATAGCTGAGGTAAATTAATGAACTGGGTAGCAATGTTTCCTGGTCAAGGGTCACAAGAGCCAGGTATGGGGTCAGAACTTTTGGATAAATACTCTGATTATTTAAATGAAGAATTTAAAAATACACTTGGTTGGTCAATCTCGGAAATAGTTCAGATAGAAGATAAAGAAGAAATTAAAAAAACAAATATTGCTCAACCTTACATATTTGCTGTTTCATATTGTTACGGTTTAGAAGCAATAAAAAAACTTGGATACCCAAAAGTTGGTATAGGTCACTCTCTTGGCGAATATACTGCTTTGGTTTTAGGCGGATATATGAGTTTTAAAGATGCTTTAAAAGTTATTTCAGTACGAGGAGAAGCTATGCAGAAAGCTGTAGAAAGATCCAACACTTCTATGGCAGCTGTTCTCACTTCTGATATGAGCAGTACTATTTCATCAATTCAAAAATTAAATGAACAAGGAATAGAGATTAATATATCGAATTACAATGACGCTTCACAAATCGTTATTAGTGGTTTAATCGAGGACTTAGATTATTTAAAATCAAATCCAAAAGACCTTGATGCAAAAAGAGTAATTCCTTTAGATGTAGCTGGAGCATTTCATTCACCTACAGTGACACCAGCAAAAAATGCTTTGGAAACTGTTTTAAACGATATTGAAATAAATACTGGAAATTTTGAAGTTTATTTGAATGTAAATGCTGAGCCAGTAGAGATATCTACTTTAAAACAGTGTTTGGTTGATCAAATTGATAACAGTGTCAGGTTTTACAATCAAATTATAAATATACAAAATGCTCTTAAACCTG
>CBFHGZ010000041.1:0-3543 GCA_965655535.1 Candidatus Actinomarina sp.
TACTGACTGAAAGGAACGCTGTAAAAAGCACAATTCCACCAACGAAAAACAAGAGTGCATATCCCCTTCCATCACCAGTTCCAACTAAAAAAGATAGACGATCTTGGTTTTCGGGATAAAATGTAAACTCAAGATAGTCTCCCAGAGGACCCGCAATCAAAATTCCAATTGGTCTCAAAGCTTGAGCAATTGTTCCACGTAACGCCATAGCTTGAGCAATTGTTCCACGTAACGCCATAGCTCTACCTCGAATTTCTTCATCAGTAATTATGAGCCAAGCTCCAGATGAAATTGCATATTGTATAGAGCCGGCACCTGCCTCAACAACTCCCCAGATTATCAATAGAATTAATGAAGCACGAAGAGACCCTACTATGATTCCAATTCCCATGATCATTCCGCAAATAATAATTATTTTCATATTGCCTTGAATTTTTTTAGCTATTCGAATAGCTAAAGCCGAGAATGCTAAAAATGATACGCCTACTGCGGACTCAATCAACCCAAGACCTCTGGCGTCTGTAAAATTAAGAACCATTGGTGGAAGAAGAACTGAGTTCATTCCATGAATGAAATTTGAAATAGCAAATATTGCAACTAACGTTACCAAACCTTTTTTATCCTTTAGCCACTCAAAACCTTCTAGAAGATCTAAATACATATTTTTTATATTTAATTTATTCTTTTGCTCTACTTTCTTCCCTTTAATGAACATGATTGAAGCAAGACCAATCAAACAAGTTATAACATCTAATAAAATAACTCCAGGAAGACCAAAGAACGCATAAATAAATGCGCCACCAATTGGACCAATAAGTATTGAAATCGCATCTGCGCTTTCGAATAATGCTGCTACTTTTGTAACTTCATCTTTTTTAACAATGTCTCCAAAAAATGCACCCCAAGTAGACCAGTGAGCAATCTCAAAAATGCCAAAAACAATAGCTGCAGGAATAAGCAAGTACAAGCTTAAGTTTTCTGTATATGCAAGCCATCCAACAAAGCACATAACAATTGCAATGGTGATGTCCATAGTGATGATTACTTTTTTACGTGAAAATCTATCTGCAAAGACGCCACCTATAGGGCCTGTTACTGTTCCAATAATTGCTACAGTAAACAAAATCGTGGATAGAGCTGATGCTCTTCCTGTGGTTTCATAAATCCAGACACCAAGTCCAAAGAAAGACATTTGGGAACCTGTCCAAGACAATGTTTGTCCAAACCAAAGAAAATATACTTTTTTACTCATTTACTTCTTTAAATTATTTTCTTCATCAACATAAACAACCGTTGGTGTGTGAGAGTCTGCTTCCTCTTCTTTAAATAAAGCATAAGAAACTATTATTACTTTTTCTCCTGTTTTAATTTTATGTGCTGCTGCACCGTTGATAACTATATCTTGTGAATCGTTTTCACCTTCTATTACATAAGTTTCTAATCTCTCACCAGAGGTAACGCTTAAAACATGTACTTTTTCATTTGGTAAAAAACCCGCTGCATCCATAAGAGTTTTGTTGATAAGAATAGAACCTTCATAATCAACATTATGATCTGTGATAAAACAGTTGTGGATTTTAGACTTTAAAAGCTTAACAAACATTAGGAAATTATATACCTTTAAAGTTCATAAGCATTGAAATTTAATTTTCATAGGGTACATTTTTACCGTTAATTTAACTTCAAATAATATCTTTATTGTGGGTGGAAAATGAATGTAGACATAAACATAGTATGTCCAACATGCAAATATCAGTTTGCTAGCTTTTTGGTAGTAAATGATGTGGATTTAATACTATGTACAAGTTGTTTCAGTGACAGAAAATTAGTAGCTTAAGATAAGGGTTGGTCTGAACTTAGCCTTTCAGTTGCATCCCTTTTTGTATACGGTAGTCAAGCCAACCCTTGTCTTAAGCTATGAGCGTATATAGAATGAAAGTATGAGCGAGAACGTAAATACCGAAGACTGGATAGTAGAGCGTTGTTCAAAACCTTTTGAATCTCAAGAGGATGCCTCTACATATATGAAAGAGAAAAAATTTGACGGCATGGTTTTAAAGCTTGAAGATGGTTCAATACAAGCTGTATGTCCAACATATCCTGATGGATACTATCCAAATGCAGAGGTTTTAGAAGAGGTTAAAACTGATTCTGAAGCCTGTTGTTAGTTATCTTTTTTAATCGAAACCACTGAAGCAGTTCCTTGAACAGGATAACTCTCCATAATTGCACCGTCATATTGGACTAAAACATTTATATTTTCATCTATTTCAAATGGGTAAAAATTTATTACTTCACCATTTAGATAAATTACTGTATCAGGTGTAACAGTAGCCCATCCATAGTCAATCATTGTTGGACCCTCTTGGCTTATCATCTGTCCGTTTACCAATATATTGATGAACGCACCCTCGCTGTCTATTCTTACATCTTCAATATATCCTTGCATATCGTATCTAATAGATGAAGGGTCTTCGGCTTGGCAAGAACTTATAAACAAAACCAACATAAACAAAAGCGCTGTTTTCTTCATTACTTCACATACCCTTCAAGCATATTCAAAAACATTTCATTGTCAGATTTTGTGACAACTCTAACATTCTGATTGCCTTTTTCATTGTCATAAAAATCAACAATTGTTTGGCCTCTTGTAATGCCGTCTCTTGTATCAACGATCACATGCAATTGCTGTGATTCAAGAATGACAGAATTGTCTATAGCAACTGCCATTGTTATTGGATCAGGTAAATCAAATCCATAAAATCCATACCAAGAATGTGTGAGTTCAATAAGAGTTTTTTGAATATCAATACAGAAATCTGAATACTTTGTATTTAGTGATTTAAATCTCTCTATTTCTTTTTCTTTTAACATTGCATATTTATACGAGTTATCCCAACCAACCATTGTTATAGGCAGTCCTGAGTCGAAAACTATTGCTGCTGCCTCTGGGTCAACCCAGATATTAAATTCTGCAGTAGGAGATACGTTTCCTGTCCCATCCGAAGTTCCGCCCATGACATAACAATGTTCAATCTTTTCAATAATGGATGGATCTTTTTGAATTGCTAATGCAATATTTGTTAATGGTCCTAAAGTAACAAGCGTGATTTCACCTGGTTGTTGGTTAAATGAATTAATTAAGAATTCAATTGCCTCCTCTTCTTCATACTCTGTGTGTTTTGGCTGTATACCAATGCCTCCCATACCATCTTCTCCATGAACGCATTGTGCGCTGATTGAAACTGGAGATCGGGTTTGAACATGTGCTGAAAATTCTTCTAAAGTTTGTACTTGTTCGTAATCACGCGTTAAAGGTTTGTCTGCACCTGCGTATACTTTTGTGGTTTCTTCACAAAGCTCAATAGTTGAGAGGGTATTTATAATTCCTTGATCTCGAGGAACATTTCCAGAAACTAGTGTTATTCCAAGTACGTCAATTGTTGGTTCTCGTAACGCCATTAAAATTGCAACTGCATCATCAGATCCTGTATCCGCGTCAATTATGAATTTTCTTTGCGACATATATATAAAGTTTAAAGC
>CBFHGZ010000041.1:3641-7565 GCA_965655535.1 Candidatus Actinomarina sp.
AGATTGCAACTGCATCATCAGATCCTGTATCCGCGTCAATTATGAATTTTCTTTGCGACATATATATAAAGTTTAAAGCATGAAGTTACTTTTTAAATAGTTGCCATACAATTATGGGAATAATTACAAGCATAATTTCCCAAGTATCCCAGACTTTTTCAAGTTGTTCTATAAAGTTCATGTTGATCTCTTTTTTATATAGCCTTTGCCTTTAAACAACCAAACAAAATAAAGAACCCAGTAAATAAGGAATAAGATTGATTCTTCTATGCCAAATAAGCCTAAAACTCCTTCTAGAACAAAGATTCCAAGAAATAAGACAACGGATCCTAAAAGATACCTTTTATTTATATCGCTCATAACATTCAATATAAACTTGTGGTGTAATTGTTTTAATAACTTTAGATACAGTCTTTTCAGGAAATAACTCTACTTTTTTAAAACGTAAACACGATTTACCCATATCTAATTTACCTACTTCATCTATTACATCTTTAGAAAAGGAATCATACAACTCTTTGTCACAATAAACACCATGTAAATAGAGTGCAAAATGATGCTTCTGTGCTGCTAAAGACATAACACTTAAGGGTTTCTTGTTATATGTTTCCGGATAAGTTGAAAGAGGTATTTCATAATTAATCATTCCCCAGTCCATCGTTTCTTTAATCCCCTTAGGTAGATTCTCAAGAATTAGTTTGCGAACATATCTAATCACTGTGGATTTTTCACTTTCGAGTTCATTTATATATTGTTGAACAGTTGTTGCTGAAGAGCTAACCATTTATTTTAACCAAACTAATAAAACCTAAAACTGAACTTGAAATGAAAATCAATAGAAAGAAATAATTTACAAAGATATTTGAGTCTTCAAATATATACATCAAAGGATAAGAGATGTATGCGGATGCAAAATATAGAAGGGGCTTATTTATTTGCAATTTTTTAATAAATGAGAACTCGATCTGCTTCAAAAGTTAACTCAACTAACTTATTAGGAGTTGCAGGAGTAAAGCCAAGCTCTTCTAATTGTTCTTTTGAAATACCACGTGCTGCAGCTGATTTTCCAGATGCATATAAGTGAGCACCTTTTTCTTTTAATACACTGAGGTGATCTGCAAGAGTTCCTAAACCAACACCTTGCATTTCCTGTGTTGTTATTTCATGAAGAGATGTCACTCCATCTCCTGCGCAGAAAATAGTGACTTCATTACCATCTTCAATAGCTGATTTTGCAACTAAGAACCCTAAGACTGAACGGCTTGGATTTTCAACTCCTGTGATTATATGTACTAACAATTTATTCATACCCCAATACTAAAACTAAAGACTCGATATTATCTAGTGGTTATGAATTTTCTCTCCATGATTAAAAACAAACTTGGTGCATTGTCTATTTCATTGGGGATTTTTGCTGTTGTCACAACAATTAATTCACAAACTATTCAGCTCACATTGTGGGATAGAGACTTTGAAAAACCCATAGCAATTTTACAGTGGGTAAATCTCTCGTACTTATTGATGGCAGCAGTTTCAACATTGTTAATCGGTAGATTTGCTGACTTAATTGGACGAAAAAGAATGTTTATTTATGGCCTTTTAGTGTATGGGCTTTCTACATCTCTTCTTGTTGCGGTAAACTCTTTCGAATTATTGCTTGTTGCGAGAGGGCTTCAAGCCTTAGGAGCTCAATGTGTCATGGGTCTTAGTGTTGGTCTTATGACAACTATGTTTGGAGATGAAAATAGAGGGTCTGCTGTTGGGTTAATTGCCTCTATAGGTTCTGTTTCTGTGTTGTTTATTCCATTAACAATTGGTTATTTAGCTGAATACAACAACTGGAGATTATTTTTCATTTTGCCTGTTGCCCTCTCGTTTATTAGTGCTTATATTTTGCTTCGAGTAAATCTTGGTACTGAGACTGTCACAATTGATAAAGTCGATGTTAAGTCGTTAATGCTTATTACATTAATACTCTCAAGTTTTTCCTCTGCACTTACTTTCTTTAGAGTTGAAAATGTTACGAACACTATTAGCTTTCTCTTGCTCTTCTCTTGTCCATATTTCATATGGTTGTTTTATAAAAGACAGAAATCTGTTGCGAACCCAATCTTTCCACGAGGGGTTTTTTCAGATAAACGATTTCAGATCTCTCTCTTTACGATTGTTATTTACTTTATCTCTATTGGTGGATGGTCCATTCTCTCACCATATTTTTTCACACAAGGGCTGGGCCTAAACTCATTTGAATATGGACTCATTGGAACTGGGTTTGGTTTAATTCTTGTACCGATGGCTATTATTGCTGGAAGAATCTATGACAAAAAGGGTCTGAGAACTTCGCTATATATAGGTGCTTTTGGAAATATTATTGCTGGCATCATCTGGTTAACTACTCCATATTTTCTTAATATTCCTTATGTTTTGCTGAATGGAATTTTTGGAATTGCACCAGTTGTATCCTCAGTAGCAACAGATGCTGAAGTCATGTCTAAATTTAACTTAGAAAATAGAGGAACAGGGTCTTCCATGATTGAAACACTACATGTTATCTTTGCATTTGCTGGTACTGTTCTCTATTCAACAATTTATGACTTTTCACTGCAGATTTTTGTTGGTGGTGGAGCAACATTTAGTACTGAGATGTTTTGTTTTATTACGGGTATTCTTGCAATTGTTAACTGGAGTATCCTAGCAGTTTTTGTTAGGAGAAATCATGATGTTTTGGCTTAATTTTTAAAATCAATTGAAACGACCATAAAAACTTAATATATTTTTTATATAGGGGGGATATGTTAAGTAAAGAAGCTGTGAAGGCTAAGAAAAAATATAAAAGATTAGGTGGTTTAATTGCGGCATTAGTCGTTGAACCTTGGAAACCTAAAATGTGGAAAGTAAAAGCTCAACGTTTCAATTTTGATTACGTAGTAGCATTAAATCCTAAATCTAAAGGCCATAAAAAAGAGAAGCTAAGCTTGGCTGGTATGGAGACATGGAAGATTACTGCTCCAAACTCAGATCCAGAGAAAATTCTTCTCTATTTTCATGGTGGTGCGTACCAAGTAGGAAGTCCTAAAGGATACTATCCAATGTTGACTCACCTTGCTCGAGAGACTGGTTTTACAATTTATATACCAGATTACCGACTAGCACCTGAGTATTACTATCCAGCACAAGTAGAGGATGGTGTTTCTGCTTATGAAGCATTAGTAAACGACTTGGGATACTCGCCTGATCAAATTGCATTTGGCGGTGATTCAGCAGGTGGAAATATGTCACTTGTGACATTCCTTAAACTAAAAGAGTTAGGTAAATCAACCCCCGGTGCAATTATGTGTATCTCACCATGGGCTGATCCAGCCGCAACTGGAGATTCTTATACGAAAGAAATGGCAGAGAAAGACCTGTTGATTGGTGCAATCTTCAAGAAAATGTGGGGAGAGTATGGTCTTGATGGGTTTGGTGGTTACTTCGTAAAAGAAGAAGATCTTGATTCAGAAAATCCATATATATGTCCAATAAAAGGGGATTTTACAGACTGTCCACCAGTAATGGTTCAAGTAGGTGGCGATGAGTTGCTGTTATCTGACGCTAGAAGTTTACGAACTGCTTTTGAAAGAGATGGTGTCGTTCACGAATACAAAGAGTGGGAAGAGTTGTGGCATGTCTTTCAAGTAGAGAGCACATTACCTGAATCTATTGAGTCATTTAAGATGTTTGGAGCATTTTTAAATAAACATATTGGTGTAAAAGTTTAAAAACTTATACTGAATTTAATAAAGTTATTTAAAGGACTTTAATGAAACGTGCACTCATTACTGGAAGCTCAGGCCATGTAGGTTCTAATTTAATTAGAAAACTTCAAGAGCAAAATTACACCATACGATGTATTGACTTTGATGGTGATCACCGTGCATATGATGG
>CBFHGZ010000042.1:0-5277 GCA_965655535.1 Candidatus Actinomarina sp.
GGTTGTCTCAAGATACTCCTTTAGCAAAGATGGCAGCGGGAGTTAGAACTTTAAGAATTGCTGACGGACCTGATGAAGTACATATTCGTTCTATTGCAAGAAGAGAAATAAACAAACATAATGAATGAAAATATAGCTGTCATTGGCGGTGGTCAGATGGGTAGTCAAATTGCTGCATTAGCTGCGATGGCAGGTTATAAAACCTCTATTTATGATTCAAATGAAGAGTACCTAAACGAAAAAATAAAATTTACTAGGGAAAATATTTTAAATTTGATTGATAAAGGCAAGTACAACCAAACTCACTTAGAAAATTTTGATAATAATTTAAAAATATTTAATTCCCTTGAAGATACTGTTGAAAACAAAACTTTTGTTATTGAAGCTGTTGTTGAGAAGTTTGATGTAAAACTAGATATTTTTAAAAAATTATCTCAAATATTAGATGCAAATGTAGTTCTTGCAACTAACAGTTCTTTCATTCAAGCATCTGAAATTTCTCAACACTGTAATCATCCAGAAAGATTCATTAACATGCATTTCTTTTATCCACCAATAAGAATGGATTTAGTTGAGATTTCATTTCCTAGTAATGCTTCAGAAGAAACTATAAACAGGACAAAAGATGTAAGTGACAATATGGGTAGATCTACTGTTACGCTAAAAAAAGAAACCCCTGGATTTATTGTAAATAGGATGCTGGCTGCACTAGTGGATGAAGCATACGAGTTATATGACGAGGGAATAGCTGACTTTGAAGATATTGATCTTGCAATTAAAAAAGGTCTAAATCATCCTCTGGGTCCTTTTGAGTTATCTGACTATTCAGGTTTAGATATACATTATTATGCAAAACTAAAAAAATATAATGAGTCAGGTAAAGGCAGCGATTATCCAAAAAAGTTTTTAGAGGATAAAGTTAAAAAAGGCGAACTTGGTGTAAAAACTGGAAAAGGTTTTTACGATTATAAAGAGAAGTAATTTACTCGAAGTCTTCGTCTTTTAAATTAAATAAAACTTCTTTCAAAGGCTTAATAACTAAAACAATTCTTTCAGTTTGTATTTCAAATGGATATGGTTTTTTGAAATATTTTTCTGATAATTTGTCAATATTATCTCTAGCGTCTTGTCCAGTAATTTCTCCGACAACCTCTCCTCGAATTTCAGCAAATTTAAATGGGTTGTCATGTTTCCAAATCATTACTGTAACTCGTGGATCTTTTTTTACATTTTTATATTTATATCTATGAATTTCAGTATTTATTAAAAGATTTTCACCATCTGTGTCAACCCACATAACATGAGTTTGTGGAATCCCATCACTAAATAGTGTTGTGAACGCTGCATAATTAGGGCCTTTTGCTAATGAAATTGTTTTACTGTCTAAGTTCATATGTTAGATTATAGTTTATGAAAGTAGTTTTACAGCGAGTCAAAGAAGCTTACGTAGAAGTTAATAAAGATAAAATTGCTTCAATTTCAAAAGGATTATTAGTTTTTTGGGGTATTGAAAAGGGAGACTCTTTTATAGATGCTGAAGTATTAATTGAGAAAATTCTAAAATTAAGAATATTTTCTGATGAACACGGAAAAATGAACTTAAGTATTAAAGATGTTGATGGAAAACTGTTAATAGTTAGCCAATTTACTCTTGCTGGAAATTATATCAAAGGGAATAGGCCTTCATTTATAAATGCAGAAGATCCTACCGAAGCCGAAAAAATGCTAGAAAAAATAATCAGTGTATTTTCAAATTCAGTTGAAACAAAATCTGGTCAATTTGGAGCAATGATGGAAGTAGGGTTAAAAAACGATGGACCTATCACATTTGTATTACAAGCCAAAAATGGTCAGTTAATAAATTAAGCAGTCTTTAAATTGGTAGTTAATTTAGTTTTTTTTTCTAATTTTTTATCTAGGTAGTATTCTTCACCAGCCCATAAATGTAATCCCAAACCTAATTTCATAGCACATCTTTTAAAAGCATCTGATTCTGCATGTTTTGCATTTGCACCATCGTTACCTTGGTCAATTTCTACATCTCCAATAGAAGTTACCGTCACCAGCTTTTCATCTATTTCTATCGTTAATTTTCCAAAACAGCCTACAACAACTCCATTATTTTCCTGTCTTATAAGTTCAACAACCTCCCAATTAAATGGTCCACAGACTTCAATGAGTCTTTGAGTAATTACAGCATGAGGAACATAATTTCCAAATTTGCCTTTTGGCGCCTTTTTAATCCAATCACTCGGAAACTTTCTTGATAGCTCATATAGTTGATTCATATTTTCCTTTCATTTTCATTTAATTTTTTTGCCCAAACAGGTGCAGATTCATTGTTAGTATTGATCACTTGGAGTTTTGGTTCTTTATCCCATTCTTTTTCGATGAATGTATCTCTTGCAAGCTGTCTATCCATGCCTTTTTTGTCTGCTACTGCGTCTAATCCTCGTAACTTCGGAACAAAAGTAGCACCACAAATAGCAATTAAATCATCCAATTCGTCATCAGTTAGCTTTTTGTTAGTTGCCCAATTAAGCAAACTTCTTATATCAATCGTTTTAGACTTATAACCTTTAGAAAAGTTAAACACTGTATCAGAGATTTTTATAGCACCGTTAGTTTCAACATCTACAGCGATCTTATTATCAACAAATTTGTTTATTTTTTGCGTACTATCTTTGGCCTCAAGAGAAATTCCTCTTGCAACAAATAATTCTTTTGGTTCATTTATTTCATAAAGTTCTGTATTTTGAAGATCTTCTTCACCGCTTTTGGCAATATCCCAAATTAAATCTTTCATTTTGCTCCTAACTATGCTGCGTCATCATATATTTTATGACAATTACAGTGATCGTTATGGTTTCTGCAAATAAAATTTACTTCGATTCCAACTGTTTTAAATAAGTTTTTTATTTCATATTCTTTCATACTTTTAATTTAGAAAAGAGGTATGACAAAAAATGTAAAAAATCTAACAAGTACACGAAATTATATATATGATGAGCTTGTGATAGTCGAAAATAATTTGTTTGATTCACAAATGTATGCTGAGGTAATAAGGCAGTATGATGAAGTATCTGATCTTATTAATTTAGATTCAAATATAAGAGAAAGACTCAAGCTCCCTCAGAGATCTTTAGTTGTAACATTTCCATTTAGAAGAGATGATTATGATGAAGTTGAAACTGTTATGGGGTATAGGGTTCAACATGTTTTGTCCATGGGACCAACAAAAGGAGGTATTCGATACGCTCCAGATGTTAATTTAGGTGAAGTTACTGCTCTAGCCATTCTAATGTCATGGAAATCTGCAATAGTGGGTCTTCCTTATGGTGGTGCTAAAGGTGGAGTGGCTATAGATCCAACTCCTCTTTCAAGGTCTGAAAAACAGAGAGTTACCAGAAGATATACTGCAGAACTTCTTCCAATAATTGGAGTTGATAAAGATATACCAGCACCAGATTTAGGTACTGATGAACAAACTATGGCATGGATTATGGATACATATAGTAACTTCGTTGGCTCTCCTCAACCAGGGATTGTTACAGGTAAACCTGCTTCAATTGGAGGTTCTATCACAAGAAGAGAATCAACTGGTAGAGGAGCTGTAGCAATTGGTGTAGCTGCTATGGATAAATTGAATTTAAAATATTCTGAATCAACTATTGCAATTCAAGGATTTGGAAATGTTGGTATGTATGCCGCTTTAGATTCCTACGAAAGGGGAGCAAAAGTAATTGCTGTCAGCGATATAGGTGGTGCAATCTATAACCCTAAAGGGATAAATATTCCAGAATTATTCAAACATATGGCTAAAAATGTTTCTGTAAATAATTTTGATGGAGCAGAACCATACACAGAAAGTATATTAGAACTAAATTGTGATGTCTTGATACCTGCAGCAGTTGGAGGTGTTATAACTTCAAGTAATGCTAATAATATAAAAGCAAAGGTTATTATCGAAGGAGCAAACTCTCCAACGACATTAAATGCAGATAAAATCCTAAATGACAGCGATATTTTATTGGTACCTGACATTTTGGCAAATGCAGGAGGTATAACTGCTAGTTATTTTGAGTGGGTACAAAATACTCAAAATTATCTTTGGAAAGAATCAGAGCTACATGAAAAATTAATGGATGTTTTAATCACAGCTTTTGAAGAGGTATGGAAAATTTCAGAAAAACAGAATTGTGATCTTAGAACCGCTGCTTTGATAAAGGGGATTAAAAGAGTTGCAGCAGCAAAACTTACAAGAGGCTTATTCCCGTAATAGTTTTTGTATACTGTCTTCCATTTCTGCTCTTATAATTTCAAGCTTCTGATATTTTTCCTCTAGTTCATTAATATTCAATGAGGCTAGTTCACTTTTATCAGGTAATTCATCAATATTTTCGAACATATCTAAAGCTTCTATTTGTTCTTTAATATCAATTAGCTCTTCATTAATTTCTTTCAGTTTTTCAGTATCTGGAGCATTCTCATTAAAAACTGGACAGATTGGCTTATAGTAACACCAGTCGCATAAAGTGTTCTTTGTTGCAGGAAATTCATTAGATGCAAATGCTTTTTTTATATTATTCCAAATTTCAAGAACTTCAATTTTTGCTTGATCTAATGAGTCTTGAGTAACTTTTAATGTGTGGATTGTTGAGTTTTTTAAATAAATTAACTTTAACTCACTGGGCATTTCACCCAATTCTTTTTGAATTAATAAAGCATAAAGTTTTAAGGCAAAAAATCTTGGTTCTTTATATTTTGCAAGAGGCGCTTTTCCGCTTTTGTAATCAACTATTACAAGTTCACCTTTATTATTTCTGTCCATTCGGTCTAATATCCCACGCAAATTTAAATCTTCTATTGAACCTCTGACCCATCTTTCTCTTTCTAATGGTTCAAATGATGTTGGGTCTTCAATGGACATATAATTATTTAGTAGTTTCAATCCATCTAGTCCCCATTCTCGTTCTTCCTCTACAGAAGAAAATAAGTTATGGTGTTCGTCATTTCCACGAACTTTTGTCCATGCTTCTCTAAACAAATTATGAAGTTTTTCTGTATTTCTTTCATCTGGTTTTAAGTCAAACAAATCTTCAAGTGCTTGGTGAACAGTAGTACCTTTGGCTTGTACTTCGGTTGTGGGTTCTTTAATTTTATCTATATTTGCAAATTTGAACTGTTTAGGACATGTTTTAAATTGAGAAGCTCGTGAAGGTGATAAGTTTTTAATCATTGTGTTCATTTATTATATTAATTTAAAAAATTGTAAAA
>CBFHGZ010000042.1:5376-7381 GCA_965655535.1 Candidatus Actinomarina sp.
TAGAACTTGTGAATAAATTATTAAAAATTCTTCAAATAATAGGCGTGATTACGTTTATCGCTTATTTTGTAATTGGTGTATTGTATAATTCATTCAGTTGGTTTAATTATTTATTTAACTAGGGGAGAGATGTCAAACAATAAAATTAAGGTAGCGATTCTGGGAGTTGGAAACTGTGCTAGTTCATTTGTGCAGGGTATTCAATATTATTCAGAAAACAAAACAGAAGACGGATTAATTTCTGACTACATTGGCGGTTATGCAGTATCAGATATAGAAGTTGTAGCAGCCTATGATATAAACCAATCCAAAGTTGGCAAAGATTTGAGCGAAGCAATTTTTGCTGAACCCAACAACACCATGAAATTTTGTGATGTAAAACCTCTTGGAGTTCAAGTTGAACCTGGAGTAGTGAATGATGGTGTTGGAAAATTCGTAAAAGATATAATAAATGAAGTTCCTGACTCTGAAGATTTTGAGGAATCATTGAAAAAATCTGGTGCTGAAATTCTTATAAATCTTTTACCAGTAGGTTCAGACGAAGCAGTTAAATTTTATGCTCAAAGTGCAATAAATACGGGTATAGGTTTTATAAATTGTATTCCGGTATTTATCGCTAGAGATAATGAGTGGTACGAGAAATTTAAAGCTGCTGGCGTTCCATTAATTGGTGATGACATTAAAAGTCAAGTAGGAGCAACAATTGTTCATAGAGTATTGGCTCAATTATTCTCAGATAGAGGAGTGAAGCTTAAGAACACATATCAATTAAATGTTGGTGGAAATATGGACTTTCTCAATATGCTTGAAGAAGACCGTCTGGAAACTAAACGAACAAGTAAAACTTCGTCTGTTACATCTGTAGCAAATAAAGGTGACGGAATAGATGCTGACAATGTAAGAATAGGACCATCAGATTACGTTAAGTGGTTAGAAGATAGAAAAAAAGCTTTCATAAGATTAGAAGGAGAGGCTTTTGGTGGTGCTCCTTTAAATATTGAAGTTCAATTGGAAGTTTGGGATTCACCTAACAGTGCGGGAGTAACTATTGATGCAGTTAGATATATGAAGTTCTTTAAAGAATCAGGTGATTTAGAATCATTAGATCTAGTTTCTGCATGGCTTATGAAAGCACCTACTAAAGCTCTTAAAGACGGTGACGTTTTGACAAAATTACACGAATTAACCCATAAAGAAGTTAATTAGTTAAAGATTTTTCAAAAATAGTTAAAGCTTCATTTACTTGATCAAGTGGTGTAGTAAGTGGACCCATAAACCTAATTACATTTCCCTCTAGTCCACAATTTACTAATAACAATCCTCTATTTTTGCAATTCTCAATAATTTCTGATGTTTTAAGTTTATTAGGAATTTTCGATTTTTTGTCTTCAACTATTTCTACACCAGTCATTGGTCCAAAACCCCTAACATCACCAATAAAGTCAAATTTTTCATGAAGAGAATTTAAATAGTCATGCATTAACTCACCCTGCTTGTTTGCATTATCTAAAATATTTTCGTTATCAAATGCTTCAAAAACTCCTAAAGAAGCAGCACAGGAAATTGGTGAAGCACCAAATGTACTTCCAATTCCAGCATCGTGAATTGAATCCATAATTTCTTCTCTACCTAATACACCAGCAAGGGGAAATCCTCCAGCGATTCCCTTGGCCAATGTCACAATATCTGGTTCAATACCAGAATGTTCAGCTCCAAAAAATTTACCAGTACGTCCGAAACCTGTTTGAACTTCATCAAAAATTAACAATATTCCATGCTCATTACATATGTTTCTTAGTTCACTAATAAAATCTGATGATGTTGGTATATATCCACCTTCTCCGAGTTGAACTTCTAAAACTATTGCTGCAGTGTCACTTGGGTTTAGTTTGTTTTCAAATAAAGATTTAATTTCACTCAAAACAAATTCATCAGTGATCCCTCTATATTCATATGGATAGGGTACATGATGAATAAATTCAGGAAATGGTCCAAACCCTTCTTT
>CBFHGZ010000043.1:0-3669 GCA_965655535.1 Candidatus Actinomarina sp.
AAATGTAAGAATTGAGCCAGATCCACTTCTTCCATTAGCTGCATCGACTAAAACACCCTGGACTGCTTTATATGTTGTATTGATTGGCATGTTTTTAATTGGAAGAATTTTAAACTCAAGACAAGTAACAGTCCTCAAAAGAGTAATTCCAGTTTCATGGTTATTAACTCCTTTAATTGTCGTTACTTGGATATATAGAAAGCCAGATTTTACTATGGGCCAAATTGCTTCTATTGATTTACCTTTGATTGTTGGGTTTTCATTAGTTGGTTATTTAGCAATTAATTACCTCAATACTGAATCTTTAGCTAACTATCAAAGGTATATAGTTTATGGAACCCTCCTCCTTTCAGTTGTTGTTTACACCCTTCCTGTCATGAGACAAGTTAAATTACTACTATTTTTGTTTTGGATTCTTGTCACTGTTGCACCAACAGTTGCAAACTCAAAAGAAACTGCAAGAAGTTTATTTATTACTTGGACTGTTGCAACAGCCATAATAGTACTTCTCATGAGAGGTGGAACTTCTGAAAGTTTAATTGTTGTTCCAGGATCTTCTATATATGGAGGATTTGCTTTAACTTGGCTGCTTGCTTTCTTTGGAATTGCAATATCATTTCCATTTGGTGTAATGCTAGCTTTAGGAAGAACGTCAACATTTCCAATAATTCGAATAATTTGTACTGCAATAATTGAGCTTGTTAGATCAGTTCCTTTTATTACATGGCTATTTTTTGGTAGCGTCATGCTTACACTTTTCTTGCCAAAAGGTGTTGAGTTTGACGAGGTCGTAAGAGCTATTGTGGTAACTTCTATATTCAGTGCTTCATATTTAGCTGAAAATGTGAGAGGTGGACTTCAGTCTATTAACAAAGGTCAATTTGAAGCAGCAGATGCAGTGGGTCTCAGTACAGTGCAAAGGATTACATTAATAATTATGCCACAAGCTTTACGTGCAGTTATTCCACCAATTGTTAGCCAAGTTATTAGCTTATTCAAAGATACAAGCTTAGTTGCAATTGTTGGTCTTTTTGATTTGCTGTATATAGGTTCTAAAGTTATCCCTAACCAATCACAGGGCGCAAACTTCCTAGGAACTATTCAAGAAAACATATTATTTTGCGCAATTTTTTACTGGATTTTTACATACAGCTTCGCTAGAAGAAGCATGAAAATTGAAAAACGATTAGGATTAGGGGAGAGATAAACAATTATGACTGCAATACAAGCAATTGATGTAAAGAAATGGTATGGAGACTTCCAAGCTTTAAAGGGAATAACCATGGACGTAGCTGAAGGAGAGGTACTTGTTATTGCAGGTCCCTCAGGTTCTGGTAAATCAACCTTTATTAGGTGTATTAATAGGCTAGAGCAACATCAAGATGGTCAAATTATTGTTGATGGCATTGAATTAACAAATGACCTTAAAAATATTGAAGCTATTAGATCAGAAGTTGGTATGGTTTTTCAAAGCTTCAATTTATTTCCACACTTAACAGTCATGCAAAACATAACTCTTGCTCCTATTTGGGTAAGAAAAAAAAGCAAGGCTGAAGCGGAAGAGAAAGCAATGGAGTTGCTTGAAAGAGTAGGTATTCCTGAGCAAGCCGAAAAATATCCGGGCCAACTATCTGGTGGTCAACAGCAAAGAGTTGCTATTGCCAGAGCGTTAGCAATGGAACCAAAAATTATGCTTTTTGATGAGCCAACATCAGCTCTTGACCCAGAAATGATTAAAGAAGTTTTGGATGTTATGAAAGAGTTAGCAAAATCAGGTATGACAATGATTGTAGTAACTCACGAGATGGGATTTGCTAAAGAGGTTGCTGATAGAGTTATGCTTTTTGACGATGGTCAATTAGTTGAAGAAAATACTCCTGATGAATTCTTTAATAATCCTAAAAGCGATAGAACTAAACTTTTCCTTAGTCAGATTCTTTAAGTTTATCCCACAGATTTTGTTCAGCTAAATCTATAATTGTTGCGCCCATCGCATATGCGCCATCATAGATTGCTTTGTGGCCACTATCTGTAAGTGTTTCAGCTGCAAACTCGGGTTGATGATTTACAGAGCTACCGTCTCCAATACTAAGCATTGGGTGAATTGAAGGGAAAGCTTGTGATATATTTCCCATGTCAGTAGATCCTAACCCTGGCCTTATAGATTCTTTTTGATATATCATTTTTCTGTCGACCGCTTTAGAGTTTTCATAATATAAATCGTATAAAACTTTATTATTTTTTATTTCTTCATATCTATAGTCTGGAATTGTAATTTTAACTTCACACTTTGTAGATATAGCAGCAGCATTTACAAAATTCTTGAAATTAGACTCTAATTCATCTAAGCCTTCCTTATTTAAGGAACGAAGATACCATTCTGAACTTGTATAAGATGGAATTATATTGGGTTTAAAACCCCCATCTTTAATTACTCCATGCATTCTGTTACTTTGAAGCATTTGCTGTCTGTAAGTTGAGGCATTAACAAATAATTGTATCTGAGCGTCTAAAGCATTAATACCCTGTTCAGGTGCGCCAGCAGCATGAGCATCTTTGCCGTAAAATTCAACTTTATACTGTTGGATTGTTGTAAAGGTTGGGTCTACAACATCTTCTACACTTGGATGTATCATCATAGAACAAGAAGCGTCTTCGAACGCACCTCTATCCAAAAGAATTATTTTGCCCCCACCACCTTCTTCAGCAGGTGTACCCAATACTTTAATTCGAATTTTTAATTCTTCTGCAAGACTACTTAAGGCTAGGCCAGCACCTATCGAAGCAGTAGCTATTATGTTATGCCCACAAGCATGGCCGACTTCTGGAAGAGCATCATATTCAACACATAGCACAACTAAAGGTCCTTCTGTTCCATAAGTAATTTCAAAAGCTGTCTCTAGTTCATGTGTCGGGAATATAACTTTTGAAGTTTGTGTTTCAATAAAATCTACTAAATATTTTGAAGTTTTAAATTCTTCAAATCCTAATTCTGGATTTTCATACATCCAATCGCTTACTTTGCATAAATCAGCGTATAAATTATCAAGATTGGCTTTAAATTTTTCTTTTGTACTCATGTGTCAAGTTTAGTAAAGTAATCAAGCTCATACGAACTTATTGTGTTCCACAGAATCCAATCTAACTGTTTATCCTCAGCAGCCTTAATGTTAAATTGAACATCTTCAGACGTGTGCCAAAATGCTTGAAGAAATGGTCTTAATTTGTTTGGGTCTATGCCTCTATTTAAACCAAGTTGTAAAGCTGCTGTAATAACTTCGTATGGATGGTCATTAGGATTTATATATCCAAAGGATCCTTTTGAATAATGTGATGGATAAATCATTGGTGAGATAAAGTCAACAGTGTCAATAATAGTTTCGAGGTATTGTCCAATACCATTGTCATTCCTTGCGTTTAATACATATCCAAAAATATCAGCAGAGACTAGGCAACCATTTTCATGAAGCAAGTCTTTTGCATTTGATAAAAAAGAGTTTATATTTTTTGTTCTTGTTTCAAATGAACTTTCTTCGTCATATACCAAACCTTTATACGAAGTATCTGGATATCTAATATAATCAAATTGAATTTCATCAAAACCTAAATTACATGCTTCAAGTGCCACATCTAATACATACTGCCTGCTCTTTGGGTCGCTTGGATCTA